>NZ_JAAOIR010000001.1:1362634-1703293 GCF_011440375.1 Halorubellus sp. JP-L1
ACTCCTCGCTTCCCGACTCGTCGTCGCCGCACCCATCGTTGGCGGACTCGTCGTCGCACCCGCCGTCGCCGAACTCGTCGCCGCGTTCCCCGGCGTCGTCGGCGTCGTCCCTCGCGCGGTGTTCGTCGAGCGCGGTCTCGACGTCGAGTTCGCCGCGTGCGACGCGGCGCGCAAGCGCGGTGTCGACGGCGCGGTTCTCCGGCGATAGCTCTCGCGACCGGTGCTTGACGCGCTGTATCTCGCCGTCGGTAGGTTCGAAGTCGCGGGACTCGACGATCTCGCCCTCGGTGCGGGCGATGTTCACCGCCGCGAGGACGTCCCCCATCCCGCGAGCGCCCGTCCCGAGGGATGGCGTCGTCCCCGTCTCGTCGACGAGTTCCACGCGGGCGTCGGAGAGGCCGCCGATCACCTTCGCACCCTCGCGGCGCGCGCCGTCGCCGACGCGGACCACGGCGTCGGCCTCGTCCGCGACCTCCTCGCGGACGACGTCCGCGGCCTCGCTCGCCGGCACCTGGAACGCCGCCACCACGACGTCGCCCGCGAGCACCGCGATCCCGGGCTTCCGGCCGGGGTCGACGCCGACGACCGTCCGGCCGTCGCCGCCGCGGAGGTACGCGAGCGCCGCCTCGACCGCGCGGCGTGGCGCGTCCGGCTCGGCCTCCACGACGTGGGGGCCGTCGAACTCGTCGCCCTCGCCGGGACCGGTGACGACGACCGCGGTCTCCTCGGGGAGGTCGGCATCTGGTTCGACGGTCGTGAACGCCACCCCGCGGTCGCGGAGCTCCCCGACCACGTCGTGATACACCTCGAAGTCAGCCGTCGCGACCACTATCACGCCGCGTGAATTCGAGAGCCGGCGAGATAAGTCCCGGTCACCGGCCGTGGCGACGCACCCCCGCCCGACCGGCGCGCGACGCCGAACGCTCTTCCCGCTCGCTCTCCTAGTCCCTGACATGGCGAGTTACGAGGTCGCGTGCGTGAGCATGGACTACGACGCCGACGTGGACGACTGTCGGTGCATCGAGGAGATCGGGTTCACGACGCGGTCGGGAACGATCACGACGCGGACGCCCGCGGAGGTGCACGAGATGATCGCCGAAGACGGGAAGACCATCGTCGTCTCGTACAAGCACGAGCGCTTCGAGCTGGCGGCGGTCGAACGCGGCGGCCAGCGGTACGTGCGGACCGCGGACGCGGACACGGGCGAGGACACGCTCCTGAAGAAACCCAGTTGCTGACGGTCGAAGCGTAGGTCCGCGGCGGTCTCGGCGTCTATCCGAGGGTGCGGGAAGCACCAGAGCTCACCTACCGCGGGCACGAGGTTGAAGTGGAGCGACTCGTCGGACGCCTGGGCGCGGTACTCGACCGCGCAGCGGTTGAGGCTGCCAAGGAGTCGGCGCTGTCGACGCTGGGCGAACGAGACGCCGTTGACGTGGTCGTAGAGGCATTCGCGGACCGTGTGCTGCTGTGGTTCGGGTGCGAGGACGCCCTAGAAGAGTACGACGGCACCGGGCCGGACGACCACCTCGATGTGGGCGCGCTGAAGGCGGCGTACTGAGACGAGGGCCTGGCGCCGGAGACGATGCCGGTGGTATGCGGCCTGTTGTTTCTCGGTTTCTAAGAGTTACTACACCACTCCACATTTCGAAATTATTATATGCTGTTCGCCTGCCGCGATGTTGTATGAGGGAGTACCTGTATCTGGGTGCGGCGATCGCGGCCGAGGTGTCCGGCACGACCGCCCTGAAATTCACCTCTGGGTTCACGAACCCCGTGCCCACGGCCGTCGTCGTTGTCGGGTACCTCAGTTCGTTCTACCTGCTCAGCCTAACGCTCCAGGAGCTACCGGTCGGCCTGGTGTACGCGACGTGGTCGGCGGTCGGTATCGTCGCGGCAGCGCTGGTGGGGGTGGTGATGTTCGACGAGGCAGTCGACACGGCCGGAATCGCGGGCATATGCCTCATCATCGCCGGTGTGGTCGTACTGAACGTCGTGTCGGACGCGTACACGCCCCACTAGCCATGTGCCGATCCGAAGTCGTGTCCGGGATCTGCGGGGGACACCCCAGGCACCTGTTCGACGACGGGCCCGAACCGACGGACGAACGTATGCATCAACGGGGGCCCTGGAGTTCGAGCCCGAGTCCGGGTTCGAGCCCGAGTCCGGGTTCGAATGAATCGCGAGCTGTTCGGTTCGTCTTTTCACTCGTTTGAACAGTGTCCGCGAAGCTTCCCGTGAGTTTTAGTGGTGGCCCGCCCCGAGTACCGTCGTGAACGACGGCGTCATCTCGACGGGCTGTGAAGCCATCGACGACCTCCTCGGCGGCGGGCTGGAGCGCGGCACCGTCACGCAAGTCTACGGGCCGCCGGCGGCCGGGAAGACGAACGTCGCGCTGTCGGCGGCCGTCGCGGTCGCCGCGAACGACGGCCTCGTCGTGTACGTCGACACCGAGGGGCTCTCCCTGGACCGGTTCGAGGCGGTGGCGACCGCTGCCGCGTCCGCTGCCGGCCGCGACGTCGAGGAGGTGACGGGGAACGTCGTGGTGAAGGACGCGTACGACTTCGAGGAACAGGCCGAAGCGGTCCGGGACGTCTCCGAGTTCGCCGAGCAAGCGGACCTCGTCGTGCTCGACTCCGCGACGGGATTCTACCGGCTCGCGCGCGGGAACGACGCCGAGGGCGGGGATTCGCTCCGCGAGGTCGCGAGCCAGGTCACGCACCTCCTGAGTCTCGCGCGCCGGCACGACCTCGCGGTCGTCGTCACGAACCAGGTGTTCAGCGACCCGGACAGCGACCGCACGCGCCCGCTCGGCGGGCACACGCTCGAGCACTGGACGGGGACGGTCGTCCGCATCGACCGCTACCGGGGCGGGAACCGGAAGGCGACCCTGGAGAAGCATCGCGCGAAGGCCGCCGGGGAGAGCGTCCAGTTCCAGATCACGGACGCCGGCATCGAGGCGAGCGACGGCACGCCGTAGCTCGCCGGTGTCGCGGCCGGCGTCGACGGGCCGCAATGGTCGCGGCCGGCGTCGACGGGCCGCAATGGTCGCGGCCGGCGTCGACGGGCCGCAATGGTCGCGGCCGGCGTCGACGAGCCGCAACGGTCGCGGACGCCCTCGTCGACCGCTGCCTATAGTTCGTTGAGCTTGCGCTTGAGCTGGCCCTCGTACTCCTCGTCCGCGCGGTACTCCTTCATCTCGAGGACGTTCCGCTCGAGCTTGTCGAGCGCGACGCGGAACGCGTTCTCGGCGCCGTAGCCCTCGCCGGACCCGGCGACCTGGCCGTTGTTGGTGCGGATCCGGATCTGCGAGTAGATCAACGGCGTTCCGCGGAGCTTCTCCTTGTGCTCCTGGAAGCGGACGTTGACGTGCATCACGTCCATCTTCTGGTACTTGTCGACGACCTGCGTGATGGCGTCCCGGATGTCCTCGCGCGTGAGCGTGTCGAGCAGCGAGATGTTCGAGATCTGGACGTCGATGTGGTCCTCCTCGGTGAACGTGAGCGCGCGCAGGACGTCCGTCTTCGTGACGACGCCCGACACGGTCGACTCGTCGCCGTCGGGCGTGACGACGAGGCCGCCGAGGTCCTCCTCGAGCATCGTCGAGACGGCGCTCTCGACGCTCTCGTCGGTCGTCGTCGTGTACACGGGACTGGACATGATGTCGTACACGGGGATGTCGAGGATGCGGCTGGAGTCGCCGGCGCGGCTCCCGGTGGTCATCTTCTCGTTGCTGCGGACGACGACCGACGTGAGGTCGTGCGTCGTCACGATGCCCGAGAGCTGGCCGTCCTCGTCCTCGACGGGGAGTCGCGAGATGCCGTTCTCGCGCAGGCGATTGATCGCTTGCCCGAGCGTCCCGGACTCCTCGATGACCACGGCGTCCTCGGTGTAGATGTCGGCGACGGTGAGCGCGTCGAGGTTGTGGAGGACGGCGTCGAGGATGCCGTCGACGGTGACGATACCCCAGAGGTTGTCGCCCTCGAAGACGGGTGCGACCTTCACGCCACCCTCGACGAGGACGCGCGCGGTCTCCCGGACGTCCTCGTGACGCGAGACCTTCGGCGCGGGCGCGTTCCGCGAGGGCTTGACGAGCGCGGCGACCTTCGCGTCGTCCTCGACGTGAGACTGCAGGAGCTCTCGTTCGCTGAGGACGCCCTCGTAGGCGCCGTCGCGCGTGACGATGATGCCCTTGAGGTTGTCCTCGGTGAAGCGAGAGCGCACCTTCCCGAGGCGCGTGCCGACGTCGACTTCCACGTAGTCCTCGGTCGCAATATCAGAAATATTCATTCCACCTCGACGGTTCGCCGGCAGGACTATTTAAGGTACCGCCAAGACCGATGCCGCTGGAAGCACCGCAACCGCTACGGCGTGCGGTCTCGTAGCCCGACCCCGGCGCCGTCTCCCCATACCTCGTCCCTCGCGGCGTCGACGTCGACGGGGCGGAAACCGACGCGCTTTAGCCCGTTCTCGCGCTTCCAGCGTGCATGCAGCGACTTCGGCAGTCCGTCCACGACGCGCCCGTCGTGGAGCGCGACGGCTACCGCTACCTCGTCCATCCCGTCAGCAACGGCATCCCGACGCTCGACCCGCGCCTGATGCGCGAGGTCGTCAACGGCCTCCTTCGCCTCGTCGACTTCGAGGACGCCGACGTCATCGTGACGCCCGTGACGATGGGCGTGCACGTCGCGACGGCCCTCTCGCTGACGACGGACGTCCCGCTCGTCGTCATCCGCTCTCGCGAGTACGGGTTCGACGACGAGGTCCCCTTCGAGCACCCGGACGGTCAGTACTACCTGAACGACGTGACCGCGGGCGACCGCGTCGTCGTCGTCGACGACCTCGTGAACACGGGCCAGAGCATCGCCGCCGTCGTCGAGGCGCTCGACGACGTCGGCGCGGAACTGCTCGACGTCGCGTGCGTCCTGCGTCGCGTCGACTCCCGGGACGACCTCGCGGCCGTGGACGTCAAGCGGCTGCTCGACGTCGCGGTCACCGACGACGGCGTCGAGATCGTCGACGAGTAACTGGCCGGCTACACGCGCTCGCGGACGCGACCACGGCGACGAGGTCGACGGACGGATCTCGAGTTATCCAGGTAGCAGGGCTCTCGCGAGCCGAATCCTGGACTGGGCCCGACCCGACGTCGAAGGTTCTTACGTGACGGATACCGGTCTGGGCCCGGTTCGTACCGAATTTCTAAGTATACCCACGATGAAGTGGGATGCGAACACGTCTCATGGTGCCACTCGTCACGCTGCTCGTGGGGGTGCTCGTGCCCGGGCAGATCGTCCCGGAGGGGTCGCGGTCGGTCGTCTTCCAGCAGATCTACGGCGTCTTCCTCGTCCTGGGGACGATCGTCGGCATCGTCGTCACCGTCTACATGGTCTGGAAGGCCTGGAAGTACCGGGCCAGTGCCGACCACGGCGACGACGAGAATCGCCCGGAACTCGGTGAACTGCCCAGCGGTGGCGGCGGCGGCCGGAAGCTGTTCCTCTCGTTCTCGCTCTCTGCGATCATCGTCGTCTCCCTGATCTCCTGGACGTACTTCACGCTCCTGTACGTCGAGAACCCGGAGCCGATCCAGGACGAGGAACCGATGACCGTCGAGGTGATCGGCCACCAGTTCTACTGGGAGTTCGTCTACCCGAACGGGCACACGACCCAGGACCAGCTCGTGATCCCCGAGGACCGACGGATACGCCTCGAAGTGACGTCCGCGGACGTCTTCCACAACTTCGGGATCCCCGAGTTGCGCGCGAAGGCCGACGCCATCCCCGGCCAGCAGACGAGTACGTGGTTCCTCGCCGAGGACACCGGGACGTACCAGGCGAACTGCTACGAGCTCTGCGGGCAGGGCCACTCGCACATGTCCGGGACCGTTCGCGTCCTCACCCAGTCCGAGTTCGAGACCTGGTACGCGAACACGACCAACGAGTCGGCGAACGCCACGGCGAACGAGAGCGGGAACGACACCGCGAGCGTGATGGGGTCGACTGCTAACGTACCGAGCGTGATGGGGTCGGAGGGAGCGACGACGGGCGCGGTCGCGACGTCGACCGTGGCGCCGGCGTCGCCGACGGCCGCCCCCGCCCGGCACGCACCAGTGGCGCACCGCCAGCACGGAGAGGTGGTCTGACATGACCGACGACAGCATGAACGACACCACGAGTTCGACGGACCGACGGCCCGACGACGCACCGACCGACGGCACGCGAACCGACGGCGGCGAATCGACCGACGTCGGCGCGCGAACCGACGGCGGTGCGCTCGAGGCCGCCGACCACGCGCACGACGAGCACGGGCTCCCGCCGACGAGTGCCGTGAAGCGCTGGTTCATCACGACGAACCACAAGGACGTCGGGCTGCTGTACATCGCGACGTCGCTGTCCTTCCTCGTGCTCGGCGGCGTGCTCGCGCTCCTGCTCCGTACGCAGCTCTGGGTGCCGCGCACGCCCGGCGCCGGCCCGCTCTCCGCGATGGCGTACAACCAGGCCGTCTCCGTGCACGGCCTCGTGATGGTGTTCTGGTTCCTGTCGCCGTTCGCGTTCGGGTTCGCGAACTACGTCGTCCCCCTCCAGATGGGCGCGAAGGACCTCGCGTTCCCGCGACTGAACGCGCTCAGCTACTGGCTGTACCTCGTCTCCGGCATCCTCCTGTTCGTCTCGTTCTTCCAGGGCGGGTCGTTCGCGGGCGGCTGGACGATGTACGCGCCACTGAACCTCCCGACGTTCACGCCGAGCGTCGGCGGGAGCGCCGCCATCCTCGCACTCATGCTGTTCGTCGCGAGCGTCACGGTGTCCTCGGTGAACTTCCTGACGACCATGCATCGCATGCGCGCCGAAGGCCTCACGCTCCGCCGACTCCCGCTGTTCTCGTGGACGATCCTGCTGACCGTCTGGATGATGCTGTTCGCGTTCGCCGCGCTCCTGGCGGCACTCCTCATCCTCTCCGCGGACCGCCTGCTCGGCACGACGTACTTCGCCGTCAACGGCGCCGCCGGGTCGCTGCTGTGGACGCACCTGTTCTGGTTCTTCGGGCACCCCGAGGTCTACATCGTCTTCTTCCCCGCCCTCGGCGTGATGGCGGAGACGTTCCAGACGTTCACGGGCCGCCGCATCGTCGGCCGGAAGTGGTTCATCGCCGCGATGGTCCTGGTGGCGCTCCAGAGCTTCATCGTCTGGATGCACCACATGTTCCTCACGTCGATCAACCTCGAGATCAAGACGCTGTTCATGGCGACCACCATCGGCATCTCGCTGCCGTTCGACCTGATGGTGTTCTCGCTGATCTACACGATGGTGAAGGGCCGCATCCGGTTCAAGACGCCGTTCCTGTTCAGCTTCGGCGGCCTGCTACTGTTCATCCTCGGCGGCATCACGGGCGTGTTCCTGGGCGCGGTCGTCCTCGACTACGAGTTCCGCGGGACGTACTGGGTGGTCGCGCACTTCCACTACGTGATGGTCGGCGGCGTCACCGCCCTCATCGGCGGCCTCTACTACTGGTACCCGAAGATGACCGGGCGGATGTACGACGAGTTCCTCGGGAAACTCCACTTCGGACTGTACTTCGTCGGGTTCAACCTGCTGTACTTCCCGATGTTCGTCGCCTGGGAGACCCCGCGGCGCGTGTTCGCGTACGACCCGAGCATGACGATCTGGCACCAGCTGTCGACCGTCGGCGCGGTCGTCCTCGGCGGGTCGTTCCT
The DNA here is from genome assembly GCF_011440375.1 of Halorubellus sp. JP-L1. NCBI lineage: Archaea > Methanobacteriati > Methanobacteriota > Halobacteria > Halobacteriales > Halorubellaceae > Halorubellus > Halorubellus sp. JP-L1. The sequence goes on from NZ_JAAOIR010000001.1 coordinate 1,370,340, forward strand.
GATCATGTTCTACAACCTCATCACGTCCGCGTACCGGGGCGAGCGCGCGGACGACGACCCGTGGGCGTACGTCACGACCGCCGAGTGGGCGGTGTCCTCGCCGCCGCCCCTGGAGAACTTCCCGGGCTTGCCGTCGTACGCGAGCGGGAAGCTCGCGTTCCTCGGCGGCGACAGCGAGAGTCTCGAGACCGTCGACGACGACGCGCCCGCCGCGGCGGACGGCAGCGGTGGTGCGGCGACCGACGGCGGTGGCCGTGGTGGTGGCGGCGGCGCAGCGACCGACGGCGGCGGTGGCGGCGCCACGACGGACGGTGGCGCACCCGCGACCGCGTCCGCGTCGGACGCGCTCGCCGCGTCGAGCCACACCGAGGCGGAGGTTCACGCCGGCGAGGAGCACCACGCGAGCCACGCGAGCATCTGGCCGTTCCTCGTCAGCGTCGGCGCGCTCCTCCTGTTCTTCGGCCTCTCCGGGTACACGAACCAGTCGTTCCCAGAGGGCACGATGGGCACCGTCTACGCGGGATCGACCGGGGTCGGCCTGCTCTGGCTGTTCGCGTCGCTCGTCGGCATGGCCCGAGAGTCATTCACCGGCCCGAGTGGCCCGTACGGCGAGAGCTGGCCGTTCGAGAAGGTGTCGAACATGAAGACGGGGATGTGGATATTCCTCGCGAGCGACGTCGTTCTCTTCGGCGCGTTCATCGGCGCGTACGTCTTCCTCCGATTCGCTTCGGGCTGGATCGGCTGGGAGCCGATCCCGGAGAACATCGTGCCCGGCCTCATCAACACGTACGTCCTGTTGACGAGCAGCTTCACGGTCATCCTCGCGCTCGAGGCCGCGGAACGAAAGAGCCGCGGCGGCGTCGTCGCGAGCCTCGCCGCGACGCTGATCCTCGGCCTCGGGTTCCTCGGGAACAAGGTCATCGAGTGGGAGCACCTGTTCCACGAGGGCATCTGGATCGACACCAGCATCCGCGCGTCGACGTACTTCCTGACGACGGGCCTGCACGGCGCGCACGTCATCGTCGGCCTCATAATCACGCTCTACATGATCCCGAGAGCGTGGGGTGGCGCGTACCTCGACGACAGCGGGCCGATCGAGTACTTCGGGCTGTACTGGCACTTCGTGGACATCGTGTGGCTGTTCCTGTTCCCGCTGTTCTACATCCTCTAGACCAATGACCAGACTCAAACTTTACACGGCGATATACGTCGTCCTGTTCGTGTCGGCGACCGTCCAGGTGCTCGTCGAGCAGATGGAGATGTCGTACACGATGGCGCTCGGCATCATCATGGCGCTGTCGTTCGCGAAGGCCGGTATCGTCGCGGCCTACTACCAGCACTTGCGCTGGGAGCCCCGGTCGCTGACGTACCTCGTCGGCATCGGACTGCTGGCGGCGCTCGCGCTGACCGTCGCGGCGACGTACTCCATCACCCCATGACGCCGCTCTCGAACCCGGTCACGCTGGCCGTCGTGTGCGCGTTCGTGCTCGTGCAGGTGCCGCTGGTCGCGTACCTCGCGAAGCACGTCGCGCTCGACGGCGACGCGGACCGCCCGGACCCGACCGACGGCTACGTGACGTACGGGACGGCGGACGCTCGCCCGGCGACGAACGAACTGGCGATCGACGCCGGCGACGTCGACGGCGCCGGCGGCGGACGGTCGTGCCCGCACTGCGGTGGCGTCATCGACGACGGCTACGAGTACTGCGGGGCGTGCGCGGGCCGGATCCGGGACGCGGCCAGCCCCCACGGCGGGCCGCGGCGTGGGCACGGGGGGTCGCGATGACGCGGCGCGAACTCGGGGGGTCGCGATGACGTCCCGTCGCGAGCGCGCGCTATGGGTGGTGCTGTTCTCGCTGGCGCCCGCGACCGGCATCGCGTTCGCGACCGCGAAGGTGAGTGCGCGAACCGTCTTCGACCCTCTCGTCGGCGTCGCGTTCGTCGGCGCGGCGATCGGGATGTTCCTGCTCGTGTTCGGCGCGACGAGCGTCGGCTCGACGAACGTCCCCGAGCGGGGCTTCGAGTGACGCGGTCGGTTCGCTGCCGTCGCGCCACCCCATTTCGACGCCCGGCGTGGCGTGCTAACGCACCCCGTACGTTTAGGAGGGCGGCCGCCGAATGGGCGCGTAGACGATGGGATTCGAAGGCTTCGCGTACCTCGCAGGCGTCGTCGGCGTCGCGATCGGGATGGCCGGACTGCTCGCCGCCGAGTACTTCGACGGCGTCGACATCCTCCTCCCGGTCGGGGGCGTCGTCGCGCTGGGTTCCGTCGGCGCGATCACGTACCTCGTCAGTCGTCACGACCCGCCAGCGCACGGCGAACACTGACCGGGGCTCGTGGAACCAAGACGGTTACGGCCCAAAGGCCGTCACAGGTAGCCGCCGCCGAGCGCCATCATGTACGCGAGGACGACGACCGTGTACAGGACGGCGAGCGCGGCGACGACCTTGAGGTGGAAGTAGAACAGTTCGTCGTCCTCGGCCGCGAACGCCGCCTCGTACGCCTCGCGCTCGCTCGCCGAGCAGACCGACTCGTGAACCTCGCCGACGTGGAGGTCCCGCGCGGCCACCGCCGCGAACGGACGCTCGCAGTACGGGCACGACGCCGCGACCGCCTCGCCCTCGCGGACGAGCGTCTCGAATCCAGCTGGCGACGACCGCGACGCGTCGTCGGCCCCGTCGACGCCCCGTCGATCGCTGGCCTCGTTGGTACTGGCGGCACTGCTCTCGCGCTGGGCGGCGTCGGTGCCGGTGGGTCGATTTTCGGTCATAAGTAGGCTGGTGAGACGAACGGCTGGCCGACGACCCACGCGCTCGTCATCGTGTACGCGACCATCACGACCACGAAGGGGTACTGGCTGCGGATGGGCCGCAGCAGACCCGGGAAGACCTCGAGGGCGACGGCGTGCGCGACCCAGACCGCGAGGAGGTGCCCGACGACGACGAACCCGAGTTCGACGGTCCCGAACCACGCCGGGAGCTGGGCGATCTGGGGGACTCCGGCGCCGCCGAGGGGGTGCGCGAGGACGCCCGTGAGCGCGGGCGACAGCGACAGCGCGTACCCGAGGAAGTGCGCGACGTGGTAGCCGGCGGCGATGGGGACGAGCGCGGGCGCGAACCACCGCTCGATGGCGAGCGGCGACAGGCGACTGTCGACTCGCGCCCGCGAGCGCTCCGCCGCGAGTCGGTACGCCGCGCGGAAGAGCGCGAATCCGCCCAGGAGGGCGGCGAGGTAGACGACCGCGGCGGGCACGCCCGCCTCGACGACGACCGGCGCGAGGTCGTTCCACGCCGGCGTGGTGACGAGGCCGTCGAACGTCGTCGCCCACAGCAACGCGACGACGAACGCCACCGCACCCGCCTCCGCACCCGTCTCCGCCTCGTGCCCGCGAACCCGCTCGCGGTCTCCGTCGTCCGTCGCGCCTGCGACGAGCGCGGTCCCCGGCAGGCGGACGTCGAGTCCGCTCGCAGTGGACTGGATCGGTGCGAGGCGGCCGTAGACGCGGAACACGCGCGACACCGGGTCGACGCGCTCGAACCACTCGTCGCCGTAGCGGCCCGCGCCCCCGAGCGTCACCGCCGAGTACGCGACGACGACGACGCCGAGCAGTCGCGGGTCCGAAGCGAGCGGGCTGACGACCTCGACGTAGACGAGCGCGAGCAGGCCGACGACGCTCGGCCACGCGCCGTAGCGCTCGGGGAGCGACCGCGCGCCGTCGCCCGGGAGCGCGGCCGCGAGCGTCCGCCAGGGATTCAGGATCGGCCAGGCGTTCCCGACGAGGTACGTCGACATCGCGAACCCCGCCCACCACCCGACCCAGACGACGAGGATCGCGAAGTTCGACGTCGGCTCCATAGGGCCGAGCGCGCTCGCCGCGACGACGAGCACGAGACCGAGCACGCCGAGTGCGCGCGTCGCCGCGACTACGCCGCCCCGGAGCGTCGCGGTCGTCGGCACGACCGCGTGCCACGCGTTCACCGCCCGGATGCCCTCGTGATCGGTGAGGAGGCTCGTGAACAGGAACGACGCGCCGACGAGGACGCCGCCGGTCGCGACCGTGAGCCACGACGGGACCGTCCCGACCTGCACGCCCTCGGTGAGGCTGCCGACGTGCAGGGGCACGACTGCAACGTGGAGAGGCACGACTGCAACGTGGAGAGGCACGACTGCGGCGACGAGGGCGGCGAGAGTACGGAGCACGTGTCACCTCGCCCCCGGTCGCCAGGCGAGCAGGACGACGGCGACGACGAACGCGACCGTCGACAGGTCGAGCGAGTACGCGTACAGTTCTCTCGCGACCGCTTCGCCGCCCAGGACGGCCGCGAGGAGGGACGCGAACACGGGCCACGAGCAGCTTGCACAGGACAGCAGACCGACCGCGCCACTGAGTGCGGACGCGGCCGCGTCGACGACCGCGGCGTACGTGAGGTACGCGAGCGCGAGGTACCCGACGAACTGGTAGGGAACGAGCCGGACCGTCGCTCGCGGGGTCTCGAAGACGACCGTCGGCCCCCAGCCCGGCGGGAGCGCGGTGAACACGGACAGGTCCACGCCGGTCGCGTGCGAGTGCCCCGAGAGCGCGGCGACGTCCAGCACGCCGCCCGCGACGGCGAGCACGAGGAGGTACGCGCCCGCGACGGCGAGCGCCCCGCGTCGCGCGAGCGCGCTCGTCGACGACGCGTCCACGGCGAACACCGCCCAGAGCGCCAGGTCGATCCACACGAACGGATAGATGAGGTATCGGACGCTCGACGTTGACGCCCCGGTTAGGCCAAGGTAGCCGACGACGAGTGCGAGCTCGGCGAGCACGACCGCCGCGAGCAGCACCGTCGCTGGACGGGTCGCCGTCCGCCGGATGGCGTCGAGGCCTCGCGAGGTCGCAGTGTCGTTCATCCCGGATCAGCCGACGAGGAGTTTCACGGCGATCGCGAGCACCGCCACGATCGACGCGAACCACGCGCTCAGGCCGACGGCGTGCGCGGTCCCCATCCCGTGGCTCCGCCCGAGGTAGTACACGCCCCACGCGAAGTACGCGAACACGAGCGCGACGACCGCGCCGACGAACACCATCGGGTCCTGCCCGAAGACGACCGCCGCCGCGACGAACCCCACCACGGCGAGGAACGCGAGCAGCATCTTCGGGTCGACGCGCACGCCGCCTGGCGCGGGGCCGTTCGCGAACCCGCGCGCCCGCGAACCGAGCGTGTGCCTGTACGACCGCACTGCCTGCGCTCGCGTCGTCGCCACCAAGATGGCGAGCAACAGCACGCCCATCACCGCAGTACTCACCAACACGCCCACTGCCATGGTATCACTTAGCACAAGACGGCACGGTCCCAATAGTGTTTCCCTCGTTCACACGACTCACATCCACCCAGCGTCGACCAGCGCACGGTCGCCTCGACCCCCCCACTCCCGACGACCGGTGACTCCCACCCCGAGAATCGAACGCCGAACACCCCATCGAGCGACCCGCTCTCTCAGTCCTCGGTCCGGTTCGGATCGGACAGGTAGTTGAGGACCGCCAGCGCGATCCCGATACCGAGCGCGAAGACGTAGCTCGGCGACCCGAACGCGACGCTGACCGCGATCGAACCGACAGCGGCGACGACCCCCGTGAGGAGCGCGTAGCGGAGACGAGAGAGGCCCCACGCCCACTCGTCGAGGCGCCGGTACACGCGACGATATAGCGCATATGCTATTCTCCCCCGCGGGTGGTAAAAAAGCCGTTTCCGCTGTCGACGGCCACCATCACCAACGAGCCGGTCCCGACGGATCCGAACCGCGGTCGCTCCGCTCCTCCGTTCGCTGCGCTCCCCCGCTTCAAATAGCGCCGTCAATACTTCTACCGACGCAACACCGAGGAGCGACAGCAACGAGGCTGCGTCGGTAGAAGTGGGTTAGGGCGGATTTGAACCGATGTGAGACGTTCCTGCTCGCTCCGCTGCGCGGGCTGCGACTCACAGGGTTCAAATGCCGCGTCCACAACTTCTCGCAGGACGCACTCCTCGCTGTCGCTCGTCGTGATGTCCTGCGAGAAGTGGGTTGGGGCGGATTTGAACCGCCGGCCTCCTCCATGTCAAGGAGGTGTCATAACCAACTAGACCACCAACCCAGGTGGCGTCGGTGTTCGCTGCACTCGTTCGTTGCTCGGGACGTTAAAAAAGGGTTTCGAATCGGGTGCCGTGTGGTGAATCGTGGCTATCGCGCAACGTGCACGGGGACGTCGACGCTCGCGCTCGTCCCCGTATCGTCCGTCACCGAGAGCGTCACGACGTAGTTCCCCGCCCGTCGGAACGTACGCTCGACGACCGCACCCTCCCTCGACTCGCCGCGAAAGCCCCACTCGTAGGCGACGACGTCGCCATCCGGGTCGCGGGACTCGCGCGCATCGAACGTCACGCGCTCGCCGGCGCGGACGATATAGCCGTCGTCGTACGTGCGCGCGGGCGAGGCGTCGTGAACTGGGATCGGTGCTTCGTCGTACCGGTCCCGCGTCTCGACGGCCACCTGGACCGACGCGCTGGCCGTCCGGCCCGCGCGGTCCGTGACCGCGAGTTCGACCGTCGCCACGTCGCCGCCGCGCTCCCAGGCGTGATGCACGCGCTCCCCCTCGACCTGCTCGGTGCCGAAGTCCCACTCGAAGGCGTCGACGGGCGCCGTCGACTCCGTCCCGGAGGCGTCGAACGTCACGGCCTCGCCGGCCTGGACGACGTACCGGCCGTCCTCGCGGCGAGCGTCGACGACCGCGACGTCCGGTTCGACGTGCCGATTCGCGCAGTCGGCGGGCGCGGCGGCGTCGTCGTCCGCTGCGCCAGCGTTCCCCCACCTGTCGTCGAGGACGCCGAGGCCGGTCGCGCCGGCGGCGGCGGTCGTCGCGTGGCCGATGAGGCTGCGTCGCGTCAGCGTGCGGTCGAGCATGACGCCGATCCTGGCCGCGTGCTCGCATATGAACCCACTGAGTGGGTCGTGCTAGCTCGCGAGTGCGGGTCGTGCGCCGGTACGCTTAAGTGAATGTACGAATTTGTGCATCGTAAGACGAAGTCGTCCATTAGTGATTCCATATGCAGGACTACATCGAGCGCGTGACCGACGGCATCGACCTCACACAGGACCAGGCTCGCGACGCCGCCACCGCGGCGTTCGAGGACGCCACCGACGCACAGATCGGCGCGCTGCTGGCCGGACTCCGCGCGAAGGGCGAGACCGAGGCCGAGATCGCCGGGTTCGCCGAAGGCATGCGCGACGCCGCACGCACGATCGACCCCGACCGCGCGCCGCTCGTCGACACGTGCGGGACCGGCGGCGACGACCACGACACCATCAACGTCTCCACGACGAGCGCGATGGTCGCCGCCGGCGCCGGCGTCCCCGTCGCCAAGCACGGGAACTACTCCGTCTCCTCGAACGCGGGGAGCGCCGACGTCCTCGAAGAGGCCGGCGTCGCCATCGACGCCGAGCCGCCCGCGGTCGAGTCACAGATCGAGGCCGACGGCGTCGGGTTCATGCTCGCGACCGTCTTCCACCCCGCGATGAAGGCCGTCATCGGCCCGCGGAAGGAACTCGGGATGCGCACGATCTTCAACGTCCTCGGCCCCCTCACGAACCCCGCCGGGGCGAGCGCGCAGGTCGTCGGCGTCTACGACCCCGACCTCGTTCCCGTGCTCGGCCGCGCGCTCGCCCGGATGGACGTCGAGCGCGCGCTCGTCGTCCACGGCAGCGGGATGGACGAGATCGCGATCCACGACGAGACCGTCGTCGCCGAGGTCACCGGCGACGAGATGGAGGAGTACACGCTCGAACCGGAAGACCTCGGCCTGGACCGCGCGCCCGTCGAGGCGGTCGGAGGCGGGTCGCCCGCGGAGAACGCCGCGGACATGACGGGCATCCTCGAGGGCGACGTGACTGGCGCGAAGCGCGACGTCATCCTGGCGAACGCGGGCGCGGCGATCTACGTCGCGGACGAAGCAGAGTCGATCGCGGACGGCGTCGAAGCGGCCCGGGAGGCGATCGAGTCCGGGTCGGCGTCGTCGAAGCTCGCGGACCTCCAGAGCGAGGAGCGGGCGGCTGCGACGGCCGAGGCGGGCGCGGACTAGCGATGGCACGCACGAAGGTGTGTGGCCTCACGCGCGAGGCGGACGTGGACGCGGCGGTCGACGCGGGCGCGGACGCCGTCGGATTCGTCGTCGACGTCCCCGTCGACACGCCACGGGAGGTCGACGCGGCGCGCGCGGTGGACCTCGTCGAGCGCGTCCCGCCGTTCGTGACGACCGTGCTCGTGACGATGCCGAGCGCGCCCCAGCGCGCGGTCGACCTCGTCGAGCGCGTCCAGCCGGACGTCGTGCAGTGCCACGGCGACCTGTCCGCGGGCGACGTGGCGTACCTCGCGTCGCGGGTCGACGCGCACGTCCTGAAGGCCGTGGACGCGGCCGACGTCGAGGCGGCGCAGCGGTACGTAGACGTCGTGGATGCGCTCCTCGTTGACTCCGCGGACGCCGACGGCGGCGGTGGCACCGGCGAGACGCACGACTGGACGCGCACGCGAGAGGCCGTCGCCGACCTGGACGCCCCGGTCGTGCTCGCTGGCGGCCTGAACCCGGAGAACGTCGCGGACGCACTCGACGCGGTCGAGCCGTTCGGCGTGGACGTGGCGAGCAGCGTCGAGGCGCGCGGCGGCGTGAAGGACCACGAGCGCATGCGAGCGTTCCTGGACGCGGTCGCGGCCGCGGACGCGGGCGGCAACCAAAACAGGAGCGAGAACGGCGACGAGAACGATGGCGACGACGAGCGGGTGGTGTCGGCGTGACCGACGCTACCGGGAACTTCGACGGGGACGTCGGAACCGTCGACGACGCCACCGGGAACGTCGGCGGCGACGCTCCGCTGTCGCCTGACCGGGAGTCCTTCGAGGCGCTCGCGGAGCGCGCGCTCGCCGACGGCGGTCCCGCGGTCGTCCGCGCGAGCGTCGACCTCGACCTGGACGTGACGCCCCTGGAAGCGTACGCGGCGCTCTCGGGTCGGACCGCGGCGCCACCGAGCGGCGACGGCGAGTACGCGTTCCTCCTGGAGAGTGCGGAGAAGGTCGCGTCGAGCGACCCCGCGGGCGCGTTCCGGCCGGCGGCCGCGTCGGACGACGACGGCGCGAGCCGGCACGCGCGGTACTCGTTCGTCGGGTACGACCCGGCGGCGGTCGTGACCGTCGACGGCGCGGACGTCGACGTGGACGTCCTCGGAAGCGAGCGCTACGGCGACCTCGTCGACCCGGCGGGGTCACTCGCGGCGCTCGACGCGGACCGCGAGCGCGTGGACGTCTTCGACCGCCTGCGCGCCGCGATGCCCGACGCCGACGTCGCGGGGTTCCCCGACGGCGACCGCCAGCATCTCCAGGGCGGCCTCGTCGGCTTTCTGGGGTACGACGCGGTGTACGACGCGTTCCTCGGCGAGGTCGGCGTCGAACGACCCGACTCGCGGTTCCCGGACGCGCAGTTCGTGCTGTCGACGCGGACGCTCGTGTTCGACGAGGTCGAGAACTCGCTCGAACTGGTGTTCACGCCCGTGCTCTCGACGGACGAGGACGCGGGCGTCGTCCACGACGTCCTCGCGGCGGAGGCCGAGCGCGTCCGTGACTGTCTCGCGAACGCGGACGCGCTCGCGACCGGTGGGTTCGAGTGCGAGCGCGAGACCGCCGGCTCGCGCGAGTCCTACGAGGCCGCCGTCGAGCGCGCGAAGGAGCACGTCCTCGACGGCGACGTCTACCAGGCCGTCGTCTCCCGGTGCCGCGAACTCGAGGGCGACGTGGACGCGCTCGGGCTCTACGAGTCGCTACGGGAGGTGAACCCGTCGCCGTACATGTACCTCCTCGGGTACGACGGCCTGGACGTCGTCGGCGCGAGCCCGGAGACGCTCGTCTCCGTGCGTGGGTCGGAGGTGGTCGCGAACCCGATCGCGGGCACGATCGAGCGCGGGAGCAGTCCCGTCGAGGATCGCGCGCTCGCCGGCGAGCTGCTCGCGGACGCGAAGGAGCGCGCCGAGCACACGATGCTCGTCGACCTCGCGCGGAACGACGTCCGGCGCGTGAGCGAGTCGGGGAGCGTCCGCGTTTCGGAGTTCATGAACGTCCTGAAGTACAGTCACGTCCAGCACATCGAGTCCACCGTCACGGGCGAACTCGCCGCGGGCTCGGATGCGTTCGACGCGACGCGCGCGAGCTTCCCGGCGGGGACCCTCTCCGGTGCGCCGAAGCTCCGCGCGATGGAGGTCGTCGACGCCCTCGAGGACGCCCCGCGCGGCCTCTACGGCGGCGGCGTCGGCTACTACTCGTGGACGGGCGACGCGGACGTCGCGATCGTCATCCGGACCGCGACCGTCGAGGACGAAGGCGAACGCGACCGCGTCACTGTCCGGGCGGGCGCGGGCGTGGTCGCGGACAGCGACCCGGCGAGCGAGTACGACGAAACCGAACAGAAGATGCGGGGCGTCCTGGACGCGCTCGACCGCATCACGGTCGAGCCGGCGCGCGAGGACGCCGGGCGTCTCGCGCCCGGACCGGAGGGGCCGCGATGAGGGTCCTGTTCGTGGACAACTTCGACTCGTTCACGTACAACCTCGTCGAGTACGTCGAATCGTCGCTGCTCGCCACCCGCGACCCCGGGGACGTCGCGGTCGAGGTGGTGCGGAACACGGCGAGCCTGGCGGACGTTCGCGCGTTCGACCCGGACGCCGTCGTCGTCTCGCCGGGGCCGGGGCATCCGCGGCACGAACGTGACGTCGGCGTGACGACGGACGTGTTCCGCGAGGTGAGTCCGGACGTGCCGACGCTCGGCGTCTGCCTCGGGCTCGAGGCCGCGGTCCACGAGTACGGCGGGACGGTCGGGCGCGCGCCCGAGCCGGTGCACGGGAAGGCGTGGCCGATCGCGCACGACGGCCGTGGCGTGTTCGTGGACCTTGAGCAGGGGTTCTCGGCGGGCCGCTATCACTCGCTCGTCGCGAGCGAGGTGCCGGAGTGCTTCGCGGTGACGGCGACGACCGACCACGGCGACGAGGACGCGAGTGCGGTGGACGTCGCCGCGGACGGCGGCGTCGCCGCGGGCGACGGAGGCGACGCGGGCGCGAGGGGCGTGCACCCCGACGGCGACTCGCTCGTCATGGGCGTCCGCCACCGCGACTATCCGATCTACTGCGTCCAGTTCCATCCCGAGTCCGTCCTCACCGGGTGCGGGCACGACGTGATCGAGAACTTCCTCGCGCTCGCCGACGACTGACCGCTGCCGACCGTCGACTGACCGCTGCCGACCGTCGACTGACCGCTGCCGACCGTCGACTGACCGCTGCCGATCGTCGACTGACCGCTGCCGACCGTCGACTGACCGCTGCCGATCGTCGACTGATCGCGGCGGACCGCCGACCGCAGCCCGTTCCGTTCTGCGTCCGCGCGCTTCAGCCGGTGAGCGTCGCGAGGTCGACGACCACGACGCCGGGGAGGCCGAGCGGGTCGAACCCGAGGGTCACGTTCAGCACGTAGAGGAGTCCGAAGAGGACCGCCGCGACGATGGCGACGCGGACGGCGATGGAGATGGCGGCGCGGACGAGCAACACGAGTATCACGACGGCGACGATGGCGAGCAGCGCGAGCGCCGGTGCCTCGAGTCCGAACGCGACCTGGAGTGGGAACATACCGAATGGCGGTTCCTGTGGGACAAAAGCATGTGGGCAAGGTTACTAGCCACTGTTCACTTTCACTCCGGTTTGAGAGGGTTCAAGTCGCTCGCTCGCGTACCGACTCGTAGAGATGATGGCGAGTGCTCGGTAGCAGCAGCAACGTAACGAAACCTGAGTTGTGCAACAGCAACCAGCGTGGAAATCCGACCATTTATGGTACCCTCGCGTGTACCAAATCTTCGTCTCGAACGATGCATACGACACCATCTACAGCCGCCGAAATCGCCCGCAAACGCCCGGTTGCGGGCGGGGAGGGGAGCGCATGAGTCGATCGAACGTCGGCGCAGACGAAGTCGACCTGCCGATCAAGCGAACCGAGGGAGACACCCTCGAGGACCGCCTCACCGGGAACGCCTACCAGAACATCCTGCCCGCGCGCTACCTGCGGAAGGACGCGAACGGCGACCTCATCGAGGAACAGGAGGACCTCTTCGTTCGCGTCGCGAAGAACATCGCACTCGCCGAAGCCGTCTACGAGGCCGACAACCAGGACGTGACCGTCGAGGTCACGCCCGACCAGCTCAAGCCCGACCACCCGCGCCGGGACGAGCTCGCCGAGGAGGTCTTCGGGAAGGGCACGAGCGTCGACGACGACGCCACCACCGAGCTGTCGGTGTACAACGTGAACAAGTTCGCGTACGACACCGTCGTCCCCGAGCTCCCCGACGGCGTCCGCGAGCACGTCGAGGAGAAGGCCGAGGAGTTCCAGGAAGCGATGGAGCGTCTGTCGTTCATGCCGAACTCGCCGACGCTCATGAACGCCGGCGACGAACTCCAGCAGCTCTCGGCGTGCTTCGTCGACTCGCCCGAGGACGACATCGACGACATCCACCAGACCGCCAAGGAGGCCGCGCAGGTCTTCCAGTCCGGCGGCGGCATGGGGTATGCGTTCTGGCGACTCCGCCCGTACGGCGACCCCGTCGGCTCGACCGGCGGCATCGCGTCCGGCCCGATCACGTTCATGCGAACGTACGACCAGATGTGCGAGACGATCGCGCAGGGCGGGGCGCGCCGCGGCGCGCAGATGGGCGTGATGCGCATCAGTCACCCGGACGTCATCCAGTTCATCCACGCGAAGAACAAGGACGTCAGCCTCGCGCACTCGCTGCGCCTGAACGACCCCGACGACTACACGCACAACTCCTTCGCGGACGCGCTCGAGGAAGCGCGCGATCTCATCGACGACGACGGGAAGGTCCCCAAGCACCTTCGGAACGCCGTCGAGGGGCATCTCTCTAACTTCAACATCAGCGTCGGCGTCACGGACGACTTCATGGACGCGCTCGAAGCCGGCGAGGAGTTCACGTTCACGAACCCCCGCACGGGCGACCCCCACGTCGCCACCGCGGAGACGAAGGAGCTCTACGAGATGTTCGGCCTCGGCGAGCACGTCGAGGTCGGCGAAGTGCTCTCGGTCCCGGCGGAAGCGATGTGGGAGGACGTCATCGAGGGCGCTCACGAGAACGGCGAACCGGGCGTCATCTACCTCGAACGCGTCAACAAGAAACACAGCTTCGACGTCGAGGAACACCCCGAGCACCGCATCCTCGCGACGAACCCCTGCGGCGAGCAGCCCCTGGAGGAGTACGAGGCGTGCAACCTCGGGCACATCAACCTCTCGACGCTCGCGGACCTCGACGCGCCCGACTGGCGCGTCTGGTACGACGAGCACGGCGACGACTACGACGACCTGGAGTCGGCAGTCGACGCGTTCCTCGACGAGGCCGTGGACTTCGAGGAGTTCGATCGCCGCATCGAACTCGGCACGCGATTCCTCGAGAACGTCGTCACGATGAGCGACTTCCCGGTCCCGAAGATCGAGGAGAAGGTCCGCGAGATGCGGAAGATCGGCCTGGGCGTCATGGGGCTCGCGCAGCTGTACATCCAGCTCGGGATGCGGTACGGCTCCGAGGAGTCCAACGAGGTCGCGAGTCAGCTGATGACGCACATCAATCACGCCTCGAAGTGGACGAGTCACGAGCTCGCCCAGGAGCGCGGGGCGTTCGCGGACTTCGAGGACTCGAAGTACGCGGACCCGACGGAGTACGCGGAGTGGTTCGAGCACCACACCGGCCTCGACGCCGAGGAGTGGGCGGACGGCTTCCCGGTGCGGAACCACAACACGACGACGATCGCGCCTACTGGCACCACCAGTATGGTCGGGAACACGACGGGCGGCTGCGAGCCCATCTACAACGTCGCGTACTACAAGAACGTGAGCGACGACGTGCAGGGCGACGAGATGCTCGTCGAGTTCGACGACTACTTCCTGCGCGTGCTGGAGGCGAACGACATCGACGTCGCCGCGGTGAAGGAGGAGGCCCAGGAGCAGATGGCGTCGAACGCGTTCGACGGCGTCGACGGCCTGGAGACGGTGCCGGACGCGATCGGCGAGCTGTTCGTCGTGACGTCGGACCTCGAGGGGAAGGACCACGCCGCCGTGCAGTGCGCGTGCCAGGACGGCGTGGACTCCGCGATCTCGAAGACGTGTAACTTCCCGAACGACGCCTCGCCCGAGGACATGGACGAGGTGTACCGCTACATCTACGAGAACGGCGGGAAGGGCGTCACCGTGTACCGCGACGGGACGCGTAGCAAGCAGGTCCTCACGACGCGTGCGGACAACAAGGAGTTCGCGGACGAGGACGAGGCCGCGGAGGTGCTCGTCGAGCAGATCCAGGACGTCTTCGGCGGTATGGAGGCGTTCCTCGAGAACGACGACGTGCAGGCGGCCCTCGACGCGGAGATTCGGAGCCTGCTCGCGGCGGCCGACGGCGACCGCAGCGAGAAGCGCGACCGCCCGGCCGCGCTCCGGGGCGTGAGCCAGCGCGTGAAGACCGGGTACGGGAAGCTCTACGTCACGATCAACGAGGACCCGGACACGGGCGAGCCGTTCGAGGTGTTCGCGAACATCGGGCACTCCGGTGGGTTCACGAACTCCTTCACGGAGTCGCTCGGGAAGGTCATCTCGACCGCACTTCAGGCGGGCGTCGACCCGGACGAGATCGTCGACGAGCTCTGCGGGACGCGGTCGCCGAAGGTGGCGTGGGACAAGGGCGAGCAGATCCAGTCCATCCCGGACGCCATCGGCACCGCGATGCGCCGGTACCTCGACGACGACATCGACAAGCCATACCCCGAGCAGAAGACGCTCGAGGAGGCCGCAGGCGACGAGGACGCCGCGGGCGCGACGAAACCCGACGGTGGCGCCGCGACGGAGCCGCCGAGCGCCGGGGCGCCGGCCGACGCCGACGTCGGGGGCGAACCGGCAGCGGACGCGACGAACGACGCGGTCGACGACCTGATCGCGGCCGGGGAGAGCCCCGAGTGCCCCGAGTGCGGGGGGCTGTCGCTCGCGTACTCAGAGGGCTGCAAGACCTGCGAGTCCTGCGGCTGGTCGGAGTGCTGACGTAGGTTCCGCGACTCGCGGTTTTTTGCGTTCGCCCGCGCTACGAGCGGGCATGCAAGCAGCAGTGTTCCACGGCGAGCGCGACGTCCGCGTCGAGGAGGTCCCGGACCCGACGCTGGAGGGCCCCGAGGACGCCATCGTGCGCATCACGCACACCGCGGTCTGTGGGTCGGACCTGTGGTTCTATCGCGGGGAGCGCGAGTACCCGACCCCTGGCCGCGTCGGGCACGAACCGATGGGGATCGTGGAGGCGGTCGGCGAGGACGTGACGAGCGTTCGGCCGGGCGACCGCGTGCTCGCGCCGTTCGCAATCAGTTGCGGCGAGTGCGAGTTCTGCCGGAAGGGCCTGTACACGTCCTGCGTCGAGGACGCGGGGTGGGCGGGCGAGCACGACGGCGCGCAGGGCGAGAAGGTGCGGTGTCCGTTCGCGGACGGGACGCTCGTGCGCGTTCCCGACCGGTACGCGGACGACGCGGACGTCCTCGAGTCGCTCCTGCCCCTCACGGACGTGATGTGCACGGGCCATCACGCGGCGGTGAGCGCGGGCGTCGAGGCCGGGTCGACGGCGGTCGTCGTCGGCGACGGCGCGGTCGGACTCTGTGGCGTCCTCGCGGCCCAGCGCCTCGGTGCGGAGCGGATCGTCGCGGTCGGCCACCACGAGGACCGCCTCGAGATCGCCGAGTCGTTCGGCGCGACGGAGACGGTGAGCGCGCGCGGCGACGAGGCGGTCGACGCGGTGCTCGATATCACGAACGGCGGCGCGAACCACGTCCTGGAGTGCGTGGGCGCGGAGTCGTCGTGGGACGCGGCCGTCGACGTCGCGCGCCCCGGCGGCACCGTCGGGTACGTCGGCGTGCCTGCTGGCGTCGAAGACGCCGAGTTCCTCGGGACGGCGTTCTCGGACAACGTCGGCCTCGAGGGCGGCGTCGCGCCCGTCCGGGCGTACGTCGAGGACCTCATGGCGGACGTCCTCCAGGGGACGCTCGACCCGTCGCCCGTGTTCACGAAGACCGTCGACCTCGACGGCGTCCCCGAGGGCTATCGCGCGATGGACGAACGCGACGCCGTCAAGGTCCTCGTCGAGGTCTGACCGCCGTCCGCTCCGTCGCGCCCGGCCGCGACGCCGTCACTCGGCGGTTGCGCTGCCGAGACCGAGGTCCTCGCGGAGGTTCGCGTACAGCGTCTCGAAGCTCGTCTCGTCGGCGGCCGCGGCCGCGGCGATCGCGCGCGGTTCGAGCGTCGCCTGGCGCGTCGCGCCCTCGACGACGAGCGTCTCGGCGAGTTCACCGCGGTACTCGGCGGTGTGGTGCGTGCGGAGGACGCTCGCGAAGTAGCCGGCGACCGCGTCCGTGTGACCGCCGACGGTGTCGGCGTGCGCACCGAGGTCGATCTCGTCGCGGTCGGGGTCGAACGCCGTGGTGTCACGGCCGTCGCGACCGTCGCGGCCGTCGCGGCTATCGCGGCCGTCGTGGTCTTCTCGGTTCCGACGGGCGACGTCGTCGAGCGCCGACAGCGACGCGGGCGAGAAGTCGAGGGCGTCGTGGTCGGCGGCGAGTTCCGCGGCGAGCCGGTCGAACGCGGCGACGACGTCGGCGGGTGCGGGCTCCTCGCGCGGGTCGTCTGCGGGCTCGGTGGGGTCCGCGTCGGCGAGCTCGGGCGCGTCCGCGTCGAGTTCGCTCGCGAAGACGTCGTGGACGAGCGCGAACGAGGACTCGCCCTCGAAGACGTCCCCGAGAACGCTCGGGACCGTGAGAACGACCGGCTGTCCCTGGTGGGTGGCGGAAAGTTCGACGACCCAGCCGGCGGCGTCGTCGAACGTCCACTCGCCGTCGTACGCGCGGACGAACGTCTCGCCGAGGTACGCGCCCATCCGGCGGACGGTCTCGTTCGTCGCCTCGTCCTCGGGGTCGGCGTCGAGCGCGTCCGCGACGTCCGCGGCGAGGTCGTCGAGGACCACGAGCGACCGCGGCGTGTAGTCGAGGTCGGCGTCGGGGTGGGCGTCCACCAACTCGGCGGCGAGCTCGCGCGGTCGGGTCGCGTCCGCGTCGGTATCTGCGTCCGCCTCGGGAGCCGCGTCCGCATCCGCGGCGGCCTCGGCGTCGACGTCGTCGTCGAGGCCGAGCAGTCGCTTCAGGGACGACAGCGGGTTCATGTCGCGTACGTTGGCGGCGGGCGCGGAAAGACGTGTCGCGGCGCGAGCGGTCGGGGAAAGGTTGACGCGCGTCGCGCACCGACCCGAGCGCGTGATCCGGACCCGGACCGACCGCTTGCTCGCCCTCGCGCTGGTCGGCGTCGCCGCGGGCGCGCTCCCGCCGTGGCTCGTCCCCAACCCGTGGTACGACGGCGTCGCGCCGGCGGTCTACAGGGCCGGACAGGGCAGCGGGCTGGAGACGTGGGGGCTGGCGACGCTCCCGCTGGCGGTGCTCGCGGTCGGCGTGCTCGTCTGGCGCGAGGGACGCGTGGCGACGACCTCGGCGGCGCTCGTCGGCGCGAGTGCGGCCACCGTCGCCGCGGAGGTCGCCTACCAGAGCGCGACGACGCCGTGGCTCCTCCCCGGACCGGGCGTCGCACTCACCGCCGCGAGCGCGGTCGCGGTCGTCGCGCTCGTCGCCCGCGCACGCAACCGGGCCGACCCCGGGCGTTAAGCCGCCGCGGCCGAAATCACCGGTCGATGACGACCGACGACGTCGACGCGACCGAAGGCGGCGGCCGACCGTGCCCGATGTGCGACGCGGTCCTCTACCGCCGGCACTGCAAGTACGTCTGCCCGAACCACGGCGTCGTCATGGACTGCTCGGACACCTTCCACCTCCAGCGAGAGTAGCGAGCGTACGTGCTCGGCACGACCCTGGGACCGCAGGACGTCCTCTCGACAACACCGAAACGCCGACCTGGCGGTCGGCGCATGCCCGAGGAGTCGGTTTACTCTCCGACCGCGACCCGTCGGTAGAACGGGCCGGCGATGACGAGCGCGGCGGCGACGGCGAGCCCGACCGCGAGGCGTGCGTCGACCGCGTCGACGCCGTGCATCGACAGCGTGGAGAGCGAGCTACCGACGAGGACGGCCGCGATCGTCCACGGGAGTTCGCCGACGAGCGTCGCGGCGACGAACGCCGGCAGCGAGACGCCCGTCATGGCGGCCGTGGCGGTGACGGCGTCGGCGGGCAGCGGCGCGAGGCGGGCGGCGGTGACGCCGCGGAAGCCGCCGGTGCTCTCGAAGTACTCGCCGGCGGCGTCGAGGAAGCGCTCGCCGGGCGCGACCCACGACAGCGGGTTGTCGTCGCCGTCACCGAAGTACCGACCGGCGGCGAACGCCGGCATGGACGTGAGGACCGCGCCCGCGAGCCCGACCGGGACGCCGAGTGCGACGCCGTAGCCGTAGCCGACGACGACGGCGACGAGCGTCGTCGGCCACGCGACCAGCGGCCGCAGGAGGTAGCAGACGACGAGCGCCCCGCCGAACAGCACGGGGTCGTCGGCGACGCCGTCGAGCGCGGCGAGCGTCGCCGACGGCGACACCGCGAGCGAGGCGACGACGACGGCGGCGACGACGGCGACGCCGACCAGCGCGCGACGGTGCATCACCACCGACTATCTCCCCGGTGCATGAACGTCTTTCCCCTCGACGACGACCCCGACAGGCGCTCGGACGACTCCAGCGCGGGGCGGGGCGCGCAACGCTTTTGCCCGCCCCGCGTCCACCCTCGCGTGATGTCGAACGACGACGCGGACGCTGGCGTGGACGCCGACGCGGACGCGACCACTGGCGCGGACGCGACTACCGACGCGGGTGGCGTCGACGGCGACCCCGTCGAGGTCGGCGTGGAGCTCCTCGCGAAGGCCGAGGACGCCGAGCTGTCGCTTGCCGAGGCGATGGATCGCGTTGAGGCCGTGAGCACGGCGCCGACGGTCGTCCGCGAGATACTCGACACCGCGGAGATGCGTGGCGTCATCGACCGCGAGGACGGCGTCGTCGACGTCCGCGGGAGCGGGTACGTCTCGCAGACGAGCGACGTGGTGCGGCGCGACGGCGACTACGACTGCCGGCGTTGCGGCACCGGCCTCTCCACCGGGCACTTCGTGCAACTGGACGCGGGCGAACTCGGGCCGTTCGGCTCGGAGTGCGTCAGGAAGGTCACCGGTCGCGCGGACTGACCGCGGTCGTCAGTACCTCAGCCGGTTCGTTAGCGTTCGCGAAGTTCCTCGATGAGTTGCTGGATGAGCGCCTGCTGCTGTTCGAGCAGGCCGTTCTGCGCCTCGACGCGCTCCTCCAGGTCGTCGATGCGGGCGGCGAGGTCCGCGGGCGTGACGCCGGACTCGGTCGCCGGCTCGAACCCGGCGGCGGCGAACTCGCGCGCGCTCTCCCCGCCAGACCCGTCGTCGGTCGACGCCGCATCCTCGGTCGACGCCGCATCCTCGGTCGACGCCGCATCCTCGGTCGACGCCGCATCCTCGGTCGACGCCGCATCCTCGGTCGACGCCGCATCCTCGGTCGAAAGCAGGTTCGATCGGTCGACCGGTTCGGTCTCGGTCGCTCCGCCAGACGCGTCCGTCGTCGTCGCCGACTCGTCCGCCGGTTCCGCGCGACGCTGCCCGCCCCCGTCCGCCGGTTCTGCGCGACGCTGCCCGCCCCCGTCCGCCGGTTCCGCGCGACGCTGGGAGGTCTCGGTCTGCGCATCGCGTCGCTGCCCGGCCGAGGCGTCGTCCTCGCTCGCGACGGGTCGACGCGGATTCGACCCCCCGCGGCCGGCGTCGTCGTCCGCGGTTTCGGGAGCCTCCTCGTCGAGTGATTCGGCCTTCTCGTCGTCGAGGAACGGGTCGCCGCTCGTGTCCGCCGGCCGGTCGCCCGCGTTCGCGCCGAGCGGGTCCACGCCCTCGCCGAAGTCCACCGCGCCACGCGAGGAGTCGGGGGCGTCCTCCTCCGGGTCGACGAGCGCGTTGAACGCCTCCAGCGAATCGACGTCGTAGTACGAGCACAGCGCTTGCGTCAACCGTTCGCGGACGACGGCGACGTGCTCGTTCGGCGCCTTGATGCGCTGCGGGCGACCGTCGACCGCGATCACGATCTGGGTCGCGACGCTCCCCTCCTCGAAGTCCAGGGCGGTGACGTCCTCGAAGTGGTACTGTTCGTGGTCGGCGTCCCAGACCGCCCCGCCGACGTGCTTCAGGAGGCGGTCGCTCGTCACGATGAGCGTCAGCTCGCTGAACCGGAACGTCTGCACGACGGTCTCGCCGGGGTCGGTGACGCCACTGCCGTTCAGGACGCCCGCCAGTACCGGATGGAGGACGTCGTCGGTGACGCTCGAAGGCACTGCGAAGTCGCGTTCGCCGTCGATACTGTACGTGAGCGTGATGCGCGTCTTCCGTCGACCTTCGTTGACCGTGACGCGCTCTGCGTCGTGGGGATACGACTCGACGGATTCGTCGCTGAGCAGGCTCTCGGAGCGATAGACGAGCGTTCGCGTCGGCGTGACGAACAGGCCGTCGTCGCCACCCAGGGACACGTTCGCCGCGACGGTCTCGCCGTCGAGTTCGTCCTGCACGATACCCGGAACGTCCATGCCGCCCCCTTCACGAGAGGACGCCATAAATCCGTGGGGCAGCCGCGTTTCGAACGCCACGAACGGGGTGCGACCCCGTCACGTACCACGGTGACATGAGAAGGTTCAAGTCCAGTAACGGCCAACGGGAGTGTGAGGCCGGGTGGCTTAGCTGGACATAGCGCCGCACTCATAGGGTTTCAGAGATTCGGTGCGGTACCACAGCCTTGGAAGGCATGCGCGTGACCTCGGGGCCCGCCGAGCCTCGAACCTGGGTCATGCGGAGATCGCGGGTTCGGAGCCCGCCCCGGCCACTTTCTACCGTCGAACTGCGAGCGATAGCGAGCAGTTCGGCGATACGAAACGTGGCCGGGAGCGGGCGGAGAACCCGTGTCGGTCGCCGACGAGCGCCAGCGAGTCGGCGAGAAGGAGCGAAGCGAGCGGTAGCGAGTGGAGCGACTGGCGTTCGGAGCCCGCCCGGTAGCGTTCGACAGTCGAACTGCGAGCGATAGCGAACAGTTCGGCGATACGAAACGTGGCCGGGAGCGGGCGGAGAACCCGTTTACGGTTCCCGCGAGCGACCGCAGGGAGCGAGGGGGAAGACGATGCGCGAGCGGAGCGAGCGAATCGGAATCGCCGACGAGCGCCAGCGAGTCGGCGAGAGGGAGCGAAGCGAGCGGTAGCGAGTGGAGCGACTGGCGTTCGGAGCCCGCCAGGTAGCGTTCGACAGCCGAACTACGGGTGTTAGCTCGTGGTTCGGTGGTGTGGTGTCGC
Organism: Halorubellus sp. JP-L1; assembly: GCF_011440375.1. Classification (NCBI taxonomy): domain Archaea; kingdom Methanobacteriati; phylum Methanobacteriota; class Halobacteria; order Halobacteriales; family Halorubellaceae; genus Halorubellus; species Halorubellus sp. JP-L1. The sequence goes on from NZ_JAAOIR010000001.1 coordinate 1,391,782, forward strand.
GCGAGTGCGTTTAGACGCCGTCGGGGTGCGTGAGTTGGCCGTTGGCTTCGGCGACGAGGCCGCGGTCGACGGCGGCGTCGATGATGGCTTCGCACTCGTGGTCGGGGATGTCGTAGGCGCTGCCGGCGATGGTTTCGATCTCGTCGCGGGCGACGGGGAGGTCGCGGTTCTTGAGGAGTCGGACGACCTTGTTGTACGTGCGGGGGTCGACGTCGGGGGTGGTGTCGGAGTGGTCGTTCGCGGACCGGTCGGTGGCGTTCGACGTCGATGTGGGGGGTGCGTGCTCCGTGGACTGGTCCGTTGCGTCGTCGCGGGTTCGGTTCTCGCTGGTCGCGTTCGTGGGTTCGTTCTCGTCGTCGTCGGGTTCGGCGTCGGGGATGGTGGTGCTGGCGTCGCCGAAGACGCTGTTCTGGCCGGGTTCGTTCGTGGTGTCGTCGAAGACGGACGTGGTCTCGTCGACCTCGAACGGCGTCTCGCCGTCGTCGCTGGCGGCGTTGTTGGCGGCGTCGTCGTTCGTGGCGTCGTTGGAGTCGTCGAGGATGCTCGGTGGGACGACCGCGTCGTCGGACCCGGACGCTCGGTCGGTGCCGGTGGTCGCGTCGCTGCCGGCGTTCGCGTCGACGTCGCGGTCGGGTTCGGCGGACGTGCGATCGTCGGCGTCGGGGTTCTCGTGGACGATACCGGCGTTCTCGCGGGCGTCTGCCTGCGCGGCTGCGACGACCGGGTCGAGCACCCGACCGAGTTTGCGTTCGCACGTTCCGCAGAGGACGACGGTCGTCTGCTGGGTTTTCGTGGGTGCGAGCGCCTCGGGGACGATCGGGGATTCCCGGAGGGAGACGTCCATCGCTGCGCCACAGAAGTAGCACGAGGAGAGGTCGACCATGGCGGAAGTCGACGCTCGCACCCCACCTAAAGCTTGTCACGGCCGCGGTCGGGAGGCCGACGCGGAACCACCTCCCCCGCATCATAGTTGCGTCAGTTGTATTGCGTGAAAATAATGTGAGACGGAGCGGTGGGGTGTGGTATGAGCGAGCACGACGGTGGTGGGGCAAGTGGCGTGCTGTCGCGGCGGCCGACCGCGGCCGCGCTGGCCGCGGTCCCGTCGAACGACCCGGTAAGTGCGAGCGAGGTTGCCGCGGAACTGGACGTCGCGCAGGACGTGGCGCAGGATGCCCTTCGCGCGCTCGCCGCCGACGGTACGCTCGCACACCGGCAGGTCCGTTGTCGCTCCTGCGCCGTCGACGTCTGGTACCGACCCCGGGAGGCGTCGACGGCGTCGCTCGAGGAGCGCGTCGACGACGCCATCGCCGAGCTAGCCGTGCCGGGCGCGAGCGAACTGATGCAGGACTGGCGTCGTAACGCCGTCCGCGAGGCGTTCGAGTACCTTCAGGATGCAGCGGTCGCGGAGGCGTCGACGAACGTCGACGCCATCTACCCGACCCACGAGGCCGGGTTCGACACCGAGGACGCGTGGTGGGGAATGGTCGCGCCGCGACTCGCGCGACTCCCTGGCGTGACGGCGGGCGGCGACGGCGACGCGTGGCGGTACGACGCCGACGCCTGAGAGCGTTCGACGTCGACGCGTGAATCGCTCGAGTTCCCGACGGTGGTCAGTAGATGAGTTCGTCGTCGTTCTCGACCATGTAGAGCGTTCGCGCCGCGATGTTGACGGCGTGGTCGCCGACGCGTTCGAGGTCGCGGATCGTGAGGAGGAGTCGGGAGACGTCCGCCATGAGCCGCTCGACGTTCCCGTCCTCGAGTTCCGTCTCGATGAGGTCGCGGACGACCATCTCGCTGGCGTCCTGGCAGAGTTCGTCGAGTTCGTCGTCGCGGGCGGCGATAGCGCGGCACTCGGCCGTGTCCTCGCGGTCGTACGCGCTCATCGCGTCGGCGACCATCTCGGCGGTGACGTCACCGATCGCCTGGACGTCCACCTCGGGGAAGACGTCGCGGCCGGCGTCGAGCGTGTACTCGGCGAGGTTGACGGCGAGGTCGCCGACGCGTTCGAGGTCGGTGATGATCTTGAACGACGCGGCGATGAACCGGAGGTCGCTCGCGACGGGCTGCTGGAGCGCGATGAGGTCGATGCATTGCTTCTCGAGGTCGAGGTAGCGCTGGTTCACCTCGTCGTCGCCCTCGATGACGCCGCGGGCCTGCTCGTCGTCCTTCGATTCGAGTGCGACGAGCGCGTCCTGGAGGCGGTCGAGGACGAGTTCGCTCATGTAGAGGATGTCCTCGCGGAGGTCCTCCAGTTGGTCCTGGTAGCTCTCGCGTGGCATGCTCGAACCTGACTCCGCACAGTTCAAAAAGGTTCGTCACTCCGGGGTCGAGGTCGGCTGTCGAGCGTAGTCGTACGAAATACTATATAGTGATACGTTCGTCGGATCGGTATCGAGGGGGACCGGATTGGCTCTCGACGGCATTTCTGCGGGTTCCGGCGCCCTCTTACGGCGCCTTTCCCGGTTCCTCGCAAGCGGTCGTGCCGCTATCATCACCGGGCGGCGCCGATATATAGAATAGTCGGATTTATGGTCGGAGGTCGGGTATCGACCGACATGGAGACGCGCAAGGTGCAGGTGACCGGTGGGTCGACGTTCACCGTATCGTTGCCGAAGGACTGGGCGACCGAGAACGGGGTGTCGGCGGGGACGACGGTCGAGTTCTACCCGGAGGAGGACTCCTTGCTGTTGACGCCGAAGAGCGAGACCGAGCGCACGCGGGGAACGCTCGACGTGACAAACCTGGAGGGCGAGCAGTTGACGCGCGCGGTCATGACGATGTACGTCTCGGGATTCGACGTCATCGAGCTGGAGGCCAACCGGATCACGACCGACCAGCGTCGCGCGATCCGCGAGGCGACCCAGGGTCTCGTCGGCGTGGAAGTCCTGGAGGAGACGGGCGACAGCGTCGTCATCCAGGACCTGCTCGACTCCTCGGAGTTGAGCATCACGAACGCGGTGACGCGCATGCGGTTGATCGCGCAGTCGATGCTGCAGGACGCGGTGACGGCGCTCGTCGAGAACGACGCTGACGTGGCGCGGGACGTCGTCGAGCGCGACGAGGACGTGGACCGCCTGTGGTTCGTGGTCTCCCGCATCTTCCGGTCGACGCTCCGGTCGCCGCGTGCGGCCGAAGAACTGGGCGTGAGTCGCGAGGACTGCTTCGACTACCACTCGAGTGCACGCCAGCTGGAGCGGATCGCGGACCACGCGGCGAAGATCGGGAACCTCGCGCTGGACCTCGACGAGATCGACGGCGAGGTCGGGGACGCGTTCGAGGAACTGCACGCGGACGCCTCCCACGTCGTCGACCTGGCGATGGACGCGCTGTTCGAGGCGGACGCGGACGAGGCGACGCGGCTCGCGAACGAGGCTCGCGCGAGCATCCTCGGGATCGACGAGCACACGCGCCGGATCGACGACCTCCTGCGCGAGCGCGACCCACAGACCGCCCAGTCCCTTGGATTGGTCGTCGACTCGCTCTCGCGGAGCGCTGACTACGGCGGGAACATCGCGGAGACCGCGCTCCAGAAGGCCGCACCGAGTCCCTGAAACGGCGCTCCAGAAGGCCGCGCTCAGTCCCTCAAACGGCGCTCCAGAAGGCCGCGCCCAGTCCCTCAAACGGCGCTCCAGAAGGCCGCGCCCAGTCCCTCAAACGGCGCTCCAGAAGGCCGCGCCCAGTCCCCGAGACGAGACCGGAGGCGTTTCTTCGACGCGGTCGCGGGTCGCGAACCGCCGACGGACCGAGGGGTTTTCACCCTGTAGCGTCGAGTTCCTGGGCATGACCGAGGACTCGAGCGAGCGCGTCGTGGCGGCCGTCGACGACACGGCGGCGGACATCGCGTCGATGGAGATCCGTGGCGCGGCGACGATCGCGGACGCCGCGGCCGGGGCGCTGGCGGCGCAAGCGGCGGCGTCGTCGGCGTCGGAGCCGGCGGCGTTCGAGGCGGAGTTGAAGGCGGCGGCGCGGCGACTGTACGAGACGCGACCGACGGCGGTGTCGCTCCCGAACGCGCTCCGGTTCGTGCTCTGGGACATGGAGGGCGAGACGGTCGACGCGCTCCGCGAGAGCGTCCTGGAGAGCGCGCGGTCGTTCCGCGAGGACCTCGCTGACGCCCAGGATCGCCTGGGGCGGATCGGCGCGAACCGCCTGCGTGACGGCGACGTCGTCATGACGCACTGTCACTCGACGGACGCGCTGTCGTGCGTGAAGGCGGCGCTCGACCAGGGGAAGGACGTCTCGGCGGTCGTGAAGGAGACGCGACCGCGCAAGCAGGGCCACATCACGGCCGAGCAGCTCCGCGAGTGGGGCGTGCCGGTGACGCTCGTCGTCGACAACGCCGCGCGCCGCTACCTGGAGGACGTCGACCACGTGCTCGTCGGTGCGGACTCGATCGCGGCGGACGGGAGCGTCGTGAACAAGATCGGGACGTCGGGCCTGGCGGTGAACGCGCGCGACCGCGGCGTCCCGATAATGGTGGCCGCGCAGACGATCAAGCTCCACCCCGGTACCTTGACGGGCCACACCGTCGAGATCGAGAACCGCGACGAGACGGAGGTGCTGGCCGACGCCGAGCGCGAACGCATCACGGGCGGCGATCCGGACGACCCCGAGTTCGCCGTCGAGAACCCGGCGTTCGACGTGACGCCACCGCGGTACGTCGACGCCATCGTCACCGAGCACGGCCAGTTCCCGCCCGAGAGCGTCGTGACGCTGATGCGCGAGCTGTTCGGGACGGACGTCGGCCAGCCCTGGGAGTGACCGCTGGCAGCGGAGCGGCCGTCGGCCAGCGCCGGACGTGACCGGTCGAGTGCGGCGGTGAGGCCGACCGGAACCTTCTTTCCGGTTCCCCTACGGAGAATAGGACATGGCTGGTGGCGTCTATACGATTCCGTCGTTGGTGTACGTGGTGCCGCTCCTCCTCGCGTTCGGGGGCGTGGCCGCGCTCCTGTGGGCGATCCGGCCGCCGACGACGGACTGGACGGTCGTCTCGTTCGCGCCGTGGATGGCGATCGGGTCCGTCCTCTTCCTCCTCGACGGCCTGGGCGCGTACCCCGAGGTCGTCGCGCCACTGTTCGGGCCGGTGACGGTGTACGTGACGACCGCGGTGTTCGCGGGCTTCGTCTGGATCCTAATGACGTTCGTCGCGTCGATACGGAAGGGATTCGACATCTACTACGGCGTCGGCGTCTTCGGGGGCGGAGTGGCGTTGATGCTGATCGTGTTCCTGTTCCTCGCGGGCATCAACGCGCAGACGTTCAATCCCGTCTATCCGGTGTTCGGGTCGATCGTGGCGGCGCTCGTCGCGGCGCTCGCGTGGGTCGCGCTGAGTTTGACGTACACGGACGTCGCGCGGTACACGGGCCGAACGGGTGCGTTCGTGGTGTTCGCGCACTCGCTCGACGGCGTGTCGACGGCGCTCGGGTACGACCTCCTCGGGGCGGGCGAACGCACGCCGCTGTCGCGCATCCTCCTCGAGTTCTCCGCGAGCCTGCCGAGCGCGGAGTACGTGGGTGCGGGCTGGCTGTTCGTCCTGGTGAAAGTGCTGCTCGCGCTCGTCATCGTGGCGGCGTTCCGCGAGTACCTGGAGGAGAGTCCGCGGCAGGCGCGACTGGTGCTCGCGTTCGTCGCGGCGGTCGGGTTCGGGCCGGGCGTGTACAACCTCCTCCAGTTCACGATCACCGAGCAGCAGGCGGTGTTCGCGGTCGCTCGTGCACTCGGAGGTGCGTGAGGCGTGCGGGTGCTCGTCGCGGGCCACGTGAACTGGGACGTGACGTTGCGCGTCGACCGGCTCCCGGAGCCCGACGGCGAGTCCCGGATCTTCGACCAGCAGTCCTCGGGCGGCGGGAGTGCGGCGAACGTCGCGTACGACCTCGCGTTACTGGACGTCTCCTCGGGCGTGGTCGGGAGCGTCGGCGACGACGAGCACGGCCTGCTCGCGACGCGCGAACTCGAGGAGGCCGGCGTCGACCTCTCGGGACTGGTGCGGGTTCCCGACGGCGAGACGACGGTGAAGTACGTGCTCGTCGAGGAGGGCGGCGAGGTGTCGATGCTCGCGAACGACGGCGCGAACGAGGCCGTGGGACCGGACGACGTCGACGACGCGTTCGTCGCGAGCGCCGAGCACGTGCACTTGACGAGCCAGCAACCCGAGACGGCGGCGCACGTCGCGCGGGTCGCGAGCGACGCGGGGGCGACGGTGAGCGTCGACCCGGGGCGACGGCTCGCGGACCGGGACTACGGCGACGTGCTCGCGAACGCGGACGTCGTGTTCGTGAACGACCGGGAAGCGGAGGCGGTACTCGACGCACCGCCGAAGGAGGCGTTCGCCGACCAGGTGCTGGTCGTGAAGCACGGCGCGGCCGGCGCGGAGGTGCACGCGCCCGAGGGCCACTTCGAGCATCCGGGGTTCGGGATCGAGCCCGTGGACACGACGGGTGCGGGGGACGCGTTCGCGGCGGCGTTCGTCGCGACGCGACTCGACGGCGGCGGCTACGAGCGAGCGCTGGAGCGCGCGAACGCCGCCGGCGCGTACACCGCGAGCACGGAGGGCGCGCGGCAAGCGCCGACGGCGCGGGCGCTCGACGCGTTCGTCGCCGAGCGCACGTGACGCGCTCGTCCAGTTCGCCGCGCTCCCCCGAGTCGCCGCGCTCGCCGAACCTGGTTACGCCGATTCGATCTCCTTGAGGTTCACGTCCCGGTGGCCGTCGGCGTGCGCGCGAGCGCTGGCCTTGTCGATCGCCTCCTGCGTGTCGAAGACGCCGTCCTCGACCGCGACGGTGTACGTGACGACGTCGTCCTGGTCACCCACCCAGAGGTGGACGGCTACGTCCTGCATACTCGCGTACTCTTGGGCGACCGACAAAAGCGTTCGGCGCGGTCGCGGGGCGTGGCGGGACGAGCGCGGCCGTGACCGCCGTGGTCGTCGCGGGTGCGACGAACCTAGCGGTGCTCGTCGAGGCGGCGCTCGAGTCGTTTGGCGGCGTCGCCGGCGGCGCGGAAGTACGCGTCCTCGTTACTTGCGCCTTCGCCGGCGAAGATGATGCCGCGCGAGGAGTTCACGAGACCGACGTCGCGACCGTCGCGCGTCGCGAGGCCGTGCGCGACGGCGGCCTCGGCGTCCCCGCCCTGCGCGCCGACGCCCGGCACCAGGAAGGGAAGGTCGGGGACGAGTTCGCGGACGGACTCGAGTTCGTCGGGCGTGGTGGCGCCGACCACGAGCCCGACGTTCCCGTGCTCGTTCCACGTGCTCGCGAGGCGCGCGACGTGCTCGTAGACCGTACCGCCGTCCGCGAGCTCGTGATCCTGAAGGTGTTTGCCGCCCTCGTTCGACGTCCGGCAGAGCACGAACACGCCCTTCTCGGCGCGGTCGAGGAACGGCTGGAGGCTGTCCCGACCCATGTAGGGGTTGACGGTGATGGCGTCGACGTCGTCGAGCACCTGCGCGTACTGGCGGGTGGTGTTCCCGATGTCCGCGCGCTTCGCGTCGAGGAGCACGGGGACGCCCTTCCCGTGCGCGTACGCGACGGTCTCCTCGAGCGCCCGCCAGCCGTCGGGGTCCTCGTAGAACGCGGCGTTGGGCTTGAAGGCGGCGGCGTGCTCGTGCGTGGCGTCGATCACGCGACGGTTGAACGCCCACCGCGGGAGGTCGTGGTCGGCCAGAAAGTCGGGGATGCGGTCGGGGTCGGGGTCGAGGCCGACGGAGACGACGCTCCCCGTCGACGCGATGCGGTCGGCGACGCGATCGAAGAAACCGGCTGTCATACCTGCATCCGCGCCGTCGGCGTAGTTCGGTCTTTCCATTCGCCACGGGGTCTCCTGCGGGACGGCGTCCGCCGCGGGGGTCAGAACGTGAGGTTCTCGAGGAGGGATTCGGCCTCGGTGAGCGTCATCGGTTCGCCGTAGATGCGCGACCCGGGCTCCATGAGCTGGCCGTTCGTGAGTCGCCCGAGGTCGACGGCCGCGAACCCGATGTCCTCGATGAGGCCGACGACGGTCGCCTTCGCGAGCGCGTCGTCGCCGGCGACGAACAGGACGAGTCGGTCCGCGGGATCCGCCTCGGGACGGGACTCGTCGCGGAGCGTCTCGTAGTCCATCGTGTTGAACGCCTTGATGACGCGCGCGTCGGGGAGGTGCTCGGCGACCGCCTCCGTCTCCGTGAGTCCGTCGAGGTCGATCTCGCCGTCGCGGTCGGGATAGTAGTTCGACGCGCTGATCACGGTCGTGTTCGCGAGCGCGTCGGCGGGGAGGCTCTCGTACTCGGCGAAGGGAATCGCTTCGAGGACGACGTCGCCGAACGCGGCGGCGTCCTCGACGGTCGCCGCACGGGCGTTCGGTCCGAGGTCGTCGACGAGCGCGTCGAGCGACCCCGGACCGCGCGAGTTGCTGATTGCGACGTCGTGACCGGCGTCGACGAAGTGCCTGGCCGCAGTACTCCCGATATTCCCCGACCCGATGATGCCGATGTCCATGGTCGACGTAGGGGCACGTGCCGTATAACGTCCGCGCTCGGGAGCGGCGATGCGTTCGACGTCGCCGAGCGCACGAACCGACTGCTCGCCGAACCGACTGCTCGCCGAACCGACTGCTCGCCGAACCGACTGCTCGCCGAACCGACTACTCGCCGAACCGACGGTTCCGGTCCTGGTACTCGCGGATGGCGCGCAGGTAGTCCCGTTCCCGGAAGTCCCGCCAGTTGACGTCCGTGAAGTAGAGCTCGCTGTAGACGCTCTGCCAGATCATGAAGTCGCTGAGGCGTTCCGCGCCTGTCTTGATGACGAGGTCGGGTTCGCGCGGGAACACGAGGCGGTCCTCGACGGCGCTCTCGTCGACGTCCGCTGGCTCGAGGTCGCCGTCGTCGACGGCGGTCGCGAGGTCGCGGATGGCGGCGGTGAACTCGCTCCGACCGCCGAGGCCGATGCCGACCGTGATCGGGGCGTCCGCACGCTCGAGGTCGTCGGGCTCGCGGACGGCGACCTCGCGCGGCGCGTCCAGGTCCTCGAGTTCACGGGCGAGCGTCGGCGCGGCCGCCCGGTCGAGGACGCTCACGTAGACGGTGACCTCGGTCGCCCCGTACTCGAACGCCCACCCGAAGAACGCCGTGAGCGTGTCGTACGCCCCCTGCTCCAGGAGGTCGCGTTCGGTGATGACGAGCGCGACGTGCTCGGGGACGGCGGCGTCGACGGTGCGAACGCGGAGCGCGAGATAGCGGTCGTACAGGCCCACGCCTCCGCGTACCAAGCGGATGCCGGTAAAACGCTCGGGTTCGCGCGACGTGGCGAAGACAGGAGGGGTCGACCGGTCACGCGCCCGTCGCGTATCGTCCGATTTGGAAGCCCGCGTCCGGTCAGGGGAGGCCGAGCGCAGTCCTCACTGGTACTCGGTGATCGTGAGCGTGTAGCTCCCACTCCCGCTGTAGGAGTCGACGTCGATCTGCATGTCCGTGGAGTCGTCGGGACTGTCGATGGTGATGGACTCCTGGCTGTCCGTGGAGTACGACGCGTAGTCGTAGTCGCTCGGGGTGGCGTTCGCCGTCGTCCCCGTGTTCACGTAGAGGTCGAAGTCGGCGTCGCTCGGGCCGTCGAGCTCGACGACGACCTGGCTCGGCGCGTCGTAGTTCCAGCCGTACGAGTAGTCGTCGTAGTCCCAGTAGCCGCTGAGGCTGCCGGAGACGGAGCTACTCGTGGACCCGTCGCCGCCGTCGCCGCCGTCGCCGCCGTCGCCGCCGTCGCCGCCGTCGGATGGGTCGGTGGTGACCGCGGCGTACGCGTCGACCTGTCCGCTACCCTGCTCCTGGCTGGAGAGACCGATGTCCGCGGCGGTGTTCTTCAGGTGACTGCGGAGTTCGTTGTTCGCGAGGTCCCACTGTGCGAGCGTGAGGCCGGCGACGCCCGAGGTTACGGGGGTCGCCATCGACGTCCCCGAGAGTTCCTCGTAGCTCCCGCGGGCCTCCGTCGTCGTCGACAGGACGTCGACGCCGGGCGCGCAGAGTTCGACGTCGTCGCCGTACTGGCTGAAGCTCGCGAGCTGCTCGTTCGAGTCCACCGCCGAGATCGCGACGCACTCGCTGTACGCGGCGGGGTAGGAGACGCCCTGCGTGCCGTCGTTGCCGGCGGCCGCGATGACGAGCGCGCCGTTGTCCGTCGCGTAGCTCACGGCGTTCTTCATCGTGCTCGTGTAGCCGCCGCCGCCGAGGCTGAGGTTGATGACGTCCGCGCCCTGGTCGGCCGCCCACTCGACGGCGTCCGCGATGTCGGCGGTCGAACCGGAGCCGCCCTCGTCGAGCGCACGCCCGTTGATGAGCGAGGAGTTGCCCTGGCCGGCGACGCCCGTGCCGTTGTCGACGACCGCGGCCGCACAGCCCGAGACGTGCGTGCCGTGGTACTCGTTCTGGGTGTCGTCGGGGTACGGGTCGCTGTCGCCGTCGGCGAAGTCCCGGCCCGGGTTCGACGCGTAGTTCCCCTCGAGGTCGGGGTGGTCGTACTGCGCGCCCGTGTCCACGACGGCGATCGTGACGTTCGAGTCGCCGAACGTCGTGTCCCACGCCTGGTCTGAGTTGACCTGCTGGGGCGCGTACTGCTGGGAGAAGTCGGGGTCGTTCGGTGTCGCGAGCGCGCTGTGGGTGACGTTGTCCTCGGCGTACTTGACGGCGTCGCGCTTCGTCACGGCGTCCTTGAAGTTCTCGCGAGCGGTGTCGTTGCCCGGGAACTTGACGGCGACGTACCGGAGGCCGTCGTTCTGGTGGACGATCTCGGCGTTACCGGGAACGTGCTGCTGGACCGTCCCGCGGAGGTCGACGCCGGCGGAGACGCCGACGAGGACCTCGTCCTCCTTCGGGCCGGGATCTCGTCCGGGGGTCGCTGCGGTTACGCCCGAGAGGGCCGCTGCCGCGCCTGCCGCACCGGTTGCTTTCAGGAAAGTTCTACGCCCGTGGTGTCGAGTGTCATCATCTGCCATGCTGCAAGCTCCCGGTATGCAAGGTAATATTAAACGTTTTCGAACATGGACCAAAGAATGTAAAATTGTCAATGGAAATTCCCAATGGTTATATAAGCGTTTTGTCCGGATGAGAAGAATGATACTATCGAGTATGGAAGAACGTACTGATTTTATCTGCGCATTGGAGAAATATACTCGCGGTCGCGGCGCGCGACACGCCAGCGACGAGCGCGAGGGGGAACTACGACGCGTCGGTCAGCGAGGCCCTCACTTCCCGATCTCGTCGACCGAGATCGTGAACGACCCACTGCCGCTGTAGGAGTCGACGAGGACGCCGAACTCCTGCCCGGCGTCGACGTCGTCGACCACGATCTGCTCGTCGGGACCGTACGTGATCGACCGCGCGTCGTAGTCGTACGTCGACGGCGTCCGACCGTCGAACGTCACGTACAGGTCGAAGTCCACGCGACTGCCAGCGTCCAGATTGAACGTCGCCTGGCACGGATCCTCGAGGTCCGGCGTGAACGTGAACGACTCGTCGTCGTACCAGCCACGCAGGTACCCCGACGCCGTGGAGTTCGCCGACGTATCGCCACACGACCCGCCGGTGTCCTCGACGGTCACCGCGATCGAATCCGACGACGACGCACCGTCGTCGTCCGTGACCGTGAGCGCCACCGTGTACTCGCCGACGCTCTCGAACGCGTGCATCACGGTCGCACTGGCCGCCGTGTCCCCGTCACCGAAGTCCCACCCGTAGGACGCGATCGAGCCGTCGGAGTCACGCGAACCGGAGCCGTCGAACCTTCGTCTAGAGAGGATGTCCGCGAGGGATGGAAGACGGGTGCGAATCGCTTCCAGGAAATGGCGAGACCGGTTCGCCGGCCAGAACGAACGCGCGAGCACGCCACGCGCGGTCGACGTCGTCACTCACGCCACCAGGCCAGCACATCGCTACGCCTATGGGAGCGACCCGCCAACGGACGGTCGATGCCCGGCCTCCTCGACCGCTTCCTGTCCACCGGCGGCCACGACCCGCGGCGCGTCGGCGTGTTCGTCGACGGCCCGAACACGTTCCGCGACGAGTTCGACGTCGACCTCGACGACGTCCGCGACGTCGGCCGCGAGAGCGGCGACCTCGTCATCTCCAGGATCTACCTCAACGAGCACGCCACCCCCGGCCTCATCCAGGCCGCCGAGGCCCGCGGGTTCGAGGTCGTCGTCACCAGCGGCGACGTGGACGTGAAGCTCGCCATCGACGCCACCGAAGCCGTCGTCGAGGACGCCATCGACACGCTCGTCGTCCTCTCGCGCGACACCGACTTCAAGCCGCTCCTCGAGGCCGCCGGCCGCCGCGGCGTCCGCACGGTCGCCATCGCCCCCGGCGAACACGGCCGCTCGGACGCCCTCACGAACGCCGCGAACGAAGCCCACATCCTCGAGTAGCGACGACCGAACCGACTCGAACGGGACCGCGAACGCGAAGCGAGACGCTGCCGAGGCAAGCGCGCACCGAGGCGTCAACGAAGGGATTGCGAAGCGAGACGCTATCGGGTCGAGAACGGAGAGTGGCGGTGCCCTACGCAGGCACCGACGTCGGGGAGCCGCCTGCTTCAGTCGTCGTTACTTCCCGAGTTCGTCGACCGTGACCGTGAACGACCCGCTGCCGTCGTAGGAGTCGACGAGGATACCGAACTCCTGCCCGGCGTCGACGTCGTCGACCACGATCTGCTCGTCGGAGCCGTACGTGATCGACCGCGCGTCGTAGTCGTACGTCGACGGCGTCCGACCGTCGAACGTCACGTACAGGTCGAAGTCGGTCCCGGACGGGCCCTCGAGCGACACCGTCGCCTGGCACGGGTCCGCGAGCTCGATGCCGTACGTGAACGACTGGTCGTCGTAGTAGCCGTAGAGGTAGCCGTCGGCGGACTCCGACGTCGACGTGTCGCCACACGACCCGCCGCTCTCGCTCTCGACGGTGACGCTCTGGCTGGCCGTGTCCGACGCGCCGTCGTCGTCGGTCACCGTCAGCGTGATCGCGTAGTCGCCGGCGGACGCGTACGCGTTCGACGCCGTCACGCCGCTCGCGGTCGACCCGTCGCCGAAGTCCCACTCGTAGGAATCGATGGAGCCGTCGCCGTCCGAGGACGCGCTCGCGTCCACGGAGACGGTCTCGCCCTCGACGGGCGCGGTCGGCGACACGGAGAACGACGCCGTCGGCGCACCGTTGCCACCGCCGTCGCTCTGCACGGAGACGGTCTCGGTCGCGGTGTCCGTCGCACCGTCGTCGTCCGTGACGGTCAGCGAGACGCTGTAGTCGCCCGCCGAGCCGTACGTGTGACTGACGGACTCTCCGCCGTCGGTCGAGCCGTCGCCGAAGTCCCACTCGTAGGAGCTGATGGAGCCGTCGGGGTCGCTGGAGCCGCTCGCGTCGAACGTCGCGGACTCGCCCGCGGTGGGCGAGGACGGGTTGACGGTGAACGACGCGCTCGGTCCGTCGTTCCCGCCACCGGTGCCGGCGTCGACGATGTTCGCGGCGTCGACGCGACCCGCGCCCTGCTCCTGCTCGCTGAGGCCGATGTCGACGGCCGTGTTCTTCAGGCGGTTCCGGAGTTCGTTCGGGCTCAGGCCCGGTTCGGCCGCGAGGCCGAGTGCGGCGACGCCGGACGCGGCCGGACACGCCATCGACGTCCCGCTGATCTTGTTGTACTTGCCGCCGTACGTCGACTGGTCCTCCGTCCAGCACGACAGGACGTCCACGCCGGGCGCGGCGACGTCGCACTTGTCGCCGTACTGGCTGAAGCTCGCGAGTTGCTCGTTCGAGTCGACCGCGGACACCGCGACGCACTCGCTGTACGCGGCGGGATAGCTCACGGACGACGAGCCGTCGTTCCCAGCGGCACAGATCGGGAGTGCGCCGTTCGAGACGGCGTAGCTCACGGCGTTCTTCATGGTGTCCGTGTAGCCGCCACCGCCGAGGCTGAGGTTGATGACGTCCGCGCCCTGGTCGGCCGACCAGCGGACCGCCTCCGCGATGTCGGCGGTGGAACCGCTGCCTTCCTCGGAGAGCGCGCGCCCGGAGAGGAGCGTCGAGTCCGAGATGCCCGCGATTCCCGTGGTGTTGTCGGTGGTCGCCGACGCGATGCCCGCGACGTGCGTGCCGTGGTACTCGTCGGCCATCGAATCCGGCGCCGGGTCGGAGTCCGAGTCGACGAAGTCCTTGCCCTTCACGGACCCGAAGCGACTCTGGAGGTCGGGGTGGTCGTAGTAGACGCCCTGGTCGACGACCGAGATCGTGACGTCGCTGCTCCCGCTGGTCGTGTCGTAGGCCGTCGGTGCACGCACCTGCTGGGGTGCGTACTGTTCGTCGAGCAGTTCGTCGTTCGGTGTCTCCATCGCGTGGAGCTGCTGGTCGTACTCGACGTAGCGGAACTTGTCCTTCTTCGCGAAGGCCTCCTTGACGTTCTCCGCCGCCTGTTTCGGGACGTCCATCGAGATGAAGCCGAGGTCGTTCGAGCGGCGGTAGACCTCCGCGTTACCGGGGGTCTCCGACTGGAGCTCGGCTTCGGCCGTGGACATCGAGGCCGAGTTCGCGGTCCCGAAGTTCAGTCGCACTTTCTCCTGTCCGGTGTCCGCGGAGACGGTCGTGGTGACCGCTGCCGCAGCGCCCGCCGCACCGGTCGTCTTCAGGAACGTTCGTCGCGCCCAAGAGTGACTGTCATCGCCTGTCATGACACAACGCAGCACTTGCCACCCACGTATTTATATTTTGTTCATCTGGCCCTAAATCAATAGTAATCTGAAACAATCCGTAACCGACAATGGCGACAAATTATATGAACGCCGTTCGTAAAACTAAACGGAACTTCCAAGGTGTTTTCGAGGACGTGACTGGGCTGGACCGTCGTGCTGGAACGAACCACGGGAGATACTGACACGAAGTCGAGACGAACCGCGTCAGCAGAAATGTGAATAGAGTTACGGGAAACTCGGGCGTTCGGCACCGACTGGGAGCCCCAGCAGCGTGTGAACGACTCGCGCGCGCCTGGAATCCGACCCGGAAGCAGACCCAACGACCGATCCGCACGGACACACGACGACACAGAACCACTCCGACGGTCGACCCGACGCAGCACGCATCAGTTGGTACTTGCGCGCGTGAGTGCACGCACGCGAAGGAACCCGATCGTCGGCGAACCGGCCGGTGTCGGGGCGCACGGACGCGAACCGAGCGTGACACCACCGAGGCGAAGAAAGCGGGGTGCCGTGGTGGGGACGAACGGACAGCGAGGGAGCGGCGTTTACTTCCCGACTTCCTCGGCGCTGAGCGTGAAGCTCCCGCTGCCGTCGTAGGAGTCCACGAGGATGCCGAACGTCTGGCCGGCGTCGACGTCGTCGACAACGAGCGTCTCGTCGGCGCCGTACGTCGCTGCGCGCGCGTCGTAGTCGTACGTCGTCGGCGTCCGTCCGTCGTACGTCACGTACAGGTCGAAGTCAGCGCTGTAGGGACCGTCGAGGACGAACGACACCTGGCACGGGTCGCTCGTCAGGGTCTCGTACGTGATCGACGCGGAGTCCCAGTAGCCCGAGAGCGACCCGGAGACGCTCTCGGTCTCCGTGACGTCACCACAGGACCCGCCGCCACCGCCGGACTCGGCGGTCACCGCGACGGCGTCCGTCGAGGACGCACCGTCGTCGTCCGTGACCGTGAGCTGCACGTCGTACGTTCCCGCGTTCTCGAACGTGACCGTCGCGCTCGCACCGGTCGCGGTCTCGCCGTTGTCGAAGTCCCAGTCGTAGGACGCGACCGACCCGTCCGGGTCGCTCGAACCGGAGCCGTCGAACTCGACGGCGGTACCGACGTCGACCGTCGTCGAGGACGCGTTGATCGACACCGTCGGGGCGGTGTTGTCGTCATCGTCGTCATCGTCGTCGTCATCGTCGCCCGCCTCGACGATGTTCAGGGCGTCCACGCGACCCGCACCCTGCTCGTCGTCGTCGAGCCCGATGTCGACCGCCGTGTTCTTCAGTCGCGCACGCAACTGCGTGGGACTCAGGTCGGGGTCGGCCGCGAGGCCGAGTGCGGCGACGCCGGACGCGGCCGGACACGCCATCGACGTCCCGCTGATCTTGTTGTACTTGCCGCCGAACTGGGACTGGTCCTCCGTCCACGTCGAGAGGACGTCCACGCCGGGCGCGGCGACGTCGCACTTGTCACCGTACTGGCTGAAGTCCGCGAGGTCCTCGTTCGAGTCGACCGCGGACACCGCGACGCACTCGCTGTACGCCGCGGGGTAACTCACGGACGATTCCCCGTTGTTCCCCGCGGCACAGATCGGGAGTGCGCCGTTGTTGACGGCGTGAGACACCGCGTTCTTCATCGTTTCCCTGTAGCCGCCGCCGCCGAGGCTGAGGTTGATGATGTCCGCGCCCTCGTCGGCCGCCCACTGGATGGCGTCGGCGATGTCGGTGAGCGACCCGCCGCCGCCCGTGCCGAGCGCGCGCCCGGACAGGAGCGTCGAGTCCGAGATGCCCGCGATACCCGTACTGTTGTCGGTGGTCGCCGACGCGATGCCCGCGACGTGCGTGCCGTGGTACTCCTCGCTCATCGACTCCGGCGCCGGGTCGCCGTCGCCGTCGACGTGATCGTACCCCTTGTTCGCGCCGAAGCGGCCCTGGAGGTCGGGGTGGTCGTAGTAGACGCCCTGATCGACGATCGCGACGGTGACGTCGCTGCTGCCGTCGGTCGTGTCGTACGCCTGGGGCGCACGCACCTGCTGGGGCGCGTACTGCTGGTCGTACAGCGAGTCGTTCGGCGCGGCGAATGCGTGGTACGTGACGTTTCGCTCGACGGTCTCCACGAACGAGAGCTCGCGCAGGTCCTCGACGATCGGGGAGTCCATCGACGCGGCGCCGGGGCTCGGGTCCTCGACGGTCAGGTACCCGAGTGTTTCGTTGCGATGCGTGACGTTCGCCTCGTCCGGTACCGTCGCCTGCACTTCGGCTTCGGCCGTCGACATGCTCGTCGTGGCGCCGGTGAGCACGACCCATTCGCCCGTCTTCGGCCCGGGTTCGCGGCCGGGGGTGGCTTGGGTGATGGCCGTGAAGGCGGCGGCGCTCGCGGCGACGCCAGTTGCTTGCAGGAAGGTACGTCGGTCAGGCTTGTGGTTGCTACGATCTGCCATGCCCACCAGCAACGAACGACCGATTGCATTTATATCTTTCCTAGACTGTCGAAAACTAATAACGAATTAACATTAACTCATCGTTCTCTGTCGTATGGAAACCGCAAGCCAGGGGCCGATCCGGTCTCGAACCCATACTATTTTTGATTTGCGCTCACGCACGTACCATTGCCGATGACCGACCCCCTCGACACCCCCGTCCTCGACGACCACATGCACCTCGACCCCGACCGCGGTCGCGGCATCGACGCCGTGGAGGACTTCCACCGCCTCGGCGGCACGCACCTCATGGTCGTGAACAAGCCCTCCTGGCACGTCCTCGACGGCCTCCCCGCCGACGAGGACGACTTCAGACGAGTGTTCGAGACCACCGTCGACGTCGTCGACCGCGCGACCGACGTCCTCGACGGCCGCGCGTGGCCCGTCCTCGGCGTCCACCCCGGCCTCGTCTCCCACCTCGTCGACGACGGCCGCGACCCCGATGGCGCACGCGACCTGATGCAGGCCGGAATCGACGTCGCCGCCGAGTACGTCGCCGATGGGCGCGCGCTCGCCCTGAAGTCCGGCCGCCCGCACTACGACGTCACCGACGCCGTCTGGGACGCGTCGAACGACGTGATGCGGTCGGCGTTCGCACACGGCGCCGACCTCGACTGCGCGGTACAACTCCACACGGAGGGCTCGACCGACCTGACCGAGGTCGCCGAGTGGGCCGAAGCCGAGGGCCTCGACCGCACGCGCGTCGTCAAGCACTACGCGCTCGGCGAACTCGCCGGCCCCGTCCCGAGCGTGATGAGCGAGACGGATCGCCTCGAGGTCGCCGCCGAACGCGACGACCCGTTCCTGATGGAGACCGACTTCGTCGACGACCCCGACCGACCGGGCGCGGTCCTCGGCCCGAAGACCGTGCCACGACGCGTCCGCTGGCTCCTCGAGAACGGCCACGACGAGGCCGTGCGTCGCGCACACGTCGAGACGCCGGCGCTCGTCTACGACGTCGACACCGAAGCGACGCTCGACCGCGCCTGAGGACCACGACCGCCGCACCGCCCGTCCGCCGCCGCACCGCCCGTCCGCCCTCGGGCGACACGTCAGGCGAGTGTCGCGTGCTGTCCGCCGGCACGGACGCCGCCGAGAGAAAGGTCTTTCAGTCGCCCGGCGTAGTCTCTCACATGAGCACTCCCCCGACCGAGTTCTACTCGGCCGAACGCTGGCAGAACTGGATCGACCGCATCGCCGACGAGGAACTCGACCCCGAGGACGAGGACTCGATGCGCGTCCTCGACCTCATGCAGGACGACGCCGCCATCGCGGTCGCGAAGGTCGTCGCCGCGTACGACGACGGCGAACTCGAGGAGGAAGAGGCCCTCGAGAAGATCGGGGAGATCCACGAGATCGTCCTCGCTGAACCCGCGTTCGACGACGAGGAGAAGCTGTTCTTCGTCAACAGCGTCCAGACGAGTCTCGTCGTCGTGTTCTACGCCGCCGAAGAGTACGTCCACAGCGGCCCCGCCGAGGACGCCAGCGTCGAGGAGTACGTGCAGGCCGCGATCGACGCCGAGAGCCAGGACGAGATGGAGGCCGCACTCGGCTACCTCGCGCAAGCCGGGACGCGCATCATCGACGGCGGCGAACTCACGCCGAACGTCGGCGACGACCTCGAATTCGGCCCCGTCACCGACTGGCTGAACGGCCTCGCGAGCCTCCAGAGCGCGATGGAGGACCCCGAGGTCGTCGAGGAAGAGGACGACGAGGACTGACTCCGGTCAGCGATCCGCGCGGCGCGGACCGCGCGAACGGGCCCATCGGGCGAGTTCGGACTCGGGGGGTGACTGCAACAAGCGTTTTAGTTGCGCACTGGTTATCAATTCCTGATGTCGCTCTGGTCGGACGACCGCGCAGCAGCCGTGCAAGTAGGCGCGATAATCCTATTTGCGTTCGTCGTCCTCGCGATCGCGGGCTACCAGGCCACGGTCGTCCCCGACCAGAACAACGAGATCGAGTTCAATCACAACCAGCAGGTCCAGGGCCAGCTCGAGGACGTCGAGGGCACGATCGGGTCGATGCCCGCGGTCGCCGACCGCCGGACGACGACCGTCGAACTGGGGACGACCTATCCCGCGCGAACGCTGTTCGTCAACCCACCCCGGCCAAACGGTCGACTTCGAACGCTTGGAACGGACGACCCCTCGGTTGACATCGAAGTCGAGAACGCGGTCGCGACGAACGACGACGTCGCTGACTTCTGGAACGGCGATATGCGGGACTACTCGACGGGTGCTCTCGTCTACGAGCCGAACTACAACGTGTACTCGCGAGCGCCGCGGACGTTCATCGAAAACTCGCTCGTGTACAACGACTTCGGCAGCGAGAGGCTGACGGTGAACTCGCAGTCGATGTTCGACGGCGACGACATCACGTTGATCGCGGTGCGTGGGTCCTACAGCGAACAGGGTGGAACGGCGTCGGTCGGCGTCAAACCCGTGAGTGCGTCATCGAAGACGACGACGGTCACGAACCCCAGTGGCGAGCAGGTGACGATAAGGATCGTGTCCCGACTGGGGCCCCAGAAGTGGCGGAAGATCCTCGAGGACAACCGCGAGTTCTCCAGTCAGAGCAGTGGCGGACACGTTGCGAGCGTCCAGCAGGTCGATACGGTAACCGTCGACGGAGAGACCGCGAACGTCATCGAGTTCCAGATGGAGGCCGACGAGTCCTACAGACTGCAGGTGGCGGGCGTCGGGGTCGGCCAGCTCTCGTCGGGAGAGCGAATGACGAACGCGTCTTACGCCATCATGCGGACAGAGAGCGTGACGACCGACGAGAACGTGGACGCGACCGTCACAGTCGAGGTCCGCGACGAGTACAACAATCCGAAGAGCGACGTACGCGTGAACGCGGCCGTCGTCGGTGATGACGACGGGATTCAGGGGAGTCTCGTGGAGACCGAACGTACCACCGACGAGGACGGCCGGGTGACGTTCACGTACGACACGACGGAGAACGTGGACGGGGACGCGAAGACGGACACCGTGCGCGTGAGTCTCGATAGCGACCCGAGCAGTGGGTTCGACGAGAGCACGCCAGAGGACGTCAAGACGACGGTGACGGTGAAGAACACGGACAGTAGTGGGACCGGTGGTGGCGGCGGAAGTGGCTCGGATACCTTCGAGTTCAGTGGGACGTCGACGAACAGCCCAATCGTGGAAGGAGAGGTGTTGTCCGTCGAGACGAGCGTGACGAATACGGATGCTGCGGAGGGCACACAGATAATTTCGCTCTCTTTCGATGGCTCGGAAGTCGATAGTAAGCCCGTGACGCTTGCCCCCGGTGAGACGAAGACGGTTACGCTCTCGTACGACTCTGCGGGAACGGTGGCGGGAGACTATGGAATCACTCTGGAGAGCGAGGACGATACCGAATCGAGGACGGTCACGATCGAAGAGCCTCCGGACACGCCGTACTTCAACGTCAAGATAGATTCGACGAACGACCCGGTTCTCGAAGGAGATACTCTCAAAGTCGACACCGTCATAGAGAACGCCGGCGATACTGAGGACACTCAGTCGATCACGCTCGACTTCGACGGGAAACAGGTCGACTCGCGGTCCGTGAACCTCAACCCTGGTGAGCAACGGACTATCACGCTAACGTATGGCACGGTGATGGGGGATGCAGGGAACGACGTCGGGATCGTGCTTGCCAGTGAGGACACGAAAGCGAACGGGGAGGTGACCGTCGAAGAGACGCAAGCGGAGTACGACGTGTTCGTCCGGGACACGAACGAGCCCGTTGCAGCGGGTGAGACGCTCGACGTCGTGATCGACGTGAAGAACACCGGGAATGGAGCGGGCGAAAAGAAGGTCACTCTCGACTTCGATCAGGACGGGAATATCGACGATCAACAGTTCGTCAAACTCGATCCCGGTGAGGAGAAACAGATCACGCTCCAGTACGACGTGCCGAGCGATCAGTCCACGGGCGATTACACGGTCGAAGCCGCAAGTCCCGACACCAGTGATACCGAGACCGTCAGCGTCCAGCAGCCGACGGACTTCAGCGTCTCCATCGACACCGAGAACACGCCGTCCGAGATCGTCGAAGGCGAAGAGTACGACGTCGTCGTCACCGTCTCGAACGGTGGTGGCTCCGGGACTGAGACGGTCGATCTCGACGTCGGGGTTCTCGGCGGCGAGACGAGAGACGTGACGCTCGACAGCGGCGAGTCGAGGACCATCACGCTGACCTACGCCAGCAAGGACGGGGATGCGGGCAGTTACTCGCCCGCGGTCTCTGCCGAGTCGGACTCCGACGGGACCAGCCTGACGATACTGGAAGACCCGAACTTCCAGGTGACGAGCCTCTCGACGAACTCGCCGATCACCGAGGCGGAGACGCTTGAGGTAACGGCCGAGATCCAGAACACGGGCGAGGTGGAGGGAACGCAAACGGTGGCCCTCGACTTCGATGACGACGGGTCGGTCGAGGACACCGTCGACCTAACGCTCGGTGCCGGTGCAACCGACACCGTGACCCTGACGTACGACGCCCAACAGGGCGACAAGGGTGACCGAGACGTGGAAGTCTCGACCGAGGACGACGTCGGGACGACCACGGTCGAGGTTCGCGAGGACATGGCTGATAGAGTCACGTACATGTCCGGAAGCGCAGATACTGGGGGCGATGACGAGGCAGTCATCTTTGATCTGCGGAACGATGGCGAGTACGACGTCGTCGTTACTGATTTCCGCGTCGAAGGTAACTTCGGTGGCGTCGAAGGGGAGCCAGTAGAGATCGATAAGCAAGGTGGCGGGGCCCCGGGAAGCCGTCCCGAAGTCGTAGTGGACGTGTTTGGGTCCGGTACTGACGGGACTGCAGATACCGGGGATGCGTTCGCCTTCGGGGCGTTCTACGGGTTCGCGGATTACGGCTCGGAGCCACAAGTGGGAGTCGATGCCGTGGCCACGTTCACATTCGAACAGTTCCGTACGTCCGGCGGTGACGCGGTTAGCTGGAATAGCGTTCAGGACGGAAGTGAGAGTTCGTACACGCTCAAGATCACGATAACCTTCGAGGACGGGTCGTCAAAGACGATATACATCGACGCCGATCTCGACAATTAAGTGAGTGATTCGGTTGTCGTTGTGGGTTCGTATCGTGCTCAGGCCGCTTGCGGTCTCGTTCACCTCGCGGTTGAACGAAACCCTTCGAAAGGAATTCGACGACCGTCGAACTATTCATCGACACGTCCATATAGCGCCCGCTGCCAGTACGGGGTATGACAAGCGTCGGTATCGATGCGGTCGAGCTGTGGACCGGTAACCTGAAGCTCGATCTCGCGGAGACGTTCGCGGTGGAGAAGGGCAAGGATCCGGCGTACTTCACGGAGGGACTCGGGTTGCGGGCGTCGTCGTTCCCGGATTCGTACGAGGACATCGTGACGATGGGCGCGAACGCGGCGAAGCGCCTGATGGATCGGAAGGGCCTGGAACCCGAAGATATCGGGCGGATCGACGTGGCGACGGAGTCGTCGTTCGACAACTCGAAGCCGCTCTCGACGTACATCGCGGGGTGTCTCGAGCAGGTTTACGACGGCGACTTCCATCACGCGAACAAGGGCGAGCGGAAGTTCGCGTGCATCGCGGGGACGCAGTCGGTCGACGACGCGTACAACTGGATTCGCGCGGGCCGGAACCGCGGTCGGAAGGCGATCGTGGTGGCGACGGACACGGCGCTGTACGAGCGCGACGACTCCGGGGAGGCGACGCAGGGTGCGGGCGCGGTCGCACTGCTGATCGACGAGGACCCCGACCTCGTGGAGCTCTCGACCGAGCAGGGGTACGGGAGTGCGGACGAGACGGACTTCCTGAAGCCCCAGCAGCAGTTCCCGAGCGTCGACGGGAAGCGCTCCGTGCAGGTGTACCTCGCGCGGATGCGGGAAGCGCTCGAGGACTACGAGAGCGTGGCCGGTGACGTGCGGTTGGCGGACTTCGCGTACGCGCCGTACCACACGCCGTACCCGGGGATGGTTCGGAAGGCCGCGGCGCTCGCGTACCGACACGTCACTCGCGACACCGAGGTCGAGGACGAACTCGCGGAGACGATCGGTCGGCAGCCGCGCCGGGAGACGTTCGACGACGACAGCGCGTACCAGGACGCGGTCCGCGAATACATGGACGCGCTGAAGGACACCGACCAGTACAAGTCGTGGTACGCGGCGACCGTCGAGCCGACGCTCTCGATCTCGCGGGACGTAGGGAACTGGTACACGGCGTCCGTGCACGTCGCGCGCATCGCGGCGCTGAAGGACGCGTACGACGACGACCGGGACCTCGCTGGCGAGAACTTGCTCGTCGCATCCTATGGCTCCGGCGCGCAGGCGGAGATCCACGGGGAGACGGTCCAGGACGGCTGGCGCGAGGAGGTCGCGGCGCTGAACGTCGACGAACAGCTCGAGAGCCGCTACGACCTCTCCTGGAGCGAGTACGAGGAGGTCCACGACCGCCACAATCACGAGAAGGACACGGAACTCGAGGAGTTCACCGCCCCGAGCGGCGAGTTCGTGTTCGACGGCTGGGGCCGCATGGGCGAACGGAAGTATACGTACGTGGAGTAACGCGGGGCGTCGCCGTAGGCGACGTTCCGCGAAGCGCGCCGCGAGGCGTCGCGGCCCGTTTCTATCGTCGGTCGGAGCGTGGCGGAGCGTCGGTCGCGGGTACGTTCGTCGTTCCGAGCGCAGTGAGGGTTCTTCGGGAGGGAGGGTGATACGTCAGGGAAGTGCGGCGAGTGCGTCGAGCATCTCGTCGGGGTCCTGGTCGGTGACGGCGAGGCTGAAGCCGTCGGCGCGGGCGAGTTTGGGGGCGTGCTCCCAGAGGTCGTCTTCGGTGAGGCCGTGGAGGACGACGGCGTTCGGGGTGGGGGTGACGACGCGCTGAGCGACGAGCGGGCTCTCGCCGCGCGTGATGCCCGTGAACACGAGCGCGCGGCTCGTGGATTGGCCGTAGAGCCGGTAGAACTCCTCGCTGGAGAGGCGCGTGATTGCGGCGATGGAGTTGATGACGGTGTGGCCGGAGACGCGGTCGGCGTCGCCGGATTGGACTTCGGTGGCGTCGATGACGTCGTAGAAGCGGTCGAGGTCGACGGTCCGGGGGTACTCGCGGAGGTCGGAGACGATGTCCGACTCGAAGCCGGCGGAGACGACGCGGGCGTACTGGCGGATGCGGTCGCCGCCGCGGGCCTCGTCGATGTCCAGCAAGCCGGTGACGACGCGGCGGACGAACCCGATTCCGGGGCTCTCGCGTCGGCCGCTCTCGTAGTCGGAGATGACGGAGGAGGAGACGTCGAGGTCGTCGGCGAGTTCGGTCTGGCTGACGTCGAAGTCGGTCCGCCACTTGCGGATGGTGGCGCCGGGATCGTCAGATAGCGTGATCTCGCCGCCGATGCGGCGCGCGAGCTGCTGGCGCGGGTTCGTGTCGGTCATGGGTACCGCGACGCAACTCGCCGCCAAAAGCGCGTCGAAACGACGTGTCGACGGCCGTCGAAGACGTCGAGGGGAGGAAGGTGGTGGTGCGGGCGCCGGTTCAGTCCGCGAGCTGAGGGGTGCGGACCGGCTCCGCGAACGCGTACACGGTCGAGTGGCCGGTGACCTCGAGGTCGACGAAGTCGCCGGGTTCGAGGCCGTGGTCGCTCGCGTTCTGGACGATGATCTGGCGGTACGCGTGGTCGCGGCACTTCACGGAGTCCCCGGTCCCGTGTTCGACGACGAGGCAGTCCTCGCGCGTCGTGCCGACCATCGCGTCGTAGGCGTCGCCGACGACCTCCATCTTCAGGTCGCTCATCGCCTTCGAGCGCTCCTTCTTCTTCGTCCCACCGAGGCCCTTCATGTCGGCGGCGTCGGTGCCGGGGCGCTTCGAGAACCGCGTGACGTTGATCTTCTCCGGTCGCGTCTCGCGGAGGAGCGCCATCGTCTGCTGGAAGTCCGCGTCCGTTTCGGTGGGGAAGCCGACGATGAAGTCCGTCGACAGCGTCCACTCCCCGAGTGCGTCGTCGAACGTCTCGACGACCTCGACGTACTCGGAGACCTGGTGCTGGCGGCGCATGTCGCCGAGGACGTCGTCGCTCCCCGACTGGACGGGCGCGTGCAGGAAGTTGTACAGTTCGTCGTGCTCGGCGAAGGTGGCGGCGAGTTCGTCGCGGATGCCGTGGACGCCCTTCGGGTTCGCCATCCCGACGCGCACGCGGAAGTCGCCCTCGATCTCGGTGCAGATGCGGTCGAGGAGGACGTGGAGTTTGCGCTCGCCGTCGTCCCAGCCGTAGACGCCCGTGTCCTGCCCCGTGATGCGGAGTTCCTTCGCGCCGGCGTGGACGAGCGCGCGCGCCTTCTCGACGTTCTCCTCGACTGGCGGACTGTCGATCTTCCCGGTCGCCTGCTTCGTGATGCAGTACGAGCAGTCGCTCATGCAGCCCCGCGCGATCGGGAGGATGCCGACGACGCCGTCGAGCACGGGCTCGGTTCCCGGGCCGGGCGTCGGGCACTCGCCGTTCGTGACCGCCTGCGGGACGTCGTCCCAGTGCAGTATCTGCGCGTCGACGTCGTGCGCTTCGAACTCCTCGCCCTGCGCGAGCGCCATGCAGCCGGTGACGATGAGGTCCGCGATCTCGTCTTCGAGTTCCTTGGCCCGACGGAGCATGTTCCGCTCCGTCTTCTCCACGACCGTACAGGAGTTCATGATGGCGACGTCGGCCGCCTCCGGGGAGTCGACCTTGTAGTGGCCGGCGTCGCGGAGCGCACTCTCGATCTGACGGCTCTCGCCGCGGTTCGAGGTACACCCGTACGTCTCGATGTGGTACCGGGCCATGCGAGTACACCGTGATTGCCGTCGCGCGACCAAAAGCGCGACGATACGGCCGGTCCCGTCCCACCACACCCGCTTCGAGAGAGCGCTCGTGTCCGCGCCCGATAGATCGTGTAGTCATGCAGACACGGGCAGTCGTGCAGACACGAGCAGTCGTGCAGACACGAGACGTGGTATCTCGGCGTTCCGACGTGTCCACGCACGCGACCAGACGTCGCGAAAACGCCGCCCAAGGGGTACGTTTCACGTCCAGTAGCCGCGTAATGTGGGACCAGCCCGCAAGGAATGTCAAACGGAAAACGATTATAGGCGGCCAGTTCCAGGGAGGTAGTGTATGCATCTCCCCGACCGACTGACGCCGTCCATGGCCGTGCTGGTGGCGCTCCTCGTGGTGTGCTCGAGCGCCGCGAGCGTCACCGCGTTGGCCGGAGCGACGGCCACGGCCCCCGCCCCCGAGACCGCGTCGACCGACGCGGAGTCGACGATGGCCGATTCGACCGACGCGGAGTCGACGATGGCCGATTCGACCGACGCAACGCAGACGACGAACGCGCCGAACGACACCGTCGAACAGGCCGACGAAGTGTACGTCCACGAGAACGGCGACGCCGTCCTCGTCTACAACCAATCCAGCGAGTCGACCGATACGTCGACCGCGACCGGACAC
Source organism: Halorubellus sp. JP-L1 (assembly GCF_011440375.1). Classification (NCBI taxonomy): domain Archaea; kingdom Methanobacteriati; phylum Methanobacteriota; class Halobacteria; order Halobacteriales; family Halorubellaceae; genus Halorubellus; species Halorubellus sp. JP-L1. The sequence continues at coordinate 1,418,427 of NZ_JAAOIR010000001.1, forward strand.
CTCGGCCTGAACGTGACCGAAGGCCTCATGCACGTGCTCGTCCGCGACGACGTCGAGGACGAGACGAACGTCACCGGCGACGCCCAGGTCGTCCTCGAGCCGTCCTCGCTCGCCGGGAACGGCTCGTTCCAGGCGCCGCGCCCGGAGACCCTCGAGAACCTCGACGTGGACGTCACCGCCGAGCGCACGCCCAGCGACGCGTCCGCGCGAGCGACGTTCGACGCGACGTACGTCGACGACAGCGAGTACTCGACGACGTCGAGCGTCGAGTCGGCGTCGACGAGCGGCGAGCTGTCCGTGAGCGCGAACGAGTTCACGACGAGCGGGAGCGCGAGCGCCGAGTACGCGCAGGACCTCGGCACGCTCCAGCACCGCGAGTACACGCTCGAGGAAGGCACGAACCAGTACCGACTGCAGGCCTCCGAGGAGTACTACGTCTCCTCGTACTTCGCCGAACAGTGGAACTCCCGCGAGAACGCCACCGAGACGATCGAACGGCAGTACGCGAGCATCGCGAGCTCGCTCGGCGGGAGCGCGGACGTGACCGTCGAGTCCTACGACTTCGCGACGACCGAGAGCGGCCGCCAGAAGCTCGACATCGAGTACACGATCATGTACTCGAACGTCGACGACGCGCTCGGCCAGCAGGTCGCCGCTCAGGTCACGAACGCGGAGGACGTCGACGTCTCCACCGAGACGGCGCAAGCGGTCGGTGACGGCGTCGCCGACCTCGAGGTCGACCGCGTGCACGCGTCGGTCGACGCGGAAGGCAAGTCGATGCAGGCGTCCTGGGACGTCGAACTCTCGAACTACGAGCCCCTCGTGATGGCGGGCCTCGACCTCGCAGCGGAGGCGAGCGAGGACGAGAACGTCACCGAGCAGGTCGAGACGGCGCGGACGAACTACGAGGCGATGCAGGCCTCGGGGCTCGTGCAGACGGTCTCGTGGGACGGCTCGATGTCGTCGCCGAGCGAGAACGCGGTCCGCGCGCAGGGGACCGTCGACTACGGGACGCAGAATTACGAGGCGTACGCGAGCGAACTCGAGGCTCGCGGCGAGCCCGTGCAGGGAACGATGTCGTTCTCGGCGAGCGCGCAGACCGAGGGCGAGCAAGTCGTCGCGGAGATGGAGTACAGCATGGAGCAGGAGGACCTCGTCGACCAGACGCTCGGGAACCTCCTGCAGTCCGCGCAGTCCACTGGCACGGGCGCTGACACGCAGAACGTCCAGCGGTTCGTGCGGGCGTTCCAGCGCTCTGACTTCGAGAAGGCGAAGATGAACGTGGACGTCGCCGAGGAGGAAGTCCAGTTCCAGGCCGGAGCGAGCTTCGAGAACATGTCCTCGTTCCGTGACGTGATGGAGGACGAGTTCGGCGGTGACGTCGCGTCGATGTACGCCGACCTCGACGACGACTCGAAGGCGTACGTGCACGTGACGGGTGCGTTCGACGAGAACGCGTCCGAGAGCGCTGTCCGCGAGCACGAGGCCGTCGACGAGGAGACGCGAGTGATCATGCCGGGCGACTGGAATTCGTCGACGACGGAGTTCCCGAAGATGGACCAGGAGGAGGCGCGCGACTACCTGGACATCGAGGATCCCGACGATGAGACGACCAACGGCACGAACGCCGACGACGGCGACAGTAGCGGGCTGCCCGGCTTCGGGATGCCCGCGGCGTTCGCCGCGGTCGCCGTCGTCTCGGCGCTCCTGCTCGCTCGCGTGAACCGCCGCGACGACTGACGACGCGACAGCGATTCTTCTTTCGCGACCGAGTCCGTAGCGATCACGTCGTCGAAACTATCGTCGTCGACGCACCCGCCCGCCTACTGCTGGCTGTCGTAATCGTCCACGCTACCGCTTGCCTACTGCTGACTGTCGTAATCGTCCACGATGGCGGCGCCGCTGGACGCGCCGATGCGGACCGCGCCCGCGTCGAACATCGCCTTCGCAGTCGCGTAGTCGCCGACGCCGCCGCTGGCCTTGACGGGGAGGTACTCGCTCATGAGGGCGACGTCGTCGACTTCGGCGCCGCCGTCGGCGAACCCGGTGCTGGTCTTGACCATGTCGGCGTCGGCGTCGACGGCAGCCTGGCAGGCGGCGTGCGTCTCGTCCTCGGTGAGGAGCGCGGTCTCGACGATGACCTTCACGGGGACGGGGACGGCGGCGACGAGGTCGGCGAGCTCGGACTCGACGGCGTCGACGTCACCGGCTTTGAGTCGGCCGACGTTGATCACGGCGTCCAGTTCGTCCGCGCCGTCGTGCCACGCGCGAACGGCCTCGTCCTCCTTCGCGCCGGGGGCGTGCTGGCCGTGCGGGAACCCGATCACGGTCGCGAGCGTCACGTCCGGCGCGTGCTCGCTCGCGTCGGCGACGGCCCACGGCGGGATGCACGCGTTCATCCCGTACTCGCTGGCGGTGTCGAGCACGGTCTCGACGTCCCGCCACGTCGTCTCGGGGCCGAGGACGGTGTGGTCGATGCTGGCGGCGAGTTCCTCGCGGTTCATGCAGCAGTGGTTCGCCCGTGCGCTACAAAAAGCGGTCGGACGCGGGGAGCCCCGAGGCCGCCGGGAGACTACCGGTTCGCGCGGTGGCGTCGGTGCGTGCCCGCGGTCCACGCGCCGACGAGCAGACCGACGAAGTGTGCGCCGTTCAGCCAGTCGAGCGCGAGGTACGGGCCGGTGGCGACGTCGACGGCGACGGTCGCGACGGCGGCGACGCCGAACACGGCGGCGACGCGCTCGGCGGGCGTGGTGGTCGCGAGCACGCGCTCGGGTGCGAGCGCGTCTGGACGAACGGGGTGGTCGCGGAACGGCAGCCGGAGCGCGTACCCGGCGACGGCGTACGCGATCCCGCTGGCGCCGTAGGCGGTCACGGGGTCGGGCGTGAACGCGGCCTTCGAGAGGTACCCGCCGAGGCCGGCGAGGACGGCGGCGGCGACGAGGAACGCGGCGTAGTCCCGCGTCGAGAACTCGCGTTCGACGACGCGACCGACGAACCCGACGACGGCGACGTTCGCGAGCAAGTGCGCGAGGTCGCGGTGGAGGAACGGCGACAGCAGCCACGCGAGCACGGGTTCTTCGACGAAGACCACGGCGGTGACGACGCCGATGGGGGCGCCCAGTCGCGTCGCAGTCACCGCCTGGACGACGAAGACGGCGAGGACGGACGCGACGACGACCCCGGTCAGCGGCGACTCGCGACTCCGGAGGTCGGCGGCGAACGCCGACAGGTTCCGGCGCGCGAGCGCCGTCGTCGAGGAGACGTCGCCGTCGCTCATACTCGAGGCCAGGAGTCGCACGCCGTTAATCTCACGGGGCGGTGTGGTCGGACAGGAGGAGCGAGCAGTCGTCGCGAGAGAGACCGGGTGCCGTCAGCGCAGGTGCGCGTCGTTCCGGTAGTCGGCGGTGAGGTCGGCGGCCATGACGAAGTCGGGTTCGTCGCTGATGCCGGCGCGAGCGAGGCTCGCGTCGGAGACGTGCCGCGCCGTCTCGGGGACGAGCACGCGCGTCTCGTCGGCGTCGACAGCGGCAGCGTCGCGCTGGATGCCGGCGACGAGCGCACGGAGCGCGTCCATCGAGTCCCACGCGGCCGCGCCGTACTCGGCGTGCCTCCGCTCCACGCCGTCGTCGTCCTCGCGCTCGTACTCGCGGACGCGATACGTGACGGCGTGCGTGCCGCGGTCGCTCTGGACCGCGAGGAGCGCGCGCTCGTCGGCCGCGTCCGCGAACGTCTCGCGGTCGAGTTCGCTCACCGCCCAGGACTCGTCCGCGGTGAGCCCGAGCCCGCGGAGGTGCTCGCGGGCGTCGCTCGCCGACCAGTACGACCACGCCGCGTTCACGTCCGCCGCGAGCGAGAACCCCTCCGGCGGGCTCGCGTCGGCGTCCGGGTCGGGGTGCATCCACCGGAATTCGGTCGCGGGCGCGAACCCGACGCCCCGGGAGTGCCCGAGGCCGGCCATGTTCCACGAGAACACCATGTTCCGGGCGACGGTCGCACCGCGTTCGCGCGCCCAGTCCCACATCTCGTGCGTGAGCACCTTCCCGATGCCCTCGCCGCGGTACGCCGGGTCGGTCCGCATTCCCTGACACCACGCCTCGTGCGCGGAGAGCAGGACGACCTGTGCGATCGACACCACCGTCCCGTCGACTTCGGCGACGCACGTGAATTGGGTCTCCTGCGCGTCGGGGTCGTCGGCCTCGATCCAGTCGTGGTAGATCCGCGGGATGTAGTCGCTGCCGTCGCGGTCGCTCCACGTCTCCTGCGTGAACGCTTCGACGTCCGCGTAGTCGTCGTGGGTCGCCCGCCGGTACGTCGCGTCGGCTGCAGTCGCGTCGTTCGCGGCGGCGTCGTCGTTCGCGGCGGCGTCGTCGTTCGCGTCCGCGTCTTCGCGTGCAGCGTCGTCGTCCGTCATCGTCACTCCCAGGGCACCGACCGTTCGGTGATCTCCCCTGCGAGGTCCTCGGCCATCGCCGTCGCGGGGTCGTCGCGGTTCGCGAGCACCCACATCAGCTTCACCTTCGCCGTCCCCGGCAGCATATCTTCGCCTTCGACGACGCCGGCGTCGAGGAGGTCGCGGCCGGTGTCGTACACGCGGTCGCAGACGCGGCCCTCGAGGCACTGGCTCGTCATCACGACGGTCGTGCCGTCGTCGACGAGGTCCTCGAGCGTCGGGATGAACTCCGTGTGGACGTGCCCGAGTCCGGTTCCCTCGACGACGATCCCGTCCGTGCCCTCGCAGACGTCGAGGAACGCGGGGTCCATGCCGGGCGTGAACTTCACGAGTTCGACGTCGCTCTCGAGGTCCGGTCGGAGGTCGAGGTCGACGCCGTCGCGTTCGGCGTGCTCGCGGCGGAACGAGACGGCTTCTGGGTCTTCGTCGGCCGCGGCGTCGTAGTCCACTTCCCCGAGCGGCCTCGCGCCGACGGTCTCGAACGCGTCCCGTCGCGACGTGTGATTCTTCCTGACTCGCGTCCCGCGGTGGAGCGCGCAGTCGTCGTCGCTCTCGCTCGCGTGCATGCAGACGAGCACCTCCGCACAGTCGCTCTTGGCGGCCTCGACCGCACACACCGCGTTCATCACGTTGTCCGAGGACGGCCGGTCCGCCGAGCGCTGACTGCCCGTGAACACGACCGGCACTGGCGTGTCGAGCATGAACGCGAGCGCCGACGCGGAGTACTGCATCGTGTCCGTGCCGTGCATCACGACCACGCCGTCCGCGCCCGCCTCGATCTCCTCGTGGACGGCCTCCGCGAGATCCCGCCAGATAGACGGCTCCATGTTCTCGCTGAGGATGTTCGCGACGACGCGCCCGCGGTAGTTCGCTCGCCCCGCCAGGTCCGGGACCGCCCGCAGGACGTCCTCCGCGTCGAACTGCGCCGTGACGGCGCCGGTCCGGTAGTCGACGGTCGACGCGATCGTCCCGCCCGTCGAGATGAGACTGATCGTCGGGAGGTCGTCGTCGAACGCGATCGTCGACGACTCGCCACTCCCGGCGTCGTCCCCGCCGACGTCGTACACGCTCGACTCCAGGACGTCCACGTCGGCGTCCGCGCGCGACACGCCCACGTTGTACCCACCATCGAGCTTCACGACGAGCTGTTCGGCGTCGCTCGACGGCAACAGCACGCCCTCGTACGTCTGGTCCGCGCGATCCACGCGGACGCGATCTCCCGGATTCATACCCACCGCTACTCCCCGCGCTACCCTAAAGCCTATTCAATCACAACAACCTTTTTTCTTCGTCGGGTGCCCCTCCGGGGCACCGCTCCTCGAAAAAACGTTGATGAAAAAAGGCCGCGAGCGCCGACGGCGCTCGCGGTGAACCGGCGGCGAAGCCGCCGGACGCCGACCGCACCGCATGCGCCACCGCGACCGCACCGCATCCGCCACCGCGACCGCACCGCATCCGCCACCGCGACCGCACCGCATCCGCCACCGCGACCGCACCGCGCCCTGCCCTTCCCCTGCTCGCAGCACGCGCGCAGTCCTGCGCGCGCTGCTCGCGGCCCGAGAGTTGGCCGAATCGAGCGTTCGAGTGCCGGCTGGCGCGCGGGCCGTCGGCCGCGCCGCCGTCAGGCGGTGCGGCGACGACCGCGTGCGAGGGATGACGACCGAACACCGTGAGGGAGGAATCGGTTGGGGAGGACGAGGCTACGGTGCGGTCGTGGCGCTGTAGCGGTGGTGTCGCGGAGCGGTGCCGTCCAGCGCACCTACCGCGAGTGCGCCCAACGGGCGCACGAGCGGCCTTTTTTCATCAACGTTTTTTCAAGCGGGGGTCGCCGAAGCGCCCGCAGGGCGCGAGGCGACCCTCCGCAGAAAAAAGGTTGTTCGTCGAAAGGCCCATGTCAGTTCGAGGGGAAGAATTGTGTATGAGTGACGGGTCGAGGGAGGAGACCGTCGAGAAGTCGACGGACGAGTTGTTGTCCGAGACGGAGGACGTCCTCAGCGAAATCGACGACGGCGGTGGGTCGGCGAGTCGGTCGGGCGATGCGTCCGCGGGGGGCGATGTCGAGGACTCCGCTGGCGGTCTCGACGACGCGATGAGCGACCTCGATGCGGACGCCGGTACCGGCCACGGCCAGTCGGCGGGCGACGCGCCCGCTGGCTCCGAGTCCGTCGCGGACGACCGCGGGTTCCGGAAGTACTTCGACCCGTCGAGTGCCGCGATCTCGGGCATCGTGCTCTCAGTGGGCGCGCTCCTGGGATTCCTCGTGCCGATCCCGGTCGTCGGGAGCCTCGCGCGCTTGCTCGGCGTCGGCGTCGGTGCGTTCCTCCACGGCGCGACCGCGAGCGACTCGCGGTACGCGGAGACGGTCGTCGCCAGCGGCGTCGTCGGCCTCGTGTTCACGCTCCTGACGACGAGCATGTTCGTCGCGCTCTCTGACGTCGGCGTCCCCATCCTCGCCATCTCCACCGCCGTCACGGTCGCCGTCGCGCTCGTCGGGCACTACTTCGGGCGCGACCTCCGCGCCGGCCTCACCGCCGACGTCGGCGGCAGTGGTGGCAGTCAGGAAGACGACGCCCCCGGCTGGTAACGACCGAAAGACGACGGTCCGCGTCGCTGTCGGGGCGTGGGTTCCCGAGAACGATTCGCTCTCCTCCGCATTCGCGTCGTCGCTTACTCGTCGGTCGCGAGCGTCCAGCCGTCGGACTCGTGCGTGACGAGGCCGTTCTCCTGGAGGTCCACCAAAACTTCCTCGACCATCCCCGGCGGCGCGTCCACGGCGTTCGCGAGCTCGACGACGCTCCGGGGCTCTTGCTTGACCGCCGAGAGGACGTCCGCGTACATCCCCGAATCCTGGCCCGCGCCCACGGCTTCCGTGATGCGCTCCAGGACGTCCGTCATCCGGCCCTGCACGTACCGCTGCGCGAGCGAGAGCTCGTTCTCGAGTTCCTCGAGACGCGCGAGGTCGCCGAGGAGTTCGTCCGTGTCGTGGTCGTCGTCCGCGTCCTGGATCTCGAGCGTGAGGTGCGAGCACCGGTTCAAGTTCAGGGACTTCGACGCCGGGTACGCGCTCTTCGTCGCGAACCCGTACGGCGAGACGTTCACCTCCAATCGGAGGTTCCGCGCGATGTGGAAGTACTTCCGGCGCTGGTCGTCGGTGTGACTCTCGATGAGGCCCGCGGCCTCGAGCTTCCGGAGGTGCTCGATGACCGCCTTCGGGGAGACGCCGAGGTACTCGCTGATCTCCGTGACGTAACACGGTTTCCGGGCGAGCAGGCGGAGGATCCGCCGTCGGTTCTCGTTCCCGAGGAGGTCCAGGAGGGCCGCAGAGTCCATTCGGTTGTAGGTTGACGGCGAGTGCGTAAAAGAATGTCTGCTGTCGATTCGCGCGTCGCGTCAGCGCCCGCCCGCGATTCCGCCGGTGGAGACCGAGGCCTGCCGGGTCGCGTCCGTGGACGCCGTCAGGTCGCTGCCGCTATCGGGGCCGCCGCCGTTCCCGCCGTTTCCGCCAGTACCCGGTCCGCCGTCGCCACCGCTCCCGCTCCCGTCACCACCGCCGGTGCCGTTCCCCACCGTCGGCCCCTGAACGGTGTCGTTCCCGGGGTTCTCGACGGGCGTCCCGTTCGCGGTCCCGTTCGAGCCGGTCCCCGAGCCCGCTCCCGGCCCGCCGTTGCCGCGCGTGGAGTCGTTCGCTTCGGCGCCGCGGTCGCCTGGCGGCCCGCCGTTGCCCTTGCCGGGGACGCCGTCGGGCGGCCCGCGGACGCCGACGCTGAGGTTCCGTGCGACGGCCGCGACCTCGGGCCCGGTGAGGTTCCGCGCGTTCCCGCGGAGCGTCTCGAGCTTCGTCGCGTTCACGCCAGCGGTGGTGGCGCGAGTGCTCGTGGCGTTGATCGCGTCCTGGAGCGCGCCGATGCGGGCAGCGAGCGCGCTCATTCGGGCGGTGTACGCGACGTCACTCAGCTGTCCCTTCTTCGCGAGCAAGCGCTCCTTCTGGCCCTGGAGGGCCTGGATGCGGTTCTCGAGGGCGTTCGCCCGAGCGTTCACGAGCGACTCCGCGGAGGCGTTGCTCTGGTTCCACTCGGCGGCGAACATCCCCTCGTCGACGGAGGCGTTCGCGTCCGACGCGCTCGCCTGCATGAACGCGGAGACCTCCGCGCCCATGCTGGCGTTCGTTCCGTTCGGCTCCGTCGCTGCTGGGTCGGCGTCGCCGTCGGCGCTGCCGACGGTCGACGCTCGCTCGGGGCTGGCCGCCGGGCCGAGCGGGCCGGCGGCGGCGACCGAGACGGCGCCGACGACTGCGACCAGCGCGAGGAAGACGGCGAGGGTCGTTCTCATCAGTTCGTGGAAGGACAGCCACCCCCTAAAAGGAGGTCGTTCGTTTCGGACCGTTCACGTCGATTTCGCCGCCTTCCCGGGACCGTTTACGAGCGTTCACCTCGTTCCCGGCCGGCGATTCGGGTCGTTACAGGGCGCGATGTGAAGATGGAGACGACGCGGGCGTTCGCGGTCGGAGTCGTCCGTCCGCGATCGTAGCCCGGCGTTCGCGTGGTGACCGCGTCCGAGGTTCGGTGCTCGAACCCCCCGGAAGGCTTTTGGTAACAAGTATCATGGATAGGCGTGGAGGATGTTCGAGAAGTTCTCACGCGGCTACTACCTCGGGCGGTTGTACGTCACGCCGTCCCCCGAGGAGCGTGCGCTCATCGAGCGCACGACGCACGACCGAGTCAGCGAGCAACTGTACGCGGCCGAGTCCGACGCGGCCACACCGGACTCGCTCGTCATGAAGCTCGACACCGCGCACTTCCCCGTCCACGGCGACGACGGCGTCCCGACGGAGACGCTCGCGGTACCCGCGGAACTACTCGACTCGCTCGACGTGTCGAACCCGCCGACGCTCACGGAGGTGTTCCTCGCGAAGGCCGACCGCGCCGAACAGCTCCTCCAGTTCGCGCGACCACCCGGCGACGACGACGCGACGGACGATACCGGCCCGTTCGGTCCGGGCGGCCCACGGGGCCCGCGCGGACCGGGCGGCCCGACCGGAACCTGACGGCCGAACCCGCAGCCGGACCGGACGGGAACCGGCGCGGCCTCGGCCGCTCGCGCTCGGGAGCTCCCGGAACGGTGAAGGGACCGCGGGTCGGCGTGGTACGTGATGCTCGACGAGTTGCTCGGTCGCGCCGCGCTCAAGGACCGAATCGAGGAGGTAGAGGACGAGAAGCGACGGCTCCGCGAGCAACTCGAGGCCGAACAGCGCCGGCGCTCGGAGGCCGCGAGCGCGCGCCAGGACGCCGAGGAGCGCGTGAACCGCCTCGAGGACAAGATCGCGCAACTCGAGGGCGAACTCGAGCGCGAACGCGACGCCGCGGCCGCCGAGTCGCTGTCGTTCCGGCGCGTCGAGTCCCTCCGCGGCGGCCGGTTGGACGCGATCCTCGACCGACTGCGGAGCGTGGACGCGGGCGCGGAGGGCGCGCTGTCGGCGTACGTCGCAGACGGCGACGTCCCCGACGCCGTCCGGGAGGCGTTCGGCGACCGGAGCGCGCTCGTGCGTCGCGCGGCGCCGTGTCTCGCGTACGTCGACGACGCCGGCCTCGTGAGCGCGACGCTGTCGGTGCCCGCGCCCCCGGAGCCGTTCTGCGAGTGGCGCGAGACGTTCCGCGTCGACGACGAATGGTGCAAGCCGACCGGCCGGTTCGCGTTCGCGCTCGTCCGCGCCGGCGTGTTCGCCGTCGGCGAGTACGACGGCCGCGACCGCACGAGCTACCGCGGGTTCGCGAGCGACGTCAAAGGCGACCACTCGAAGGGCGGGTTCTCCCAGGGCCGGTTCGAGCGCCGGCGCGACGCCCAGATCGACGAGCACCTCGAAGACTGCGAGGCCGCGCTCCGCGACCGCGACCCCGACCGGCTCTACGTCGCCGGCGACGCCCGTCTCGTCGACGCGCTCGACGTCGACGCGACCGCGACCGCCGCCGTCGACGCGAGCGGCGACCCCGAGGACGCACTCGACGAAGCGTTCCACGAGTTCTTCACCGCGACGCTCCGCACGGTCTGAATCGACGCGACAGTCGCTTGCCCGCTCACAGCGTGCCGTCGTCGCCGCGCCAGCGTTCGGTCTCCGCGTCCGGGTCGCGGCGCTTGCCGGCGATGGGGAGGCCGAGCGTGACGGTGGTGCCGTCGTCGACGGTCACGTCCACGTCGCCGCCGAGGCGTTCGACGCCCCACGCGACGATCCAGAGCCCGAGGCCGCTGCCGTGCTCGAGCGCGGACTCCTCGTCCTGCTGGAGCGCGCGGAGTTCGACCTCGGGGATGCCGGGGCCGTCGTCGGCGACGACGAGCTCCACGATCGAGTCCTCGACGGTCCCGGTGATGGTGACGGTGCGGCCGGGGGCGTCGTCTCGCTCGGAGCCGTCGTCGCTCGTGGTCCCGCCCTCGCGCCGCTCTCGATAGCCGTGCTCGATTGCATTTTCGACGAGGTTCGAGACGACGGCGTACACGACGGTGCCGCGGGCGACGGCGACGTCCGGGACGTCCACGTCGAACGTCACGTCGGGGTTCTCGTGGCCCATCGTGTCGACGAGGTCGTCGACGAGCGCCGCGAGCGACCGCGCTTCGGCGTCCTCGGTCGCCATGATGGTCTCGACCGTCCGCGCCTTGTGCGAGAGGTCGACGAGTTCGTCGCCGACGTCCGCGATCTCGGTCGCGATGGCGGCGTCGTCGCCGTCGAGGCGGGCGGCGAGTTCGCGAGCGCGACCGGTGACGACGTTCATGTCGTTCCGGAGGTTGTGCCGGAGGACGCGGTTGAGGACGGCGAGACGTTCCTCGCGGCGCTCGGTTTCCGTGACGTCCCGGAGCACGAACACGCGCCCGACCTCGTGGTCGTGCTGGTCGACGACCGGGGACTGCTCGATCGCGTACCGGCGCGTGCCGGCGGCGTTCCAGACCTGTGCGTTCTGGTCGAACGTCCCGTCGACGAGCGCGGACTCGTCGACGACGTCCTGGACGAGTTCGCCGAGCGCGGCGTTCGGGTCGACGTCGAGGACGCGGCCGGCGACGGGGTTGCACTCGACGATGCGGTTCCGGTCGTCGACGACGACGACGCCGTCGCGCAGACTCCTCGTGACGACGTGCTGGCCGAACCGGCGCGTCGACGGCGCGTTCTCGAGGAAGTCGTACCGGAACATCGCGTTCCCGAACGCGACGGCGGACACGGCGAGCGCGTACGGCGTGACGTTCAGGCCGCGGATGGGCGTCACGTCCACCATCGAGAACAGCGAGACGACGATCGGGGTGGCGACGCCGACGAGGAGCGCGAGCGTCTGGTCGCGGTAGAGGTGGCCGGCGGTGAGGCCGAATCGGACGATGACGGCGGCGCCCGCGAACGTGACGGCGAACAGGTAGAGGCTGAGTGCGATCGTGGCGGGGCCGAGATTGTGGTCGACGAGGTAGAGGTCGCCGGACTCGACGAACTCGTAGGACGACCAGACGAGCGTTCCGGGGTCGAAGAAGAGGACGGCGACGAACGCGACCGACGGGACGGTGAGTGCGGCGACGCGTCGAGGCGTGAGTTCCGCGCCGTACCCCGCGTACTCGAGAGCGAACGTCAGCCAGAACACGGGGACGATTGCGGCGTACACCCAGTGCATACGTTCGAGGAACAAGCGCATGCTCTGGGATTCGACGACGAGCCCGACCGCGGTCGTCGCGGACCACAGCGAGAGGAGGACGCAGAGTGCGCCGAAGGGGAACGCGGCGGGCCGGTCGCGGTACCGGATCGCTGCGACGCCGAGCGCCAGCGTGGCCGCCGTCGCGAGGACGAGGCCGAGGACGTACGGCGACGCGAGGACGGCGAGCATTGGACAGGAATCCCATTCGCTTGCTGTAAATATAAAGCCTCTTGCGGACTCGTCTGTCGATTCGTGCGCGCAGCCGGCAGTGGTCTGGTCGACGGCGATAGCCACCGGCCGACAGTTCGATTTCCTGTCACGTCGCCGCAAGGGTGTCCCTGCAGCGTTCCGGCAAGGTTCAAGCGACGGGGTGCCGACTGGAGTGGTATGAAGGCGGTCATCCTCGCGCACGAGCAGTTCCCCGACAGGGCGAAGACGGCACTCGGCGTGCTCCGGTACGGCGACCACGACGTCGTCGCCGTCCTGGACCGCGACCGAGCCGGCGACCGCGTCGCCGACCACGTCAGGGACGTGCAGGACGCGCCGGTCGTGGCGTCGATGGCGGACGCGCCGGACGCGGACGTCCTGATAATCGGCATCGCACCGATCGGCGGCGGGTTCGAGGAATCCTGGCGACCGGACGTCCGCGCGGCGCTCGAGAGCGGCATGGACGTCGTCTCCGGCCTCCACCACTTCCTCGCCGACGACGACGAGTTCGTGGCGCTCGCCGCCGAACACGGCGGCGAGATCGACGACGTCCGACGACCACCCGCGGACCTCGGCGTCGCGGATGGCGTGGCGAGCGACGTCACAGCCGAGGTCGTCCTCACCGTCGGCACGGACTGCTCGGTCGGGAAGATGACCGTCACCGAGGAACTCGCACGCGCCGCGCGCGACCGCGGCGTGGACGCGGCGGTCGTCCCGACCGGCCAGACGGGCATCATGATCGAGGGCTGGGGGACGTGCGTCGACCGCGTCGTCAGCGACTTCACCGCCGGTGCGGTCGAGGACATGATCCTCGAGGTCGGCGACGACCACGACGTCCTGTTCGTCGAGGGCCAGGGCTCAATCGCGCATCCCGCGTACTCCGCGGTCACGTGCGGCATCCTCCACGGCGCGCAGCCGGACTCGCTCGTGCTCTGTCACGCCGCCGGCCGCGACCGCGTCCACGGCTACGAGGAGTACGCCCTCCCCGACCCGGAGACGTACGTCGACCTCTACGAGTCCCTCGCCGCGCCCGTCCACGAGGCGAGCGTCGTCGCGGGCGCACTCAACACGGTGAACGTGGACGGCGACGGCGACGCACGCGGCGCGGTCGCGGACTACGAGACCGCGCTCGACGCCCCCGCGGGCGACCTCGTTCGGTTCGCCGACGACCGCGAGCGCGTCCTGGAGGCGGTCCTGTGACCCTCCAACTGGACTGGGAGCGCGTCGACCTCCCGCTCGCGGACACGTTCACCATCTCCCGCGGCTCCACGGACGTCGCGGAGAACGTCGTCGTCCGCGCCAGCGTCGACGATGCCGACCACACCGACGGTTCCGACGGACGTGGCGGCGGTAGCGGTGCTGGCGGCGCTGGCGCGGCCGGCGCGGTCGGCGTGGGCGCGGCCGCGCCGTCGCGACACTACGGGGAGACGGCGGCGACGGTCGAAGCGGTGCTGCCCGACCTCGAGGCCGCGATCGCGGACGTCGACCCGTTCCAGACCCGCGCGGTCGAGGCGGCGTGCCGGACGGCGGTCGGCGGGAACCCGGCGGCGCGGGCCGCGGTCTCCATCGCGGTCCACGACTTCGTCGCGAAGCGCCTCGACGTCCCACTCTACCGGTACCTGGGCCTCGACCCCGAGGCGGCGCCGAACACGTCGTTCACCATCGGCCTCGACACCACCGAGCGCATCCGGGAGAAGGCCGCGGCGGCCGCTGACGCTGGCTACGGAATCCTGAAGGTCAAACTCGGCGGCGGGCGCGACCGCGCAGTCGTCGACGCGGTCCGCGAGGGCGCGCCGGACGCCGTCCTCCGCGTGGACGCGAACGAGGCGTGGAGCGCAAAGGAAGCCGTCCGCAAGACCGAGTGGCTCGCCGGCCACGACGCGGCCGTCGAGTTCGTCGAACAACCGGTTCCGGCGAGCGACCCCGAGGGACTCCGGTACGTCTACGAGCGGTCGCCGCTCCCGATCGCGGTCGACGAGTCCTGCATCGACCCCACTGACGTCCCGCAGGTCGCGGACCGCGCGGACATAGTGACGTGCAAGCTGATGAAGTGCGGGGGCGTGCAGGCCGCTCGCGACCTGTTCGCCGCCGCTCGCGCGCACGAGATGGAGACGATGCTCGGGTGCATGGTCGAGTCAAGCGCCGCCATCGCCGCGGGCGCACACCTCGCGCCGCTGTGCGACCACGTCGACCTCGACGGCTCGCTCCTCCTCGCGGACGACCCCTACGACGGCCCCGTCCAGGCCGGCGGCGCAATCGCACTCGGCGAGGAACCGGGCACCGGCGCGGGACGGAACTGACCGGCGCTCTCAATCGACGTCGAAACGCGGGCGACGAGCGAGCCGTCGAGCGAGCGGACGCGGACGCCGCGGACGGTCCGCGGTCTCGGCATCGACGGCCGCGTCGATTGCCTCCGGCACCGCGTCGACTGCCTCCCGCACCGCGTCCCGGACCGCGTCGACCGCCTCGGCGATCTCCTCGACGGACCGCGCTCGCGTGCGGCCAGTCGCGGCGTCAGTCACGGGCAGTTCTGCGCCCGCGCGTTCGTCGTCGCCGACGACGACGTAGCGGGGGACGCGCTCGCGCTCGACGGCGGCGATGCGCGCACCGACCGATAGTTCGCGGTCGTCGACGTCGACCCGCACGCCCGCCGCCGAGAGCGCGTCGGCGGCGTCGGCGGCGCGCGCGACGTGGTCGTCGGCGACCGGGACGAGCCGGAGCTGCGTGGCCGCGAGCCAATCCGGGAGCGGCGTCGCCGGCACCTCGGTGGGGTCTACCGCGCCGCGCCCGGCTCCGTCGGCGGCTTCCGCCGCGGCGACGGCGGGCGCGTCGAGTATCGCGGCGAGCGTCGCGTCGAGCGCGCCGGCGGGCGATGCGTGGACGACGCTCGGCACCGGGTCGTCGTCCTCCTCGAAGTGCGCGACGCCGTCGTCGTCGAGGCGGACGGTGCCAGTCGGGAGCGCGCCGCCGTCGGCCGTCGGCGCGAGGACGTCGACGCGGACGGGCCACGCGGTCGGGCCGCCGTCGACGACGCCGACGAGCACCGGCGCGTCGAGCGCGCGTCCGAGGTCGTCGAGCCAGCCCGCGTTCGCGGTCGCGAACGCGGGCGTAACGCGGACGACGGCGAGAGCGTCGAGGCCGCAGTCCGCCGCGAGCGCGAGCGAGCGGCCAGCGTGTTCGACGACCGCGTCGCGGGCAGCGGCGTCCACGGCGTCCGCCGCGTTCGCGTCCGCTGGACCGTCCGCATCGTTCGCACCGTCAGGGGCGAACGCCTCGTGGACCGTCGGTGCACGCGATCCAGCGGCCAGTGCGTCGACGCCGTCCGCATCACCCTGACCGTCCCTGCCATAGACGTTCTCCACCCACTCGTTCGCGAGCGCCGCGGGTGCGTCGGGCGTCGAGAGTGCGAGCGGGTACGCGTCGGCGGGGACGTCGGCGGCGGCGAGCGTCGCGAGCGCGGTCGCCGCGTCGCGGTCGGAGAGCAGGACGCGGCGGTCGCCAGCGGGGACCCCACGACTGCGAGTACCGAGCGTCGCGGCGTACCCGCGGACGCCGTCGTCGGCGAGGTCGAGCGCGCGCGGGCCGCCGACGGGCATCGTCGCGTCCGCGGTGGTCGACCCGAGGTCGGCGACGGCGTCGGCGAGCGCGTCCCGCAGGAACGCGCCGACCGGCCGACGCGTCGCCGCAGCATCGAGCGGGTCGCGGTCCGCGACGGCGAGCGCGCGCGCCCGGTCCCCGCGGTCCGGCGGCGCGTCGCCTCCCGACGACGCCAGCGCCGGCCCCGGCGACTCGAGGTCGTCGACGACGGCGCGCACGACGCGCTCCGCGCCCGGCGAGAGGGCGAGGAGGTCGTCGCCGCTCGAGCCGTCGTCGTCCGAGCCCTCTTCGCCCGAGCCCTCGTCGTCGTCGAGGACGCGAGCCGGGTCGCGTCCGTCGCCGCCCGAGCCGACGAGTCGCCAGTCGGTCGACGGCGGCTCCGCAGCGTCCCCCGGCCCGACCGACCGCACGGTCGTCGCGAACGGGTGCGCCTTCGTCTCCACCTCGAGACGCGCCCGCCACCCGAACGGCGACGCCCGCACGTCGAACGCCTCGTCGCCGAGCGCGTCCACGAACGCCCCGAACACCGGGGCCGCCGACGCCGGCGCCGCCGCCCGCGGACTCGCCGCCGCATCCGGGTACAGGAGCACGTCGTCGACCCGCAACCGCTCGGCGACCTCGCGGACCGCGTCCGCAGCCGCCACCACCACGCCCCCCACGTCGGTCCCGTCGCCCGACTCCACCGCCACGAACGCCACGAGCCCGTCCGTCACCTCCAGCGCGGCCGGACCGTCGCCGTCCACCCCGTCCGCACCCGACAGCGCCCGCTCCGTCGGCTCGACAGTCGCCTCGTCCGCCGACAGCGCCCGCTCCGTCGGCTCGACAGTCGCCTCGTCCGCCGACAGCGCCCGCTCCGTCGGGGTAGCAGTCGCCTCGTCGACGTGCACGAACACCAGTCGCATACCTCGAATTGCGGCCGGCGCGACAAAAGCGACGCGAGCGCGCGCCGCTACTCGGGTGCGTCCTCGAACTCGAACTCCGCCGACCGGTTCGTCTCCCGGAGGACGAACGGCCCGATCGCGAGCGTGCGCTTCGTGACCGTCGCGATGCGGAGGATGTACGACACCAGTAACGCGAACGGGAACACCGACACCGCCGACGCCGCCGCGACCAGGGTTACACCCGTCGACACGCCGAGTGCCTCACCGGCGACGAAGGAGGCGCCCGACTCGAAGAACACGATCATCGACGCCGCCGTCACGAGCGCCGGCACCGCCGCGTACAGGATCGTCCGCGACAGGTTCACGAGCTCCCACTGGAAGTACAGCGTCTTGAAGTGCTCGCGAGCCGGCGCGAACAACCCCAGCGCCCGCTCCAGGTCGTCGAACGCCGCCTCGACGTCGTCCGTGCACTCCTCGGCGTACTCCACCCGGAACCGTCGCGCGGCGTATATCTTCCGCGAATAGTCGTAGTCCAGCGCCGCGGACAGGACGTCGAACGTCCCGAACTCCGCGTCCTCGAGGTCGGACGCGACCGCGTTCGCGTTCTCCGTCACCGACGACGCGTACTCGGAGACGGCGTCGTCGAACGCCGCGCTCGCGTTCGCGTCCTCGACCGCCGCGACGAGCGCGTCCGCCCGGTCCGCGGACGCCTCGACGAGCGCGCGCAGGAACGCCGACGGCTCCGTCGGCGCCACCGCCGGCTCCAGGACCTCTTCCGCGTCCCGGCGGAACGACAGCGCGCCCTCCATGCGCTCGCGCTGGTCGCCGACCGCACCCAGCTCCTGCGAGAGCACGAGCTGGTTCAACGTCACGACGAGCGTCACGCCCGTAATGATCGCGCCGACGAACGCCTGGAACAGCGTCTCCACGGGGTCGCCCGTCCGCAAGAACCCGACGGAGTCGACGCCCGGGACGGCGTCGACCGCCAGCATGCTCGCGAACACGAACGCCGCGATCACGACCGCGACCACCAGTCGGTCCGCGGCCACGAGCAGCCAGAGCTTCGCCGAACTCACCGCCGCCCGCTCGCGCATCGAGTCCTCGTCGCCGCCCGACGCGTCGCTGCCCTCGCTCATGCATCATGCTTCGATGCCCGCCGTGAAAACAGTACGTCCGAACCATCGACAGCGAGCCAGTTCCGTCCGCGCCGATCGAATCCTGCTGATCGATTCGCGCCGATCGAATCGCGCCGATCGGGTCGTGCCGATCGGGTCGTGCCGCTCAGTCAGCTACTGCTCTTCGTCCTGTAGCTCCTCTAGCTCCGCCTCGACCTCGCTGTCCTCGACGTCGGTCGCGGCATCGCCGCCGTCGGCCGCCTCCGTCTCCACGTCCGCGCTCTCGGTCTCCGTATCGGCATCCGTCTCCGCGGGCTCGCTCTTCCCCATCTCGGCCTTGAGCGTGTCCAGTTCGGCGTCCACGCTCGAGTCCGTCGACATCTTGTCGAGCTCGCGGTCGATCGAGTCCTTGTCGCTGAGGACGTCGTCGAACGCGCCCGAGTCGTGGAGTTCGTCCATCGCCGCGGCGCGGGCCTCCATGTCGTTCGTGCGCTCCTCGGCGCGCTCGATCGAGCGACCGACGTCCTCCATCTCGTCGCCCGCACCCGTCATCGCTTCGCTGACGCGCGCGCTCGCTTCGGCGGCCTCGTAGCGCGCCTTCATCGACTCCTTCTTCGTCTTGAACTCCTCGATGCGCTGCTGCAAGGTCTCCTTCTTCTCGACGAGCTGGTCCTGCGTGTTCTGTAAGTCCTGGATCTGCGCTTCGAGCTCCTCGATCTGGTTCATCTTCGACTTCTTCTTCTCGAGGGCCTTGCGCGCGAGGTCCTCGCGGTCCTGGCTGACCGCCTCCCGCGCCTGCTCGTTGTGCTTCTCGACGTTCTCCTCGAGTCGCTTCTTCTGCATCTCCAGGCGCTTCTTCTGGGTCGTCAGGTCCGCGATGCCCTTCTTGACCTGCTGGAGCTGGTCACGCATCTGCTCGTAGGAGTAGTCGAGCGTCTCCCCAGGGTCCTCCGCTCGATTGAGGATCGAGTTCAGCTTCGAGCGGATGACGTACGATGCCCGCGACAGGATTCCCATACCAAGTTCCTAGCATCCAGCGCCTTAAAAGCGTCAGGTTTCGAATGGGTAGGAGTTGGTCACAAAGCACCAGCACGATACACGTTAGCACGAATTGGAGGGCTGCAGGTGGCGGTGAGTCGTGCGTCCACGGGCGACCCCCGGGACGTTGAAGGGACGACCCGCCCTACGTCTTGCACATGACCGAGAGCGATGCCGTCCTCGTCCCGGGCGCCCGGGACGTCCGCGCCAGCCTCGACGCGACAGCGAGCGGCGACGACGCGCGCGCCGACGCCGACGCGACCGCGTGCGTCGTCGCCTGCCCACCGCACCCACAGATGGGGGGCGTTCGGAGCGACCGTCGACTCACCGCCACCAGCGACGCGCTCACCGACGCGGGCGTCGACTGCCTCCGGTTCGACTACGGCGACTGGGACGACGGCCGCGGCGAACGCGAGGACGCCCGGAACGCCCTCCGCTGGGCGACCGACCGCTACGACGCCGTCGGCGTCTACGGCTACAGCTTCGGCGGCGCGATCGCCATCCTCGCCGCCGCCAGCGTCGAGGTCCCAGTCCACGCCTGCGCCGTGCTCGCACCAGCGAGCCGCCTGAACGAGGAATTAGACGCCGCCGCGGCCGTCGACGACCTCCCCTGCCCGCTCCAGGTCGGCTACGGCGAACGCGACGAGACCGCCGACTCGACGCCCGTCGTCGAGGCCGCCGAACGCTGCCAGCAGCGAGTGATCGCGTACGCCTCCGACCACCACTTCGTCGGCCAGCACCAGCAGGCCGGCCGCGACGCCGCCGACTTCCTCGGCACGCACCTCGGCGTCGGCGAGTAGCGAGACCACGGGGTCCGACCGCAACGACCACAAGCCCCGGTCGCGAACCCCGAACCGATGCCGTCGACCACCACCACGGCGTCTGCCGAACTCGGCTGGACCGCGATCTACGTCGGCGTCGTCGTCGCCGGCGCGAGCCCCATCCTCGCCGGCGGCGCCCCGACGCAGGGCTGTTATCCCGACTGCGTCGGCACGGTCGAACCGACGCTCGCCGTCGCCGGCCTCGCGCTGCTCGTCGTCGGCGTCGCGCTCGCCGGCGTCGCTCGCCTCCGCGCCGGTCGCGAGTAGTCCACGTCCGCCCCGGAGAGCGGCTGTCGGGCCGGTTCTACCGCAGTCGGTTCTACCGCAGTCGGTCGTCGTCCGGGAGCGACGAGAGCGGGCCGAGTCGGCGAGCGCGGAAGCCGACGCTCGCCTCGTACCCGTCGGTCGACATCAGGACCGGGTAGAACGGTTCGTCGGCGACGAGTTCCTCGTCGCCGCGACGGGCGAACGCCGTCCCGGCCGGCACCTCGTGGAAGTTCTCCCCGAGGAACTCGTACCCCCTCCCGTCGACGCGATCAAACACTTCGAAGACGGTCGGATCGACGGTGCCAGCGCGCTCGCCCGCGAGCTCTCCGTCTCCCACCGCAGTCAGGCCGGCGGCTGCGAGCACGTTCCGCAGCACTCGCTCGGCGGTGTCGACGGCGGCCTCGCTCCCCTTCCGACCGCACTCGACCGCGACGCCGTCGACGTGGGACGCCAGCCCGCCGGCTTCGGTCCGGACGTCGACGGCGCGGTCGAGCCCCGTCCACTCGAGCAGTCGGCGCGTCCGGGGCGTGAGTCGCTGGTAGAGCGCGAACGGCTCGGCCGTCGAGACGGTCGAGTGGAGGTCGAGCACGGGGAGTCCGTCGACGACCTCGAGGAGTCGGCTCGCGAGCCGCGCCTCGTGCGCGTCCGCGTCCGGGTCGCCGGGGTACGCGCGATTCAGGTCCACGTCCACGAAGCGCTCGCCGGCGTCGCGCGCTCGCTCGTTCGCCACCACGAACAGGACCGCTCCCGAGAGCCGGAGGGACTCGTCCGCGAGCAATCGCTCCATCGCCCGCTCGCCGCACGGTTCGTCGCCGTGCTGGCCGACGACGACGGCCAGCTCCGGTCGGCCTTCCCCGAGCACGTGCGTTCGCATCGACGGAACTCCAGGCCCCCACACCATAATCCCTTCTGCCAGACGCGCACCGACCGACAGTTTCGGGATGGACGATCGAACCGACTTCGGGCTCGAAATCGAAGCAGAACCGGGTCGTCCTACGAATGGTTTTATATGCTCATATTAACTACTACGGACCATGCTAGAGGATAGTCCTGACAGACGCGGGTTCCTGAAGTACGCGGGCGCTGCGACGGCGGCATCGCTCGCCGGCTGCATGGGCGGCGACGAGACGACCGAGACCGACGCCGGCGACGGCGACGACACCGACGGCGGCGACGGCACCGACGGCGGCGACGATACCGAGACCACCGACGACGGCGAGACGGAAGTGGGCGAGTTCGAGGTCACCATCACCCAGGGGAACATGCCCTCTGGACTCGACCCCCACGACCACCGCGAGACGCCGACTGACGTCGTGATGCTCCACGCCTACGAGGGCCTCATCACGCGCGACGCGGCGGGATCGACGCAGGCCGCGCTCGCGACCGACTGGTCGCGCGTCGAGGGCGAGAACGCCGCGGAGTTCCAGCTCCGCGAAGACGTCACGTTCCACAACGGCGATACGTTCGTCGCCGAGGACGCGGCGTACAGCATCAACCGCATCGTCGACGAAGACGTCGGGTTCGCGAGCCCGCAGCGCGACCAGCTCGCGGGCGTCAGCGGCGCGAGCGCCGTCGACGAGACGACGGTCCGCGTCGAACTCGACGGACTCAACCCGATCGTGTTCTCCGAGTTCGCGACGTACTGCGACATCGTGCAGAAGTCGTGGGTCGAGGACCGCTCGAAGTCCGAGATCGGCCAGGAGATGAACGGCACCGGCCCGTTCCAGCTCGACTCCTACACGCAGGACGAGGAGGTCGTCTTCACGCGCTACGACGACTACTGGGACGACCCCGCGGAGGTGTCCGAACTCACGTTCCGTAGCGCCACGGAGTCCAGCACGCGCGTCAACCAGATGCTCCAGGGCGAGACCGACATCATCGTCAACGTCCCGCCCCAGGAGGTCAACCGCATCAACAACAGCGACGCGGGCAGCGTCTCCGCCGCGCCGAGTACGCGCATCCTCTACAACGGGATGCGGTACGACGTGGAGCCGTTCTCCTCGAAGCAGTTCCGGCAAGCGATGAACTACGCGGTCGACCTGGAGAGCATCGTCTCGAACGTCCTCGGCGGGTTCGGCGCGCAGACCGGCCAGCCGACGCTCCCGGAGTTCGTCGGCCACAACGACGACGTCGACCCCTATCCCTACGACCCCGACGAGGCCGAGCGCCTCGTCGAGGAGTCCGGACACGCCGGCGTCGAGATCGAACTGAACACGCCCGTCGGCCGGTACCTGAAGGACCTCGAGATCGCGCAGGCGGTCGCGGGCTACATCGACGAACTCCCGAACGTCTCCGCCTCCGTCAACCAGCGGGACTTCGGGTCGCTGACCGACGAGCTCCTGACCGGGAACATCGAGGACAAGCCGCCGTGGTACCTCATCGGGTGGGGCGAGGCGACGTTCGAGGGGGCGCTCGTCATGACCGCGCTCCTCTCGACGAACGGCGCGCTGACGTCCTGGAGCAACGACGAGTTCGACTCGCTGCTCGAGACGGCCGCGAACAGCACGGGCGACGAACGCGTCTCCGCGCTGGAGGACGCGAACGCGCTCGCGAACGAGGAAGCACCGTGGATCTTCCTCAACCAGCAGTACAGCGTCTACGGCGTCAGTAACCGCGTCGAGTGGGAGCCTCGCTCGGACGAGCGCATCGACGCGTACGCGATGAGTCCCGCCGAGTAACGCCAGATGTCCCTCGCTCGGTTCCTGGCGAAGCGACTCCTCCAGGGCGCGTTCGTCGTCTGGGGCGTCGTGACCATCGTCTTCGGGCTGCGCGTCATCGCACCGGGCGATCCGGCGAACGTCCTGTTGCCACCGGACGTCGATCCCGAGGTCCGCCGGCAGGTCGTCGCGGAACTCGGACTGGATCAGCCGCTGCACGTCCAGTACTGGAAGTTCATCACGGGCGTCCCGACCGGAGACCTGGGAACGTCGTTGACGACCGGTACCGAGGTCACTGCGCGCGTCGCCCGGAGCATCCCGGCGACGCTCGAGCTCGCGATCGCCGCGACGGTCGTCGCGGTCGTCATCGCCATCCCGCTCGGGGTCGTCAGTGCGACGAACAGGCACACCGCTCCCGACTACGGGGCGACGCTGTTCTCGCTCGCCGGCATCAGCACGCCGAACTTCTGGCTCGGCGTCATGCTCATCATCGTGCTCTCTGTCCAGTTGAACCTGTTCCCGACGAGCCAGCGCGCCATCGGTATCCCCGCCATCTTCGACCTCGTGGCGTCCATGCAGTTCGCGGCCGCCCTCGAGGGACTCAGGACGTGGCTGTGGTACATCACGCTCCCGGCGATCACGCTCGGGACGTACTTCACGGCGCTCATCACGCGACTGACGCGGAGCGGGATGCTCGACGAACTCGGGAAGACGTACGTCCGGGCGTCGCGAGCGAAGGGCCTCCCGGAGTCGCTCGTGCGTTACAGGCACGTCCTCCGGAACACCCTCATCCCGATCATCACCGTCGTCGGCCTCCAGCTCGGGACGCTCATCGGCGGTGCGGTCATCACTGAGTTCGTCTTCGACTGGCCGGGACTGGGGCAGGTCCTCATCAGTAGCATCAACTCGCGCGACTGGCCGATGGTGCAGGGGTCGCTCATCGTCATCTCCATCGGATTCGTCGTGGTGAACATCGTCGTCGACACGCTGTACACGTACGTGAACCCGCGGGTGGGATTCGACTGAATGATCTCCGAACTACTCTCGTGGCTGGCCGCCAGGTTCCCCCTGGGGAGCATCAACCGTGGGCTGGTCTCGCCACGCACGCTCAGAAGCCTGCGGCGCGGATTGGATCGGAACGTCCTCGCGAAGATCGGCATCGTCGTCGTGGTCGTCGTGCTGCTCGTGGCGGTGTTCGCGCCACTGATCGCGCCGCACAAGCCGGGGACGCAGAACCTGGACAACGCTCGCTCGCCGCCGCTGGGCTTCACGAAGGCGACGACCGAGGAGGTGCCGGTCCAGGACAACGGGAGCGTCGTCTTCGAGGACGGCGAGATCGTCACTGAGAACCAGACCGTGTACGAGAACGCGACGACGACGCACCCGCTCGGGACCGACGGGAACGGTCGCGACATCCTCTCGCGACTCGTCTACGGCGCCCGGGTGTCGCTGCTCGTCGGCTTCCTCGGAACGGGCCTGGCGATGCTCGTCGGCGTCAGCGTCGGCCTCGTCGCCGGCTACTACCGCGGGACGGTCGACGACGTCCTGATGCGGAGCGCGGACGTGATGCTCGCGTTCCCCTCGATCGTCCTCGCGATCGCGCTCATCGGCGTGCTCGGGGACGCGCTCGAGCGGTCCATCCCGGACCCGTTCGTCCAGAGCGGCCTGTCCGAGGCGTTCCGGTCTGCGGTCGGACTCCCGACGGGGATGCCCGAGAGCACCGTCGTTCCGGGGACGATCATCGTCGTCGTCGCACTCGTCAACTGGGTGTGGTTCGCGCGCGTCGCACGCGGCGAAGCCCTGAACCTGCGCGAGCAGTCGTACGTCAAGGCCGCGCGAGCACTCGGGGCGAACGACGGGACGATACTGCTCCGGCACGTCCTCCCGAACGCCATCACGCCCATCCTCGTCCTCGGCACGATCCAGATCGCCGCGATCATCCTGCTGGAGAGCGCGCTCTCCTTCCTCGGGTTCTCGTCGGCGAACGTCTCCTGGGGCTTCGACATCGCGCTCGGCCGCCAGTACCAGTCGACCGCGTGGTGGATCGCGGCGATGCCGGGACTGGCGATCGTCGTCACGGTCGTCGGCCTGAACCTCGTCGGTGACTGGCTCCGGGACGCCCTCGACCCCGGTATCGAGGGGGAGGGAGGGGTATGACCCGCGAACCCGACCGCGAGACCGCTCGCGGGCAGGGCCGCGAACCCGCCCAGGAAGCCGGCCGGGAGCCTGCGCGCAAGGCCGACCGCCTCCGCGTCGAGGACCTCAGCACGCGGTTCTTCACCGAGGAGGGCCAGGTCAACGCCGTCGAGTCGGTGTCCTTCGACGTGCGCGAGGACGAGATTCTCGGCATCGTCGGCGAGTCCGGGTCGGGCAAGTCCGTGACGGCGCTGTCGACCATCGACCTCGTCGACTCGCCGGGACGGATCACGGACGGCGAGGTGTGGTTCCGCGAGCCCGACCTCGCCGAGGAGTTCCGCGAGAAGACGCCGGCGGCGGTCGACGGCGACTTCGTCGACCTCAGGCGACTCCCGAAAGGCGTCCGGCGGTCGCTCCGCGGCCCGAAGTTCAGCATGATCTTCCAGGATCCGATGAGTAGCTTCAATCCGTCGCTGACCGTCGGCGAGCAGATCGCCGAGGCCGTCGAGGTGCAGCGTCGGGCCTCGGCGAACCCGCGGAGCACGCGCTCGCGGACGCAGGGGTACGGGCTCGGGAACCTCATCGTCGACACGCTCGTCCCGGGACGCGAGTACACGAGTCCCGAGAGCAAGGCGCGCGCAATCGAACTGCTCGAGCAGGTCGGCATCCCCGACCCCGTCGAGCGCGCCGACGAGTACCCCCATCAGTTCTCGGGCGGGATGCTCCAGCGCGCGATGGTCGCGCAGGCGCTCGCCGGCGAACCCGACGTGCTGTTCGCCGACGAGCCCACGACGGCGCTGGACGTCACCATCCAGGCCCAGATACTGGATCTGCTCCGGGACATCCAGCAGGATCGAGGGATGAGCGTCGTACTCATCACGCACGACCTCGGCGTCATCGCTCGCATGTGCGACCGCGTCGCCGTGATGTACGCCGGCGAGGTCGTCGAACGCGGCTCGCTCGAGGACGTCTTCGAGGCCCCAACGCATCCGTACACGCAGGGGTTGCTCGGGTCGATCCCGGACGTGGAGGACCCGGCACCGCGACTCCAGCCGATCGAGGGGAACGTCCCGAACCTCAACGCCGAGGAGATGGGCGACCGCTGCTACTTCGCCGACCGCTGTCCGAAGGCGATGGAGGCCTGCCTCGAGCACCCCGCGGAACGACCCGTCGACGGCGACCCCGACCACACCGCTCGCTGCGTGCTCGCCGACGGCGAGTACGACCCCGCGACCGCGCTCGACGACGACCACTTCGAGGAAGCGGAGGAGGTGCAAGCCGATGACTGACCGACCACTCGTGGCGGTCGAGGACCTGGAGAAGCACTACTACGAGAACGACACCCTGATCGACCGCGTGCTCGGGCGGGAACCGACCGCGGTGCGGGCGGTCGACGGCGTGAGCTTCGACGTGGAGCGCGGCGAGACGCTCGGGCTCGTCGGCGAATCCGGCTGCGGGAAGTCGACGACGAGCGAGACGCTCCTCGGGCTCCGGGAGGCGACCGGTGGCTCAGTTCGCTTCGACGGCGACGACGTCTTCGAGATGACTACGGACGAACGCAAGGCGTTCCGGCAGCAGGCCCAGATCGTCTTTCAGGACCCGTTCTCGAGCCTCGACCCGCGGATGACCGTCGGCGAGATCGTCACCGAGGGCCTCAGAATTCACGGACTCGCCGGGAGCGCTGAGCGCGAGTCGCGTGCGAGGGAGTTGCTCGAGCGCGTCGGACTGTCCGCGCGACAGGTCGACCGCTACCCCCACGAGTTCTCCGGCGGGCAGCGCCAGCGCGTCGGGATCGCTCGCGCGCTCGCGCTCGACCCCGAGTTCGTCGTCCTCGACGAACCGGTGTCGGCGCTGGACGTGAGCGTGCAGGCACAGGTGCTGAACCTCCTCGAGGACCTCCAGGACGAGTTCGGCCTCACGTACCTGTTCGTCGCACACGACCTGAGCGTCGTCCGGCACATCTCCGACCGCGTCGCCGTGATGTACCTCGGGAAGATAGTCGAGACCGGGCCGGTCGACGAGATCTTCGAAGACCCCCAGCACCCCTACACGCAGGCGCTCCTGGACAGCGTCCCCAGAGCGTCGGTCGAAGAGTACGGTCGCCGCGGCGGTCGACTGGAGGGCGACGTCCCCTCGCCGCGGAACCCGCCGACCGGCTGTCGGTTCCACACGCGCTGCCCGCACGCCAGGGAGGCCTGCAAGCGCGAGCTCCCGCCGGACTACGACGTCGGCGCCGACCACGAGGCGGCGTGCTTCCGCGCGGACGCGACCCACGAGTACTGGGACAGCGACCCGCTCGAGCACGCCGGCGACGCGGAGGACTCGATGGGCGGCGGCGTCGCGGACGACGACTGACCGCGCCGCAACGACCGCGGCTCGCGGTCCCGGTCGCTTCGACGCTCAGAGCGACTTTCGCCGCTTGTGCATGAACGTCTCGTAGCCGCGCACCTCGTAGAGGCCGTTCGCGGCGTCGTTGCGCGCGTGCACGTGTAGTTCCACGCGCTCGCGGCCGTGCTCTCGACCCCACGATTCGACCGTATCGAGGAGGTCGGTTGCGAGTCCGTCGCCGCGGTACTCGGGGCGCACGTACAGTTCCAGGACGGTCACGGGGTCGCCGCGCGCGAACACCGGCGGGGAGTCGCCGAGTTCCGCGTACGCGTACCCCGCGAACCGCGCGGAGTCGTCGAGCGTGCCCGCGGCGACCGCGGCCGCGTCACCGATCGTCGGGTCCGCGAGCGCGTCGGCTCGCACCGGCGGTCGTCGCTCGTCGTCGCCGGGGACCGCGACCCCGGTGTGCGTGTCGTCGCTCGCGTGACGGTCGCGGCGGTACGCGACGTTCGCGTCGCGGACCGCGTCGAGGTCCGCGGCGAGCGCGTCGTGCGCGTCGAGCTCCTGCATCTCCAGCCCGAAGGGGAGCCAGCAGTCGTCGTGGAGCGCGGCGACCTCGCCGTCGCGGAGTGGACGAACGTCCATGTTCGAGGCGACGTACGCCCGGTTCGTAGTCGTTTCTCCACCGTGGGACGGTCCGGCAGGGTGCGCGCGCTCCGAAATGGTTTTGGGTCGTCCTCGCGGACACTCGGTATGCCGAAGGAGTCCGAAACCGAGTACGATCCGACGCTCGGGAACAAGTTCATTTTCGTGACAGGCGGGGTGATGTCCGGGCTCGGGAAGGGGATCACCGCCGCGAGCACCGGCCGCCTCCTGAAGAACGCCGGGTTCGACGTGACCGCCGTGAAGGTAGACCCCTACCTGAACGTCGACGCGGGCACCATGAACCCCTACCAGCACGGCGAAGTGTACGTCCTCAAGGACGGTGGCGAGGTCGACCTCGACCTCGGGAACTACGAGCGCTTCCTCGACGAGGACATGACGTTCGACCACAACGTCACGACGGGGAAGACGTACAAGCACGTCATCGAGAAGGAGCGCGCGGGCGACTACCTCGGGAAGACCGTGCAGGTCATCCCGCACATCACTGACGACATCAAGCGCCGCATCCGCGAGGCTGCCGAAGGCACCGACGTCTGCCTCGTCGAGATCGGCGGGACCGTCGGCGACATCGAGGGGATGCCGTACCTCGAGGCCTTGCGGCAGTTCGCGCACGAGGAGGACGAGGAGGACTTCCTCCTCACCCACGTCACGCTCGTGCCGTACTCGAAGAACGGCGAGCAGAAGACGAAGCCGACCCAGCACTCCGTGAAGGAACTCCGGTCCATCGGACTCCAGCCGGACATCCTCGTCGGGCGCTGCGAGGACAAGCTCGACGCGAACACGAAGGAGAAGATCGCGCTGTTCTGCGACGTCCCGACCGAGGCCGTGTTCTCGAATCCGGACGTCGAGGACATCTACCACGTCCCCCTGATGGTCGAGGAGGAGGGCCTCGACGAGTACGTCATGCAGGAACTGGACCTGCTCGGGCAGGCGCTCCCCGTTCCCGAGCGCGACAACACGTGGCGGGAACTCGTCACGCGCGAGCGCGAGGGTAGCGTGGACGTCGCGCTCGTCGGGAAGTACGACCTCGAGGACGCGTACATGAGCGTGAACGAGGCGCTCAAGCACGCCGGCCTGCACGCGGGCGTCGACGTGAACGTGCAGTGGGTGGACTCCGACGAGATGGTCGACGGCGACGACGACGGTGCGAACCGCGAGCGTCTCGAGTCCTGCGACGGCGTCGTCGTCCCCGGCGGCTTCGGCTCTCGGGGCACCGAGGGGAAGATCGAAGCGATTCGGCACGCCCGCGAGAACGACGTCCCGTTCCTCGGACTCTGTCTCGGCTTCCAGATGGCGGTCGTCGAGCACGCCCGGAACGTCATGGACTACCCCAACGCGCACTCCGCGGAGATGGACCCGGACACGCCAGATCCCGTCATCGACATCCTCCCCGAGCAGTACGAGGTCGAGGACATGGGCGGCACGATGCGTCTGGGCGCACACCAGACTGACATCTCGCCGGGGACGCTCGCCGCGGACGTCTACGACGCGAACGTCTGCACGGAACGCCACCGGCACCGCTACGAGGTCAACCCCGAGTACTTCGAGGACTTCGAGGAGACGCCGCTGGTGTTCTCGGGCCGTGCGGGCAACCGCATGGAGATCCTCGAACACGAGGCCCACCCGTACTTCTTCGGGACGCAGTTCCACCCAGAGTTCCGGTCGCGGCCCGGACGGCCGAGTCCGCCGTTCGTCGCGCTCCTCGATGCAGTGATGGAGCGCGCGGGCGTCGACGGCGCGGACAACGGCGACGAGGCCGACCGTGCGGACGCCGCGGACCGAGAGGAGGTGGAGGTCTGATGGTGGACGTCGACTCCTTCATCGACGAGAAGATCGAGGAGATCGCCGACGAAGTCGGCGACGCGAACGCCGTCATCGCCCTATCGGGTGGCGTGGACTCCTCGACCGCGGCCGCGCTCGCGTACGAGGCGATCGGCGACCAGCTCACGCCCGTCTACGTCGACACCGGGTTGATGCGCGAGGGCGAGACCGACCAAATACGCGAGGTCTTCGACTACATGGACTCGCTCCGCATCGTCGACGCGAAGGAGCGGTTCCTCGACGAGCTTGCCGGCGTCACCGATCCCGAGGCGAAGCGGCACGTCATCGGCGAGCAGTTCATCCGCGAGTTCGAGACGGTCGCGACCGAGGTGGACGCGGACTACCTCGTCCAGGGCACCATCTACCCGGACCGCATCGAGAGCGAGGGCACCATCAAGTCCCACCACAACGTCGGCGGGCTCCCCGACGTCGTGGACTTCGAGGGCATCGTCGAACCGATGCGGGACCTCTACAAGGACGAGGTGCGGGAGGTCGCGCGCGAACTCGACCTCGAGGAGATCATCGCCGAACGCATGCCGTTCCCCGGCCCCGGACTCGCCGTCCGCATCATCGGCGAAGTGACCGAGGAGAAGCTCGACGTCGCCCGCATGGCGAACCACGTCGTCGAGGACGAGCTCGAGGAGTACGAGCCCTGGCAGGCGCTCGCTGCGGTGATCGGGAAGGCCACGGGCGTGAAGGGCGACAACCGCGTGCACGGCTGGGTCGTCAGCGTACGCTCCGTCGAATCGAGGGATGGAATGACCGCTCGCGCTCAGGAGATCGACTGGGAGACCCTCCAGCGCATCCAGTCCCGCATCACGGGCGGCCACGACAACGTCGCGCGCGTCGTCTACGACGTCACGCACAAGCCGCCTGCGACCATCGAGTACGAGTAGCGCCGTCGACGCCGCTCGCCGCCTCGACGCTCGTCGCTTGCCACGTCGTGTCACGTGAGGCGGCGGCAGGGGCGCGTCGACAGGAAAGGCACAAACCGGTACGGCCCCAACGTGGTCGCAATGAAGGCGATTTTCGCGGGCGTCGACGAACACGAGCTAGTTGGCGAACTGGAGGCCGTCGGGTACGAGGTGAGCGTGGTCGCCGACGTCGCGAACCGGCCCGCGCTCGAGGAGGCAGGCGTCCACGACGCGGACCTGTTCGTCCTCACGGACGTCGGCCAGGCGACGTCGATCCCGGTCGCGAAAGACCTGAACGAGGACGTGCGCGTCGTCTGCTACACGGACGACTCGCTCCCGGAGTTCGTCAGCGGCCAGGAGGTACTCTCCGTCGACCCCGCGCTGCTGGACTCCGCGACCGTCGCCGAGGAACTCGCGGCCTGACGGCTACGCGACCGCAGTGGCTCTCTGGGGCGGCATCGCGTCGCAGTCGCACGTATCGAGTCTCGAAACGCGCGCCGAGTCGGCTCTCGAGCGCGAACGCGGCTTGATGACCGAGTGCGCCCAGGTTACGGGCATGCTCGGGAGCGTCACCAGCCGCGTCGGGTCGGCGACCGACGACGGCGACACCGACCGCGTCGACCAGCCCGGTACCGTCCAGTCAGTCTACAACCGCTTCCTGCGACCGCACTTGCCGTACAAGCTCAGCACGCACAACGGCGTCACGGCGCGCGGCGCGAAGCTGTTCGACTTCACGGACCGGTTCCCGGAGTACGAGGCCGCGATCATCGACTCGCTCCGCGAGCGCGTCCGGACCGGCGACGACGTCGTCGTCGTCGGCGGCGGGTTCGGCGTGTCCTCCGTCGTCGCCGCGAACCACGTCGGCGAGACGGGGTCGGTGACGACCTACGAGGGCGGCGCGGACCAGTACGGCCTCGTCCGCGAGGCCCTGGAGTTGAACGGCGTGACCGACCGCGTCGACGTGGAGCACGCCATCGTCGGGTCGGCGGTGTCGCTGTACACGCCGCCGGGGGACGCGCGCGTCGTCGACGCCACCGAACTCCCGGCGTGCGACGTCCTCGAGATGGACTGCGAGGGTGCGGAACTGGACGTCCTCCGGAACCTCGAGATCGAGCCGCGCGTCGTCGTCGTCGAGACCCACGCGAACTTCGGGTCGCCGGAGGGCGACGTCCGCGAAGAACTGGATCGCCTCGGCTACGAGGTCGTCGACCGCGAGGCGGAGATCGCAGAGGACGGGATCTTCGTGCTGACGGCGGTCCGCGACGAGTAGGCCGCGACCCCGAGGCAGTTCACCGCTCGACGACGGTGCCGCCGGCGCCGACGGCGACCGCGGATTCGTCGCCGAGTCGCACGACCGCCTTCAGGTTCTCGCCGGTCGGCGTCGCGTCCTGGCGCCACTCGCTGTTCTCGCGGTCGTAGACCCGACCGCCGCCGCCGACGACGTACCCGGCGTCGTTGCCCGCGACTTCGACGTCGCGCAGGCCGGCGTCGCCGGTGTCGCTCCGCACCCACTCCGAGCCGTCCCAGTGGTAGACGGTCCCGCCGCCGCCGCTCACCCAGACGTCGTCGAAGTCGTCCGAGTCGACGCCGTAGAAGTCGTGGTTCGCGTCCGCGACGCCGAGGCGATCCCACGTCGCGCCGTCGCGCGTGTAGAGGACGGTCTGGTTCCCGTCGACGACGTGCCCGCTCGTGTCGTCGTGGAAGTCGACGGCGTTGATCGCGGACCCGCTCGCGGGCGTGGCGTACTCCCAGGTCTGGGGCTCGCCGTTCTCGAAGCTATAGTACAGCTTCCCGCTGTCGCCGGCGACGTACACGTTCGCCTCGCCCGCAGCACCGGTGACGGAGACGTCGTTGAAGTTGTTCGTGACGTCCATCGGCGCGGAGCGATCGCGGAGGGTTCCGGTCTCGACGTCGAGTTCGCCGATGGCGCCGGACGCGCCGACGAACCACAACCGGTCGCCGTCGTCGGTCACGTCCGCGCCGTACAGCGAGTTCCCGTTCCCGGTGGGGCCACCGTCGAGCACCGTCACGTACCCCTTCGGCGTGCGCTCGAGGACGACCCCGCCCGCACCGACGGCGTACACGCCGGCGGCCGTCTCCTCGACGTCGTAGAGCGCGTTCCCGGTCGGGGACTCCCGCATCGTCCAACCGGAATCGTCCGCGACCGAAGCGACGACGGCGCCGCTGCCGGCGAGCGTCGTGGCCGCGGCCGCGCCGAGCGCCTTCAGAGCGGTGCGTCGCGAAGTGGAGGGATTCGTCATTCGAGTTCACCCGGTCGACCGTGAGGGATCGGGGACGGATTAAATCTCGAGACGGGTGACGTGAATTTACGACGTTTCGTTCGTTTAACGGTCGCCTCCCGTGACGGTTCAGACCGTTCACGGTCGTTCATCCCGGTAAAACGACGTGGAGGGTGTCGATGATTCATGTAGCTCTCCCTCCTCGAAAAAACTGGAGGCGACGAGCCTCCCTCCCCTCCCTCCCGCGGTCGCTCCCCCGCGACCGCATCCGTCAGAGGCACGCCGCCCCCGCTACGGGCACGCCCTCCGACTCACTCCCCCCTCATTTCTACACGACCGACTCCCACTCGTTCCACGCGACCGACGCCCTCTCTTTCGACGCCATCGGCGAGCCAGGAGCTCGTCAGTCGCTCGCGTCCACGTCCTCGTTCCCGTCCTCGGCGAGTCCGACGAGGTGTCCGACGACGGGCTCCAGGAGGTCCATCCCGGTCCGGACAGCCGACTCGCTCCCCGGGAGGCAGACGACGACTGTCCCGTCGGCCACACCCGCCAGCGCGCGCGAGACGATACCCATCGCGCCGATCTCGGCGACCGACCGACGCCGGAACTCCTCGCCGAACCCCGGCAGTCGCTTCCCGAGCACGGGGTCGACCGCCTCCGGCGTCACGTCGTCGTCAGTCACGCCCGTCCCGCCGGTCGTCACGATGACGTCCACGTCCCTGCGGTTAACGAGCCGCGCGACCGTCCCCTGGACGCCGTCGAACTCGTCGCGGATCAGCTCGCGCGTCACGACCGCGTGCCCGGCGTCCGTCAGAGCGTCCGCGATCAAGTCGCCGCTCGGGTCGTCGTCGAGCGACCGCGTCGACGACACCGTGACGACCGCCGCCCGAACGACGGCTGCGTCGCCAGCGTGATGCGCGTCGTCGCCCGCCTGCTGGCCGTCCTCGACCGGGCGACGCTCGTCGTCCCCACCGCCGCCGGCCGGGTGGTCGTGGCCGCGTTCGCTGTCGGGGACGCGCTCGGACGCGTGCTCGCCGTCGCCGCCCGCCTGACCGTGGTCGTGCCCGTCACCGTCCGTCATGTGGGTCGCATTCGGGGGCAGCGACGTAAGCCCACCGACGACCCATCCCGGGCGACGGCGACGACCCGATCGCCGTTGGTGACCGACCTCCCAGCGCGCGCTACCGGTCGGAACGTTCTTTGACCGACCGGGCGACGGCCCGAGCATGAAGGCGGTCCAGTTCGGCAAGCACGGCGGACGCGACGTCATCGAGTACGACGAGTTCCCCGACCCCGAGGTCGGCCCCGAGGACGTCCTCGTGGACGTGAAGGCAGGTGCACTCAACCACCTGGACGTGTGGACGCGCAAGGGATTGGGCGCGACGGGTCGACTCGACCTCGAGATGCCGCACGTCCCCGGGAGCGACATGGCGGGCGTCGTCGACGCGGTCGGCGACGACGTCACGCGCTTCGCGCCCGGCGACCGCGTCGCGCTGCTCTCGGGCGTCTCCTGCGGGACGTGCGAGTTCTGCCGGCGCGGCGAGCCGACGCTGTGCGTGGACTACCACGTCATCGGCGAGCACGTCCAGGGCGTGCACGCCGAGCAGGCCGCGGTCCACGAGGACC
This sequence comes from Halorubellus sp. JP-L1, assembly GCF_011440375.1. Taxonomy (NCBI): domain Archaea; kingdom Methanobacteriati; phylum Methanobacteriota; class Halobacteria; order Halobacteriales; family Halorubellaceae; genus Halorubellus; species Halorubellus sp. JP-L1. The sequence goes on from NZ_JAAOIR010000001.1 coordinate 1,452,846, forward strand.
AGCTCGCGCCCGTCCCCGAGGGCGTGGACTGGGCGACGGCGGCGGCGGCACCGCTCGTGTTCCAGACCGCGTGGCGGATGCTCCTGGAACGCGGCGAGCTGGAGTCCGGCGAGTCCGTGCTCGTCCTCGGCGCGTCCGGCGGCGTCGGGCACGCCGCGGTCCAGATCGCCGCGGACGCGGGCGCGACGGTGTACGCGACGGCGTCGACCGAGGAGAAGATGCAGCACGCGCGCGAGTGCGGCGCCGACTTCGTGGTGAACTACGAGGACGAGGACTTCGCGGACGCGATTCGCGAGCAGACCGGCGACCGCGGCGTCGACGTCGTCGTCGACCACGTCGGTGCGGCGACGTGGTACAGCTCGCTGAAGAGCCTCGCGCGCGGCGGTCGCCTCCTGACGTGTGGCGCGACCACGGGGCCGCGACCGGAGACGCATATCGGCCGCATCTTCTGGAATCAACTGGACGTTCGCGGGTCGACGATGGCGAGCCACGGCAGCGCCGAACGCGCGCTCGAGAAGGTCTGGGACGGCACGTTCGAGCCGCGAATCCGCGCGGAACTGCCGATGAGCGAGACCGCGCGAGCGCACGAACGCCTGGAGAACCGTGAGGGCTTTGGCAAGGTGGTCGTAATTCCAGATAGTGAGCGCTGACGACGACGGGTACGTCCACCGACCGGGCGCGGCCCGCGACACCGACGCCGACGGTGACGACGCCACCGGCCCCGCCGACGACCCGGGTACGGGAACGACCGATTCGGTGGACGATGACGTCCAGGGCGCGCATCCCGACGCGGTGGACCGGGGCTTCGACGGTCGCGGCTGGGTGCTGATCGGCGTGCTCGCGTTCTCGCTCCTGGGCGCGCCGCTGCTCATCCTCTGGCGGCCGCCGGTGTTGCCGTACTGGGTGGCGCTCCTGGCGCTCCCGATGCTGCCCGCGATACTGCTGGGGGCGGTCGGCGTCTGGGCGACGACGCGCCCGTAGCCGGCCGACGATACGCTTGGTGGCGACCGACTCCTCGCCGTTCTCGGCGGTCGAGTAATCCGCCAGCGATGGCTCGCGGCGAACGTGGAACGGGTAGGGGTAGAGGGGGGGTCGTCGTCCGGGACGACGATGGCGAGGGCTCGCGCCTCGGGCTAGCAGAGGGCTGCTGGGGGGCCGTCGAACTCGCTGTCGATCCGGTCGACGACGGCGACCGAGAGCGCGACGTCGGCCTCGGGCGTCGCGTCGCGGTCGGCGTACTCGACGAGCGCGCACCGCAGTCGCCACGCCTCGAACGCTGTGAACCGGTTCTCGCCGGCTTCGAGTTTCTCGGCGACCTCCAGGGCCCACCAGGGTTGTGCGTCCGCGTCCTCGTCGAGGAGGTGCGCGAGCACGACGTGATGGACGACCCAGGCTTCGGCTCGCGAGAGCTCGAGGCGGTTCGTCGGCGTCCGGTCCGGTGCTGGTTCGGTCGACACGATCGATCACGAGGCGCGAGGCCTCGCCCGGCAGTACGCGGTCGCCGGATATAAACATTGGCGTGTGTTAACAAGTGACGTACAGACGAGAGCGGTCGACCGGGGACGAACTCGCCACCACGGAGAACCGACCGTTCGCAACCGGTCAGTCGATTCCGACGCCGCCGTTCGGTGCCGGAGCGCCGATACCGCCACCGGTCGTACTCGGGCGGCAGTTCACTCCACGTCGCGACGCATCGCGATCTCGAACCACGGGCAGAGCCGGAGCTGACGGTAGAACTCCGGCTGCTCGTGGAGGCGCTCGTAGGGCACCCACATGAGGCCGCCGACCTCCTCGGGGTTCGGGTCGAGGTCGGTGTCGTGCAGCGTCGCCTGCAGGACCGCGCAGACCTCGTGCTCGACGCCCGCGTTCTCGAAGTACCGCTTGTACTCGAAGCGGTCCGTGACGCGCAAGTCGTCGTACTGGTCCGGCGTGACCCCGAGCTCGTCGTCGAGACGCTGTCGGGTCGCCTCCTCCTGCGTCTCGCCTTCGCGCGGGTGCGACGCGACGGTGCCGTCCCACCACGTCCCCCACAGGCGCTTGTCGGGCGCGCGCTGGGCGAGCAGGATGCGGTCGTCCTGGTCGAACAGGAGCGCCGTGAACGCGCGATGCCGGATGCCGTCGCCGGTGTGCGCGTCCAGGCGGTTCACGAGGCCCTCCGGGTCGTCGTTCGCGTCGACCGCGATGACGTCCTGCGAGGCGTTCTCGTGCTCGAGGTTCGCGCCAGCGTCTGCGTCCGCGGGCGAATCGGGTGCGCTCATACCCGAACCGAACGCAAACCGAATTGAAACCACCTTCGACTCGCACCCGATACCAATTCGCTGGCGAGTTCGCCACGAAAGACCGTATCGAGAACGCACCTCACGCACCGAGAACAACTGGACCACCCACAAAACCACCCACAGCATCGCCGCACCCCACCACCGCCACGACCCAGAACCACCACCACACGCACTCGCTCGCTCATACACACCGACCGACCACACCGCGAACACCCAGAAAGCCCCGGCTCGACTGCACCGCAACCGCGACCGCACCGCGCCCTGCCCTCCCCCTGCTCGCAGCACGCGCGCAGTTCCGCGCGCGCTGCTCGCGGCCCGGGTGAAGTGACGAGTCGAGCGTGCGAGCGCCGGTTGGCGCGCGCTGTCGCAGTCGCGCGAGTGAAGGCGAGCGCGGCTGCGTCGATACCGTGCGAGGTTCCCGCGAGTGAAACGAGCGGGAGTCGGCTGGGGAGGACGAGGCTGCGGTGTGGACGCGGTGCTGCTGCGGTGGGATGGGACTGAACGGGGCCGGCCTGGGGCGTTCTCCGAGGTCTCACCACGAACTTCCGAGAAGAGAGCCACGGAACCGACTGCCCGCGGCTAGTAGCCGTCAGACGCGACTGAGAGAGACGGACAAAGCACTTGATGTCTCGATTTGAGTTCCGAATATGCAACGTCGGCATTTCCTTGCGCTCTCCGGAACGGTTTCGCTTGCAGGCTGTACGGGAATGCCACAGGACGCCGTCGTGAAAGCGGACCAGCAGTCCGCGACTGCCGGGACCATCGACATTGCATTCCGCGACTTACCTGGGCCAGAGCAACGAATCGTCGAGATCGCCGTCGAAGAGGAGTTCTATCATGCCTGTCCGGAACTCCCTGAGGCCGTTCGCTCCCTCGCCAACCGCATCGAGAGCGAACGACCGTACCTCGAATATCACGGTGAGTCATACGGACTATGGATTAGTATCACGGACCAAGTCTATGCGATGACTGCTTCTCCCCCCGAGAACTCTCCTAGCTGCGGGATATTTTGAACCGGCGGATGCACACCCTGTCTCTCCCGTGATTCGTGGGACGTGGAGTGACACGTGCTCGGTGGAATCGTTCGGGCGTGCGCCACGTTGCGGTTCGACGTCGGAGTCGAGTCACCCGAGGCGTTCGTCGAGGATGAGTCGGGTCTTGGTCGCGTCGACGTCCTCGAGTTCGCGCGCTTGCGTGATGAGTTCGTTCACGCCCTGGGTGTCGGCGGCGTCGACGACGAGGACGATGTCTTCCTCGCCGGAGACCATCCAGACGAAGTCGACCTCGTCCCAGTCCGCCATGCGGTCGGCGACCTCGCCCGTGGCGACGTCCACCGCGACGCCGACCTCGATCATCGCTTTGACGTTCCCCGTGCGCGTGGAGACGGTGAAGCGCTCGATGACGTCCTCCTCGGTCATGCGTTCGACGCGGTTGCGGACCGTGCCCTCGCTGGTGCCGACCTCCTCGGCGATCTCGGTGTACGGCGTTCGTGCGTCTCGACGGAGGACGTTGAGGATGCGGCGGTCGAGTTCGTCCATGGAGATGCGGTAGTACACCGTCCCCCACCTAAACGATTGCGAAATTCGTAACGATGCTACGAAAGCAACGCTTATGGGGCCGGCCGCGATACGTATCTCGTAACGATGGACGCCTACGTAGCCATCGAGGGTGGACACGTGATCGAAGCACGTGGCCGCGCTCCAGGAACGACGAACGGCGAACTGGTCTTCACGACAGCGTACACGGGATACGAGGAGAGCCTCACCGACCCGTCCTACGAGGAACAGATCCTCACGTTCGCGTACCCCCTCATCGGGAACTACGGCGTCCGAGAAGAGCGCTTCGAGTCCGACCGCGTCCACCCGAACGCGGCGGTCGCTCGCGAACTCACCGACGACGTCGCCGAGTGGCTGACCGCCGAGGGCGTCCCCGCCGTCGACCAGATCGACACGCGCGACCTCGTCACGGACGTCCGCGAAGACGGCGCGATGGCGTGTGGGATCGCCGTCGGCGACGACGTCACGCCCGAGGACGCCCTCGCCGAACTCGAGGACTGCACCGCGATGAGCGACCACGAGGACATCGGCGCGCAGGTCTCCGTCGACGAACTCGAGGTCACGACGGGCGACGCCGACGGCGCGACCGTCGCGCTGCTGGACTGCGGCGCGAAGCAGTCCATCGTCGAGTCCCTGAACGAGCGCGGCGCGACCGTGCACCGCCTCCCCTACGACGCGACGCCCGAGGACGTCGACGCCGTCGACCCCGACGTCCTGTTCGTGTCGAACGGCCCCGGCGACCCCGCGAACTTCGACGCCGCCGTCGACGTCGTCGACGCGTTCGTCGGCGACGTCCCCGTCGCCGGCATCTGCCTCGGCCAGCAGATCGTCGCTCGCGCGCTCGGCGGCACCACCGAGAAGATGGCGTTCGGGCACCGCGGCGTGAACCAGCCCGTGCAGGACGTCGACTCCGGGAAGGTCGTCATGACCACGCAGAACCACGGCTACACGGTCGCCGACGCCCCCGAAGCCCTCGACGTCTCCCAGATCAACGTGAACGACGGCACCGCCGAGGGCCTCGACAGCGACGACCTGGACGTCATCACGCGCCAGTACCACCCCGAAGCCAACCCCGGCCCGCACGACTCCATGGACTTCTTCGACGACGTGCTCGGGATGGCGTCGGCGAAGCGAACGGTCCTCGCGGACTAGCGGCGGACGTAGGCGTCCACTCCTCCGAACGCTCGACCGGACAGCGACGGCGTCGCTCACGTCCGGGCGACCCGCGAGTTACCCCTGCGATGGAATCGAGTACCCGGAGCGGCGGGCGACGAGCCCCGTCTCGGGGCCGGCCCACGCGAAGGAGACGCTGTCCGTCGTGGTGGCGGCGCGCGCGCTCGCCACTTCGAACGTGCGATTGCGGGCTTCGGGCGTGGTGAGGGCGGCGGCCATCAGCCACGCGAGGTCTCGGCGGGGGATGCGGCCGCTGACGACGTCCGTGCCCTCGGTCGTGACGACGTCGCGCGTGCGGGCGCCGTCGGTGACGGTTCCCGTCCGGAGGATGGTGTGGGGGACGCCGCGTTCTCTGAGCGAGCGCTCCGTCGCGTCGAGCGCGCGAAGGAGGCGGTGGTTGTAGAGTCTGATCGGGAGGACCATTCCACGAGTGGAGTCGCCGACGCCGATCGTCGAGTGCAGGACGACGTACGGTCGGTCGGCGTCGTCGGTGGCGTCGAGGAGGTTCTGGAGGCCACTGCCGGCGTCGAGCGAGCCGACGACGCGGCCGAGTGCGCCGTCGGTGACGGTACAGCAGATGGCGTCGACGTCGGCGACGGCGGCGGCGAGTCCCTCGTCGTTCGCGAGGTCGGCGACGACCACGTCGTCGGCCCCGTCGCTGCGCGCACCGGACTCCGCGCCGGGCGAACTCACGAGCGCGCGGACGGTGTACTCGGTGTCCGCGAGGTACGACAGGAGCGCGGTCCCGACCGGCGTTGCGGCGTCTGCAACCAGGACGCGATACGATTCGTGTGGCACGTTCACATAGTACGCACTGGGGGAGGTAAAACGTTCCGTGCGACCACCGCCGGACCGGTCCCGGTGACGTCCCTACCCGTTGCGTCGGCCCCCGGTCCCACGGCCGTCCACCCCGTCGTCGTCCCCGACTTCCGTCGGCGGATGGACGAACAGCACGTCGACGATCGCGATCACGCACGCGAGTGCGGCGGGCGCGAGCAGCGACTCGGGCGAGTACCCACTGAGGAACGCACCGACCACCGACGAACAGAGCAGCACGGGAATCGCACCGAGGACCACGTCGTACCTCGACGGCCGCAGGCCACGGCCTCGTTCGCTCGCGATCGATTCGACACCCCGCTGGTCGGCGCGTGCTTGGCTCATGGTACGCTCTACCGACACGTACGAGCGGTTCGATTGTAAAAATTTCGCCGAAAACCGCCACCGAACCGTCACCGAACCGCCATCGAACGAACGAGAACTACCGGCCGAGGATCTCCCTAAGCGAGAAAAATAATATCTATACGTTATCCACCGCGTCGCGACGCTGGCACGGTAGTCGCGGACCGCGGACCGGGCAAGCGGCGACCCCGGCCCCCCAGCTCGACACCTCGAACGCGTCGTCAACGACCGGTCCGTCGCCAGGGGCCGGTTCGCCGCCAGGGGCCGGTTCGCCGCTATCACCCGGTTCGTCGTCATCGACCGGTCCGTCGATAGCGTCCGATTCCCGCCATCTCTCCCTCGACCCCGTGATACGTCCGAGCAGGGAGCGACCGCGCGAGAAAGCGCGGCCGAACTACGGAGTCGGCCGCGTGCATTCGACGCCAGGTCAGCGAACCGTGAACGAGCCCTCCATGCCGAGGCTCTGGTGGGGCGCGCAGTAGCACTCGTAGTCTCCGGCGGCCTCGAACGTGTGCGCGAGCAGGTACCCCTCGGCGTACGTGTCCGAGGCGCTCCCGGGCGTGCCCGTCCAATCGGAACCCTCGGGTTTCTCGCGAACGCGGACGTTGTGCCCGGTGTCCGTCCACTGCCAGTGGACGGTATCGCCGGCGTCGATCGCGAACGTCTCCGGCTCGAACCGGAACCCGTCTGGCGCGACTTCGACGACCTGGTCGGGCTCTCGCTCCTCGGGCGGCGTCGTCTCCGTCGCCGTCTCCGCGCTCCCACCATCGGTCGTGGTTCTGTCGCCATCACTCGTGGTCGCACCGTCGTCTGTGTCCGTGGTCGTCTCACCGCCGGTGCCGTCGTCCGCCGTCGTGGCTGCAGCGTCGTCTCCGTCAGTCGAGCCGTCGATCGCTGGCGACGTGGCCGTGTCCGTCGACGTTCCGGCGTCGGGGCGATCGGGACCCCACGGGTTCGAGAGGCAACCAGCGGACGCGAGCACGAGTGACAGCGCCCCGCCCGCGCCCGCGAGGAGGCAGCGGCGACTGTGGACACCGTCGCTACCGCGACCGATGTCGCGGTCGCCGTCCGCGTCGAGGGCAGCGTCTCGGTCGGTCATGCGTGGTCCTCCTCGCGGTCGTCGTCCGTTGGCGCGTTTCCGAGGTCGCGGAACTCGTAGGACGACCCGCTCGCGTCCGGACTGGTTCCGGTCGCGCGGTCGCCCGTGCGGGCGTCCACGAGCAACGGGACGGCGTGGACGACGCCGGTCGCCGCGAACGCCCAGTCCGGGACCGTGGAGGGAAAGAGAACGGCCGCGAGGACGACAAGTCCCGCCGCGAACGCGGCGACGAGGTACGCTGCGCGGGCGCGGTGCGCCGCGACAACGCCCGTGAGCGCGAACCCGATCGCGAGGACGACCGGCCACGGCGCCCACAGGAGCGTCCGGCCGAGTTCGGGCCCGACGAGTCCCGCCAGGGCGACGGCGTCGAGGGAGAGCGCGCCCGCGACGAGGACGCCCCACGCCCACAGGAGCGGACTGTACCGGACGTCGCGCTGGCCGGCGAGAACGCCGAGCGCGACCATCGCGACGCTCGCGAGCGCCCAGTACCCGACGACCACGACGGCGCCGTCGACGCCGACCGTCGAGAGCGCGAACCCGGGGGTCGAAGCCAGGAACTGCGTGAGCGCCCACCCGAGCGCGCCCAGGACCGCGCCGACGACGAGGACGGCGTCGATACCGACGCCCTCCTGCATCTCCGCGTCGGTCTGGGCCGCGGCCGTGTCCATCATCGCCCGTCACCCCCGGCGGTCGCGGACCCGCTCGGACCGTCGGCGGCGTAGTCGTACTCGCCCGCGTACTCCGCCGCCGTCACCACGATCTGGTCCGGGCGGTCCGACGCAACCACCTCGTCCGCATCGACACGATCCGCGGCGTCCACCGCACCGTCGACGTGCTGTCCCCAGTAGCCGTCGTGCTTGCCGACGGTGACGTCGCCCTGGACGTGCGTCTGGCAAGCGAGCCGGAGCCCGCTCGCCGCCTCGTGGGGCGGGAGACTGAGTCGGCGCCGCTCCCGGTCTCCCATCTCGTCGACGTCGCCGTCGCAGGACACCGCGCACGTCCCGCAGAGGCCGTTCCCGCCGCAGTTCGCGACCTGCGTCACGTCGTTGTGCGGCGAGTGCCCCTCGGCGGCGAGCAGGACCGCCCGCAGCTGGTCGCCGACCTCGCACGTCACCGACGTGTCGCCGAACGTCACCGTCGGCGTCCGCCGGAACGCGGGGCTCTCCCCGTCGTACAGGAGATCGACGCTCGTCGTCAGCCAGCAGCCCGCGTACTTGCCCGCGGTCTGGCGCGCGAGCGCGAACTCGTACGTTCGGTCACCGTCGGGATGTCGTGCGAGCACCGCCTGCGTGAACCGGTCGCCGTCGCGCTCGGCCGCGCCGCGCTCGATCGCGTCCGCGCCGACGAGCCGGTCGTACATCGGGCCGAGCAGCGTCGCCGCGAACCCCTCGAGCGAGCCGTGCGCCTGGCGGAACGACGGCGCGGCGAAGTCGAAGAGCGTCCGCACGACCGCCGGCACCGTCCCCGCGTCACGGGCCGCCCGTGCGTCCACCGTCGCCGCCTCGATTGCGTCCAGCTGCACGCGGAGCGCCGCCGCCGGCTCGAACGCCGGCGACGGACCGACCGCGGACTCGCTCCCGTCGACGGCCGCATCCGCTCCCGCCTCGGCCGCGGCGTCCGCGGACGAATCGCCGTCGCCGTCCCTCGCCGACCGCGCGTCGGCCCCGAACACGAACTCGGCGTCCTCCTCGGGCTCGGTCATCGCGAGGCCTCCACGGCCGACTCCGAGCCCTCCGGCGACCGCACCGTGAACTGCTCGAGCGCCCGCTCGAGCTGGCTCGCCCCGTCAGCGAGCCAGTCCACGCGCTCCTCGATGCGCTCGATGACCGCCTCCTGCTCGCGCGCCGTCGCCGCCACGGCCGCCGCCTCCGTCGCCGTCTCCGCACCGATCTCGCGGACCGACGTCACGCTCGACCGCGCCGCCACCGCCCGCTCGGTCTGCGCGTCCGTCGCGTCGTCGATGCGCGCCGCGTCCTCCGCCGTCTCCGCGACCACCGACTCGACGTCCTCGAACGACGACAGCGCAGCCCCGATGGTGTCAGCGCCCCGCTCGAGCGCCGTCTCCGTGCGCTCGATCTCCGCCAGCGCCGCCTCCGTGTCCGCCGCGACCGACGCGAGGCCGTCCTCGATGGCGGCCGCCGCCGCCTCCGTGTCGTTCGACAGCGACCGGATCTGGTCGCCGAGGTGGGTCATGCTGCCGTCGTCGTTCGTTTTCTTCGCCTCCAGCGCCGTGTTCATCGCGAGGTGCTCGGTCTGCTCGGTCAACCCGCGGACCTGGTCCGCGAGCGCCTCCACCTCCGCGACCGTCGCCGCGAGCGACTCGATCTCGGCGACCGACGCCGCCATCCGGTCCTCGATCGTCTCCAGCTCGTCGAGCGCGTCCGTCGCCGCGGTCGCGCCCTGGCTCGACGTCGACGCCGCCCGCTCTGACTTCTCGGCGACCGCGCCCGCCGAGCGCGCGACCGTCCGCACGTCCTCGAGGAGCTGCGCCATCGCGTCGGCGGTCTCCTCCAGCTCCGCGTGCTGTGCCTCGACGCCCTCGCTGATGGACGCCGTCGCCGCCGTCACCGCCGCCGTTCCCTCCTTCGCCCGGCCCGCGTTCTCGTCGGCCGTCTGCGCGGCACCCGCGACGGACTGCGAGAACTCGCGAACCTCCGCGACCATCGTCTCCATCCGGTCCATCGTCTCGTTGAACGACGTCGCGAGCGCGTCGAACTGCGGGACGCCCGTCTCCTCGTCCATCCGTCCCGTCAGGTCGCCGCGCCGGACCGTCGAGAGCGTCCGCGTCTGCGCGGTCGCCGTCGACGCCAGGTCGCGATTCAGGGACTCGACGGTCGCTACCTGCTCGCCGAGTTGCTCGCGTAACTCCGCGACGCTCCAGGATAGCTGGCCGACCTCGTCGCGCCGCGTCGGCTCGAACGAGCCGTCGTACCGACCGCGCTCGACAGCGCGACGCGTCTCCCGGTCGAGGTCGCGCAGCCCCGTGACGACCGACCGCTCGACGAGCGCGAACGCCACGACGATGCCAACGGCGAGCGTCGCGAACGCGAGGACGCCCCCGCGATAGATCGCTCGTGCCTGCTCGTAGGTCGCGTCGAGCGCGACCGTCGCCTGCCAGACCGCCACGGCGACGACGACGAACGACACGCCGACCGCGGCGACGGCCGCGGTCGCGAACTTCCCCGTGAGCGACGCCCGCGGGTCCGCCCCCCTACGGACGCGCTGGCGGAGCGCCCCCACGCCTGCTCGAAGAACCCCTGTTACCATACCCGACCCAGGGAAGACCACTTGAAGGAGATTTTGCCGAATCTCTCCCAAATTCGTGCCAACTACCCGCGGATTCTCGACTGCGAACGGGCAGGGGCGATGACGGGGGCGGTTCCCCGAGGCGCCCCGGCGAGGACGCGCCCGACGGTCAGTACGTCACCGACAGTCCGTCGCGCTGGAAGCTGTTCGTCGTGTAGTCGATCAGGCCGACCATCTCGCGGACGGTGAGGAAGTTCGTCGAATCGTTCGACCCCTCTGGGAGGTGGTACCTGACGCCATCGGGCTCGTACTCGGCGACGATCGCCTTGTGGATCCCCGAGTGTTCGTCGAGGAGTTCGCAACGGATCGCGTCGAGGTCGTCGTTCGCGTCGTCGTACTTGTCCTCGAGGATCGCCTGCCGGACGTCGTCCTGGGCGTCGAGACCGAGCGCTTCGGGCCGGTACGCTCGCGGTCTCCCGAAGTCGTTCGCGACAAACGCGACGAGGTCGCCCGCGACGTCGTCGTTCAGCCGTCGAACGTCCGCCACGACCGCGCTCTCGTCGAAGAACTCGACGTCGTTCCGGCGCCCCCGGAGCCGCGTCATCTCCTCGCGAAGGAGCTCGTACTTCCGGTTCGAATCCGTCGCGTCGACGTACGCGTCCACCCAGTCGGTCATCGTCTCCGAGTCCGGTCGCGACCGTGATAACGCTCGCCCACGTTCGCGAACGAGTCACACGGAGAGTTCGGTCGTCGGCCCGCGGCCCCATCCGGGGTTGGCGCGCGGCCCTATCCCCAGTCCTCGGTCCTGCGCGGACGCTCGCTCACCGGGAGCACCTCCAGGTCGCCGTCGCGCACCGCGAGTCCGTCGAGGTACGCCTCGGCGGCGGCCTCCGTGGAGAGGTACGCGACGTCCTCCTCGACCGCGGTCGTGAGCGCGTCGCGGTCGTCGCTCACGAGCAGGTCGACCGCGCCGTCGATGATCGCCTGCGGAACGTCCTCGAACTCGACGACCGTGAAGAACTCCCCGAAGCGCTCGGGGAGGTCGCCCGCGTCGCCGTCGAGGCTCACGACGGCCTTTCCGCCCGTGTTCACCGCGTTCCCGGCGGCGTCTTGGGCCTTCCAGTACGCCATCCCGAACGAACTCGCCGTCCCCATGACCTCGCCGGTCGACTTCATCTCCGGCCCGAGGCGCGGATCCGAGTTCGGCAAGCGGTCGAACGGCAGCACGACCTCTTTGACCGAGTAGTGCTCGGGTACCTGCTCGGCGACGTCCAGCGACTCGAGGGTCTCGCCGGCCATCACCTTCGCTGCGACCTTCGCGATCGGAACCCCCGTCGCCTTCGACACGTACGGTACCGTGCGCGACGAACGCGGGTTCGCTTCGAGGACGTACACCTCGCCGTCCTTGACGGCGAGCTGGACGTTCAGGAGCCCGACGGTGTCGAGCGCGCTCGCGATGTCCTCGACGACCCCGCGAACGCGTTCGGTCGTCTCGTCGTCCAGCGACCGCGGCGGGATGACGCAGGCCGAGTCGCCCGAGTGGACGCCAGCGGACTCGACGTGCTCCATGATGCCGCCCAGCAGGACGTCCTCGCCGTCGCTCACGGCGTCGACGTCCAGCTCGATCGCGCCCGCGAGGAACTCGTCCACGAGGATCGGCTTGTCCGGGGAGACCCTGACGGCCTCCTCGACGTACTCCTTCAGCTCCTCGTCGTCGTGCACGACCTCCATCGCGCGCCCGCCGAGCACGTAGGAGGGCCGGACGAGCACCGGATAACCGATGTCGCGCGCGAGGTCGAGTGCTTCCGCCTCGCTCGTCGCCGACCCGCCCTCGGGCTGTGCGATCCCGAGCTCGTCCATGAGGACGTTGAAGCGATCGCGGTCCTCCGCGAGGTCCATCGCCTCCACGCTCGTCCCCAGCACCTCGCAGTCCAGGCCGCGGCGCGCCAGCTCGTCTTCTAGCGGTTCGCCCACGTTCACGGACGTCTGCCCGCCGAACTGCACCATCACACCGTCCGCGTCCGTCGCCGCGACGACGTCCGCGATCTCCTCGGCCGTGATCGGCTCGAAGAACAGCCCGTCGCTCGTGTCGTAGTCCGTACTGACCGTCTCCGGGTTGTTGTTCACGACGTGCGCGTCGATGCCCAGTTCCTCCAGGGCCTGGACGGCGTGGACCGAGCAGTAGTCGAACTCGACGCCCTGCCCGATGCGGATCGGGCCGCCGCCGACGACGACCACGCTCTCCATCTCCGGGTCCACCTGGAGCTCGTTCCGGTACCGGCTCTGGGCGAATCCGGGCTCGCGCGCCGAGTAGTAGTACGGCGTCGACGCCGCGAACTCGCCCGCGCACGTGTCCACTTGCTTGAACGACCGGTCCGGCGTCGCGTCCTCGACGGCGTCCAGCGTCGACGCCGCGTCGCCGCTCCCCGTCGGCGCGTCCGCGACCCGGCCGCCGTCGCTCGCCAGCTCCGCGACCTCCGCGTCCGTGAACCCGACCTCGCCCGCCGACGCGTAGTCGCCCTCGGCCGCCGACGCCGCCGCGTTCGCGACGTTCTGGAAGCGCTCCACGTACCACTCGTGGATCTCCGTCATCTCGATGACCTCCTCGACCGAATAGCCGCGGTCGAACGCCTCGAAGATCGCGTACGGCCGGTCCGGACTCGGCCGCACGAGGTACTCGGATTCGAGTTCGTCGTCGGTCAATTCGGCCCAGTCGACGTCCGGCTCGTACTCCGACGAGCGAAGCGCCTTCAGCAGGCTCTCCTCGAACGTCCGCCCGATCGACATCGCCTCGCCCGTCGACTTCATCGCGGTCGACAGCTCGAAGTCCGTCTCCGGGAACTTGTCCTGGGGCCAACGGGGTACCTTCGTCACGACGTAGTCGATCGCGGGCTCGAACGCCGCCGTCGTCTCGCCCGTGATCTCGTTGTCGATCTCGTGCAGGCGCTTGCCGAGCGCGACCTTCGCCGTGACGCGCGCGATCGGGTAGCCCGTCGCCTTCGACGCGAGCGCGGACGAGCGCGAGACGCGCGGGTTCACCTCGACGACGCGGTACTCGCCGCCGGGCGTGCCGTCGTCGCGCCACGCGTGCTGGATGTTACAGCCGCCCTCGATGCCGAGTTCGCGGATGACCTTCAGCGCGCTGTCGCGCATCTGCTGGTGGCCCTCGTCCGGGATGACCTGACTCGGCGTGACGACCGTGGACTCGCCGGTGTGGATGCCCATCGGGTCGATGTTCTCCATGTTGCAGATGATGATGCAGGAGTCGTCGCCGTCCCGCATCACCTCGTACTCGAGCTCGACCCAGCCGTCGATGCTCTCCGTGATCATCACCTCGTCGTTCCGCGAGAGCCGGAGGCCCTTGCGGACGCGCTCCTTGAGTTCGTCCATCTCCTCGACGACGCCGGACCCGGCGCCGCCGAGCGTGTACGTCGTCCGCATGATGACGGGGAGGCCGCCGACCCGTTCGACGGCGTCCTCGATCTCGTCGACGCTGTTGATGGTGACCGACTTCGGGACGGGTTCGCCGATGGACTCCATGCGCTCGCGGAACAGGTCGCGGTCCTCGGTCGCGTAGATGGTGTCCAGTGGCGTCCCCATGATGTCGACGTCGTACTCGTCGAGCACGCCTTCCTCGGCGAGTTCCGCGGTGACGTTCAGGCCGGTCTGGCCGCCGAGGCCGGCGATGACGCCGTCGGGGTTCTCGCGCGCGATGACCTCGGAGATGGCGTCGGTCGTGATCGGCTCGATGTACACCTCGTCGGCCATCTCGGGGTCGGTCATGATCGTCGCCGGGTTCGAGTTCACGAGGACGACTCGCGCGCCCTCCTCCTGGAGCGCCCGGCACGCCTGCGCGCCGGAGTAGTCGAACTCCGCGGCCTGCCCGATCTGGATGGGGCCGGAGCCGATGAGGAGGATTGTGCGTCCGTCCGCGTCGTCGGTTGGTGTCCCGCCGGTCATGGTTGCTTATCGATGTTCAGTCCGTACATCGTAATAAGACCCACGATAGATTACGAGGAGCGTAACTCGGTTTCGAAGTTCGAAATCTTGCCGCCTTTCTGCCGGTCCAGCACTCGTCAGAGAGTACCACGCGCCCCCAAGAACTACACGCTCGTCCCGTACAGAGAGGCGTATGCCGAAACCCGTCCAGTCACCGCCGGTCGCCGACGACCAGTCCGTCCTCGTCCTCCCGACGTCCAGTCAGGTTCCAGGCTTCGTCGTCGACCGCGCCGCCGACCGCCTCCGCAAGCGCTTCGACGTCGCGGTCGAGCGCTCGCCGCTCCTCGACGCCGACGGCCCACCCGCACCGGACGACGTCGCGAGCGCGCTCGAGGCCGCGTTCCGCGACCCGGACGTCGGCGCCGTCGTCGCCGCCAGCGGCGGCGACCGCCAGGTCCGCGTCCTCGAACACCTCGACCGCGACGCGCTCGCCGCGAACCCGACGCGGTTCTTCGGCATCAGCGACAACACGAACCTCCACTGCGCGCTCGCGAGCGCGGACGTCGTCTCCTACTACGGCGGCCAGTGCCTCCCCGGCCTCGCGCTCGACAACGCGCTCGCCGACTACACCGCAGAGTACCTCGAGCGCGCGCTATTCGACGAATCGCTCGGCGTCGTCGAACCCGCCGACAGCTACACCGACGGCCACTTCGACTTCGAGACCGAGGAACCGCGCGAGTGGCGACCCGCACACGGCTGGACGTGGAACGGCTTCGACGGCCCCGTCACCGGCCGCGTGCGGGGTGGCTGTCTCGAGGTCCTCGAGTGGGTCGCCGCCGCCGACCCCGCGGGCGACCTCGTCCCCGCCAGCGAACCCGCCCACGACGACGGCCGCGTCCTCCTCGTCGAGACGAGCGAGGAACTCCCGTCGCCAGCGCACGTCCGCAGGGTCCTCCAGAACCTCGGCGCCCGCGGCACGCTCGACGACCTCGACGCCGTCCTCGTCGGCCGCCCGAAGACCCGCCACGAGGACAGCCCGCCCCAGAGCGAGCGCGACGCCTACCGCCGCCATCAGCGGACCGCGATCGCCGAGACCGTCCGCGACTACGCGGACGCACCCATCCTGTTCGACTTCGACGTCGGTCACACCGACCCGCACGTCCCAGTCCCACTCGGCGCACGCGTCACGCTCGACCCGCGAGAAGAATCCGTCACCTTCCACTGACGTCACCCGAGCGATCCCTCGCCGCCCCGCTACCGGTCCACGAACCGATACCGGTACGGCGGATCGTCGCCGACCACTTCGACCGCGCCCGACTCCGCGCGCCGCCCCAGGACGGTCGCGACGCGATGCGTACTCTCGACGTCGACGTCGTGCTCGTCGAGGACGGCGACGATCTCGCTCGCCGACAGCGGCTCGTCGACGCCGGCACTCGCCAGTACGTCGCGGATGCGCTCGAACTCGCCGTGGTCCACGGGAGTCACACGCGAACGCACGTACGCAACAGGGATAAAACGACGCCCCGAGTGCGACAGATTCGCACGACGAACGCGCTTCGTCGCGGTGTCGCCTCTCACAGCGCGGCCTCGCTCCTCACAGCGCGCTGTCGTGCTCGTCGGCGAAGTCCCGCTGCGCGCGGTACGCGTCGACGAACTCCGCAACGTCGAACTCCAGCATCTGTTGCTCGAACTCCTGGACGGCGTTCTGGTCCTCCGCGTGACTCACCGCGTGCTCCATGAGTTCGACGACGAGTTCCACGACGATCTCGTGGAGGCGCCGCGAGTCGAACTCCGTCACCCACACCATCGTATAGCCGACGCTCCCGTCGTCGCTCACGTCCTTCACGGCGACCGCGTCCGGGAACTCCTCCAGGACGACGCCCATCAGATGGACGGTCCCGAACTCCTCGAAGTCGTCCGCCGGCTCGACGGTCTCCCGGAGGACGGCGACGAGGCTCTCCGGGAAGAAGCGCGACGGCGGGTGGACGTCCTGCACGACCGCGTGCGTGCCCCCGCACGCGCACTCGAACTCGCGGACGCCCATGTCGAGGTCTTTCACGTCGACGCGCTCGCCACAGGACAGCTCCAGTGCGCTACTCGGCGCGTCGTCCCCCGGAACCCGCGGCTCAGGCATACCAGTCGGTTCGGAACGAACGCCTAAAAGCAGCGCGACTCCCGGTCGTGGCCGTCCCGCGTCGCCATGCGAGCGGCCGACTGCCGGTCGCTACGGCCAGTCGTCCCGAACGAGCGACCGGTCGCTACGGCCAGTCGTCCCGAACCGGCTCCTCCTCGGCGGCCGCGTCGTCGCCGACGTCGCTCGCGAGCGGCCACTCCGCGGCGTCGGCCGCGTCCTCCACGGGGAGGTACTCCCAGCCGACGCGGTCGGCGAGGTCCGCGTCGTCGTCGTCCGTCCCGACGAACACGTGCCGGTCCGTGTCGAACTGGTCGTGGACGCTGTCGAGGCTCTCCTCGCGACCGCGCGGGCCGCTGAAGAAGTCCTGGCGGACGCGGTTCTTCCGCGTGAAGTTCGTGACGACGTACGTCGGTTCGTCCGAGACGACGCCGACGTACTTCGCCCAGCCTCGCGCGTCGTCGAAGACGGCCTCCGGGTCCGCGAGCGCCTGCAGCGCCGACAGCTCGAAGGCGAGCGTCATCGTGCCACTATCGGGACCGTTCATGCAAGAGGATGGCCGCCCGTCGCGAAAGAACGTGTCGGTCTGGGGTGGCTCGTGCCGGATCGAGTCGGCCCGGCGTCCGGCGGCATCGGCCACGCTGACGCGAGTCGCCAGCGCGATGCGTGCCGCTTCCGCGTCGGCGTCGAGAATTCGCGTCGGCGTCGAGAACGCCGCCTCCCTCCTGCTCCCCAGTGAACGCCCCTCGCCCCCTAGACGCGTTCGACGCGGAGGTAATCTGTCGACACCACGACGTCGCCGGCGGACAGTCGCGTCCTCGAGGCCGGTACCTCGACTGTCTCCCCCGTGCTCCTCCCGGCGATGCGCCGGTAGGTTCGATCCTCGAGTTGGTCGACGTGCTTCGCGGTGGCGTCCGCCGGGACGGATTCGGTACGGCGCAAACGCAAGCCATCGCTCGTGGTGTCACAGACTGCCATGGGGCGTGGTACAGTATGGCACGCTTTCTGATAAAGTTTGGCGTCGACCACTTCACGAATCACGACGAACCCCCACCGACTATCGCGGCCCCACCGCTATCGGTCACAGTCGACGAAGCGAAGAACGAGACGACCGACTTACTGCTCGGCTTCCGGCGCGTCCAGCCGATCCAGGTCGAGTTCCTCGTCGAGCAGGACCTCCTTCTGGCCGGCGAGGTCGCGCTGCTCGCGAGCGAGCTTCTTCAGCTTCGTCTGCGGCGCCAAGTCCCCGATGAGGACGCCACCGATGACCTTCCCGTCCTTGAACACGACGCGACGCCACTCCGTCTCGGAGTACTTCTGCTCCACGTAGTCGTCGCCGAGCGTCGGATGCCCGAACGAGAGGAACGGGAAGTCGAAGTGCGTGATCGAGTACGACGACACCCACTCGAACACCTCCGACTTGGCGTCCGCGACCATGTTCTTCGCCGCAACCTGTCCCTGCTCCTTCGCCGACCCCCACGAGCCGTTCTGGGCCTGCTCGCCCAGGATGACGTCGTGGAACTGCGTCAGGTCGCCCGCCGCGTACACGTCCTCGACGTTCGTCTGCATGTACTCGTCGACGACGATCCCGTCGTCCAGCTCGATGTCGGTCCCGCGGAGGAACTCCGTGTTGAAGTTCAGGCCGATGGCGACGCCGACGAACTCCCCGTCGTACTCCACGCCGTTCGGGTCGACCGCACCCGTCACCGTGCCGTCGTCGTCGACCGTGAACCGGTCGACGCCGGACTGGAACACCGGCTCCACGCCCTTCTCGCGCAGGCCGTCGTGGATGATCTCCGCGCCCTCCTCGCTGAGCGCGTACCGCCACCAGCAGTCTCCACGCATCAGGTACTTCGCGTCCACGTCCTGCGCGCCACAGATCGCCGCCAGGTCGATCCCGAGCAGACCAGCCCCCACCACGAGCCCGGTCTCGGCCTCGCTCGCGTGCTCCTCGATCCCGCGCGCGTCCTGGAACGTCCAGAAGTGATGGACGCCCTCGGCGTCCGAGTTCTCCACGGGCAGCTGCGTCGGCGTCCCACCGGTCGCGACCAGCAGCTTGTCGTACTCGATGACGTTACCGGCGTGCGTCTCGATCTCGTGCCCGTCCGTGTCGACGTGCGTGACGTGCGTGTTCAGTTCCAGTTCGATGTCCCGCTCCTCGTACCACCCGTCGTCGTGGATGGAGATCGGTGCCTCGGGCATCTTGCCCTTCGCGAACTCCTTTATGAGGATGCGATTGTAGAGGGCCTCCCCCTCGTCCGTGATGACGGTGATGTCGGCGTCGGGTGCCTCCTCGCGGAGTGTCTCGGCCGCTGACGACCCCGCGATCCCATCGCCGATGATCACGTACGAATCGGTCATGTCCGAACGGTTCGGTACGGGGGTTAAAGTGGGTTGCTATCTGCGTAAACGCGCGACGAGGCGGATCTCGTTCCGGGAGACGGCGGCGGGGTTGGCGGCGGCAACGGCGACCGCGCTCGACGCTCGCGACGACGCCGCCGGCCGCCGGTAGTCGTCGAGTGTCGGACGGTAGCATCGCGTTACCGAGACCCAGACCGCGCCCCGCACGCCGCTACGGGGTACCGCCAGCGGGACGTTCTTGGTAACGCAGTCCCAACCCCCGACTAGTCATGAAGATCCGCCAGAACGTCACGCACTTCGCGTTCAAGCAGGCGCTCACGGCGCCCGTGCTCGGCGACGTCGCTCGCGGGAAGCTCGTGGACATGCACACGGACATCTTCCTCGAGAAGGCCGACGCCGACCACCGCGAAGCGCGCCGCGAGCACCTCGACGACTTCTTCGCGGCGACGATGGACGCGTACGTCGCCGCGCTCGACTACTACCCGGAGGCGAAAGCTCGGGAGATAACGCACGTCCAGGCGAACTTCGACTTCTACAACCACGGCTGGACGGAGATGATGGAGTTCCCGACCGACGAGCTCGACGCCCACTACGACCGGTACGCGGAGTTCTTCGAGGACCACGGCGTCACGATCGACGACCCCCTGGGGGAGTTCGCGCCGCCGGGCGGCGTCGCGGACGCGCCGTCGACGCCGGAGCAGCTCGACGACCCAGAGCATCCCTACGCCGAAGGCGGGTTCGCGGACGACGTGTACGTCGAGACCGCCGACGGCGACGTCGTCGTCGGCGGCCAGGACGAGCCCGAGGACGTCGACCCCGAGGAGCACGTCACCGGCGAGTGAGCGGTCGACCGACTCCCTGCCGTTCTCGGACGAACGTTCAAGTGCGAAGCCGCGGCCACGAGCGACGTGTCCTGACCGAGAGCGCGCGAGCGGTCGAGACGGGAGTGCGATGCACCCTCGCGCGAATACCGACCGCGTGCCGCCGTCGTCGACGGTGACGGCGTCCCACCCCTACCGCATCGCCTGTTCGCCAGCTTCCTCCACAACTCGCGCCGCGTCGTCGATGCGGTCCGCGCACTCGAACCCGGCGACGATCCCGCCGTTCAGCGAGCGCTCGGGGTACTGTGCGCGACTCGCCATGCCCGCGTAGTAGACGCCGTCGGCGACGCCCGTCGCGTCCGCGCCGAGGTCGTAGGGGACGACCATGTCGAGGTAGCCGCGCTCGTAGACGGGCGCAGCACGTGGGTTCCGCGAGATCCGGACGGACTCGACCATCTCCTCGTCGAACCGGTCGGGGAACATCTCCGCGACGTGCTCGAGCCAGCGGCGCTCGACCTCGTCGTCGTCGGCCTGCCAGAGCCACTCCTCCGGCGACTGCACGTAGCTCGCGACGTACAGCAGGTGGTCGCCGCCGTAGCGTTCCGGGGGGACGAAGTTCGTGTGCTCGATGAGCGCGCCGAACGGCGCGTCGTGCGCGACGTTCAGCCAGTACGTCTCGTCCATCAGCGACTCGTTCAGCGTGACGACCGCGCAGACCGCGCCCTGGAAGTCGATGTCGCACGTGTAACCGGTGAGGTCCTCGAGGACGTTCGGCATCGCCGCGACGACCACGCTGTCGACGTCGTGACGCTCGCGTCCGGCCGCGGTCTCGACGGTAAGGGACTCGACCGCGCCAGCGCCCCCCTCACGCCCCTCTCCTCCCGTATCGATGTCGACGACGCGCGCACCCGTCTGGACGTTCTCCCGACCGACGCCCTCGATGAGCGCGTCGATGAGCACCGCGAAGCTCCCGTCGAAGTACCCGAGCTGTTCGCCCTTGAGGAGGTCGCGTTCGCCGCGGAACTTGATCCGCCCCAGGAGCCACGCCGCCGACACGTCGTCCTTCCGGTCGCCGAACTTGGCATCCAGCAGGGGTTCGAAGAAGTTCTCGTACACGCCGCGGGTGGTGTGCTCGACGAGGAACTCGCGGATTGGGACGTCCTCGTACGCCTCGAGGTCGTCGTACGTGTCGAAGGAGGGAATGCCGCCGCGGACGTCCACCTCCATCGTGAGCATCCCGAGACGGAACTTGTCGTAGAGGCTCATGTGGGGGTACGCGGCGATCTCCCAGATCGTGTTCAGGGGGTGGACGACGCCGTCGACGTAGTAGCCGTCGTTGCCGTAGATCCACTCGACGCGGTCGCCGACGCCGAGGTCCTCTGCGAGTTCGACGATGGTCTCCTCGCTCTTCGAGAGGTGGTGGTAGAACTTCTCGATTGGGTCGCCGCTCGTCTCGTAGACGGCGGCGAGCCCGCCGAGGTCGTCGCTCGCCTCGAAGACGCGGACGTCGTGGCCGCGTTCCTGGAGTCGGTGTGCGGCGGCGAGTCCGGCGATGCCGCCACCGACGATGCCGACAGTCATGTTCGAACGTGCGATGCCGGTCGGTATGGGTCTGTTGGAGTGTTCGCGGCGGCCAAGGGGAGCGCCGGCCGTTCCGAGGGAGCGAACGGACGGGTCGTTGCGGTCTCCGCTAGGTTTTTCGTGGGGGCCGGGTAAGTCGGGGGCATGCTGACGGTTCGGGCACCGGCGAGTTCGGCGAACCTCGGGAGTGGGTTCGACGTGTTCGGCGTGGCGCTGGGGGTGCCCGCGGACGTGGTGCGCGTGGAGCGCGCCGACGAGACGAGTATCACGGTGACGGGCGTCGGGAGCGAGTACATCCCGGAGGACCCGGCGGGGAACACGGTCGGCGCGGTCGCGGAGGCCCTGGACGCGCCGGCGCACATCCACATCGACAAGGGCGTGCGGCCGGCGTCGGGGCTTGGGTCGTCGGCCGCGTCGGCGGCGGCGGCGGCGGTCGCGTTGAACGAACTGTACGACCGCGGGCGCTCTCGGGAGGAACTCGTGCACGTGGCGGCGAAGGGCGAGGCGGTGGTTTCGGGGGACGCGCACGCGGACAACGTCGCACCGTCGATCCTCGGCGGGTTCACGATCGCGCGCGACGACGGCGTGCTGCAGGTGGACGCGTCCGTGTCGCTCGTCGCGTGCCTGCCGGAGGTCGTGGTGTCGACGCGGGACGCGCGGGACGTGGTGCCGGCGTCGGCGTCGATGGACGACGTGGTTCGGACGGTCGGGTCGGCAGCGACGCTCGTCTCCGGGATGCACCGCGACGACCCGGAGCTGGTCGGGCGGGGACTGGAGGAAGACGTCGTGACGCCGAAGCGGTCGGCGCTCGTCGACGGCTACGACGACGTGAAGGCGGCGGCGCTCGCGTCGGGCGCGACGGGCGTGACGGTGAGTGGCGCTGGCCCGAGCGTGCTGGCGGTGTGCCGGGAGCGCGACCGGCGCGGCGTCGCGGGCGCGATGGTCGAGGCGTTCGAGGACGCGGACGTGTCGGCTCGCGCCTACCAGACGGAGATCGGGCAGGGGGCGACCGTCTACCGGGACTGAGTGTCGGTTCGGTCCACTGGTGGTCGCCTCCACTGGAGGGGTTTTATCACGATTGGGCGTGTTAGTGGTTCGCATGGCTACGCGGAGCGGTCGGCCGTTCGCCAGCGCGCCCCTCGACGGCGTCGTCAGGTCGCTGTACAGCGCTGGGCTCGCGCTAATCGGCGTCGGGTTCGTCGCGGGCGTTCTCGCATCGGCGTCCGTCCTGGAGGCGACCGGGTCCGTGTCGCGGACCGCGGCGACGACGACCGGAGCGCTGGGCGGCCCCCTGGTCGGCGTCGGCGCGGAGTCCGTCGTCCTCCACCTCGCGGCGGTCGCGGTCGCGGCGGGCGTCTGGCTCGTCGGCGCGGGACTCGTCGTGGACGGCCTCGTCGAGTCGTGACCGCCGGCAGTGACGCGCTCGCGGCGGCGGGCGTCCTCGGTCTCGTCGCCGTCGCGGTGGTCGCAGTAGACGTCATCTTCGCACCGGTCGCGGTCTTCGCCGGAGCTGCGGGTGCGGTCGGGTTGGAACTGTTCGCGAGCGTTCGCGCCGCCCGCGTCAGGGCGGTCTGGACGCGACGGGGCGTCCGGGCAGTAGCGGTCGTGCTCGGCGTCGCGGTCGTCGCCGTCGCCACCATCGCGGTCCCGGTCTGGGGCCTGAACGCGCTCGCCGGCGGCCTCCTCGCGTACCTCGCGCTCCTCGCACTCGTCGCGGGCGGCGTCCTCCCGCCCTCGACCGACTGGTTTCGTGGACAGGGAGAGTAGGCCGGCGAGTTGGATCCCGCGTCGGCCGCCCCGTCAGAACCGGTACTCGCCCTGGACGTCGGCGTCGTCGAACTGGCGGCCGCCGTCTCGGTCCCCGTCGTCGTCGCGCGACGTCTCCGCGAGGCAGGTCGCACAGAGCCCCGGGTCGCGCTCGTAATGCGTGTCGCAGGCGAGCGCGCCGCAGCGCTCGCAGCGGTCGACCGCTTGCGCGGACTCGCAGATCTGGCACAGGCCCGAGACGCTCATGTGGACCCGTTCGCGTTCGTCGTGCAAGAGTCTGGCTGTCGCGGGCGTCTGACTGCCACGGGGGCTGGCTGTCGTTGGGAGCCGAGCGTTTTAGGCGTTCGCAGTCCCTGGCTCCGAACGTGAGGGACTCCCCGCTGCTGTTCGGGCTGGCGTCCGTGTTCGCCGGCCTGACGACGATGCTCGCGGTCGTCGCCATCGTCACGAGGGAGGCGTTCGTGCTCGCGATCGCGCTTCCCTTCGCCGCGACGGGCTACTTCATGTGGTACCAGGCGACGGGGCGGATGCGCGAGCGCGTCGCGGAGGGCGTGAACGCGGACGGCTCCCGGTTCGCCGAGCAGAAGGCTCGCGAGGGCGCCCAGCGCGGCCGGAGTCGGTTCGCGCGCGAAGCGCGCCGTCGCATCGACCGCGAGCGACGACGGCGGGCACGAGCGAGCGGGCGGCGCGCGCGGACGAGCACCGCGGGCGGCGCCGGCGCTGGTGCCGCCCGCGGCGCCAGCCGTCGCGGTGGCGATCGTGGTCGACGCGTCGCCCAGCGCGACGGGCCGAGCCTCGAGGAGGCGTACCACCGCCTGGGGCTCGACCCGGGCGCGAGCGAGGAAGCCGTCCGCGAGGCGTACCGCGAGCGCGTGAAGGACGTCCACCCCGACACCGCCGACGGCGACGAGGAGGCGTTCAAGCGCGTCACGGCCGCGTACGAGCGCCTCACCGGCGAGTAACCGCCGCCGTTAGCCCCTACGATTATGTAGCCGGAACGGATTGAGAGCCATAGTGAATCAGGGGGGTATCCGCGTCCTCCACGTCGACGACGACGAGCGCTTCGGCGCGCTCGCGGCGTCGTTCCTGGGGCGACTGGGGTCGTTCGACGTGACGACGCGAACGGGGTACGAGAGCGCGATGACTGCGGTCGACGAGGAGTCGTTCGACTGCGTCGTCTGCGACTACGACCTCGGTGCGTACGACGGCCTCGACGTCCTCGACGCGGTCCGCGAGCGCGACCCCGAGGTTCCGTTCGTGTTGTTCACCGCGAAGGGCTCGGAGCAGGTGGCGAGCGACGCCATCGCCGCCGATGCGACGGACTACCTCCAGAAGGGCAGCGGGGGACGCAGCCAGTTCGAGCTGCTCGCGAACCGCGTCGAGAGCGCGGTCGGCGAGGCCCGGACGCGCGAACGCCTGCGGTCGAACCGTCGGCGCGTCCGGCACCTCCACGAGGTCGCTCCCGAGTTCGCGCAGTGCACGAGCGCGGCGGCCGTCCACCGGACGACGGTGTCGGCCGCCGAGCGCATCCTCGACTTCGAGTGGGTGTTCGTCGCCGTCCCCGTCGACGGCCAGTTCGAGAGCCGGCCGCGCGAACACGAGGGCGCGTTCATGCTCGAAGAGCCGTTCGCGCTCGACGAGGGCATCGTCGGGGAGACGTTCCAGTCGGGCGAACCGCACGTCGTCGACGACCTCCGGGCGGAGCCGCTCGCGACGCCCGCAGACGACCAGTTCCGGTCCGGGCTGTCGGTCCCCGTCGGCGAGCAAGCGGTCCTGCAGGCGGTCAGCGACCGGACGGGGGCGTTCGACGAGTACGACCGCGAGCACGCGGAACTGCTCGCGTCGCACGCCGCGGCGGCGCTGTCGCGCATCGAGTCCGAGCAACTGTACCGGACGCTCGTCGAGCAGAGCCACGACGGCATCTACGTCTACCAGGGGTCGTCGTTCCAGTTCGTGAACGACCGCGTCGCCGAACTCACGGGGTACGCGAAGGCGGACCTGTACGAGATGGACCTGTGGTCGCTCGTCCACGAGGACGACCGCGAGAACGTCAAGGAGTCGGCGCGAGGCGCCGAGGACGGCCCGGTCGTTCGCGAGGCTCGCATCGTCAGGAAGGACGGGACGGTCCGGCACATGGCGCTGTCGACCGCGCAGATCACGTACGACGGCGAGCCGGCGTTCATGGGCGCGGCCCGGGACGTCACCGAACGCAAGCGTCACGAGCGCCAGTTAGAGCGGACGAACGAGCGCCTGGAGCAGTTCGCGAGCGTCGTCAGTCACGACCTCAAGAACCCGCTCGCGGTCGCGGAGGGGAACCTGGAGATGGCGCGTGAGACCGGCGACGACGAGCACCTCGAGAGCGCGAGCGAGGCCCTCGATCGGATGTCGACGCTCGTCACGGACGTCCTCGCGCTCGCTCGCGAGGGGAGTACGGTCGTCGACCCGGACGGGGTCTTCCTCTCGTCGGTCGCGAGCGCCGCGTGGACGGTCGTCGACACCGGCGACGCGTCGTTCGTCCTCGACGACGACGCGCACGTCCGCGCCGACGAGAACCGACTCAAGCGCCTGCTCGAGAACTGCTTCAGGAACGCGGTCGAGCACGGGACTGCGGACGGGTCGGTGACGGTGACTGTGGGTGCGCTCGAGGACGAGACCGGATTCTACGTCGCCGACGACGGTCCCGGCATCCCCGAGGGCGAGCGCGAGGCGGTGTTCGAGTCCGGCGTGACGAACAGCCCGGACGGGACCGGGTTCGGGCTCGCGATCGTCGCGGAGATCGCCGACGCGCACGAGTGGCGGGTCGGGGCGACCGAGAGCGAAGACGGCGGTGCTCGCATCGAAGTCGCGGACGTCGAGCCGGTCGCGGACGCTCGCGCGGACGCCGACGCCGTCGCCGACGACGCCTGATAGCACGCACACGGTGTCCACCCGAGCAATCGAGACGCTGGTGTGCCAAACGCACCCGTGTGACGGGAAGCCTTATGCGAGTCTCTCACTAACGACGCGATATGAGCCCTGACAGGGCCGTGTTGCAGCGCGCCCTCGACCGCGGCGAGCGCGAGGGTGGGAGCGTCGAGTTCAAGGAGCGACTCCGGAAGGACCTCCACCTCTCTGACGGCCGCCGGGAGTCCCTCGCGGCGCAGCTCCGGCATCGCGTCCTCTCGGGCGACGGCGAAGCGACGTACGTCGTCGGCGTCACCGACGACGGCGGACTCGCGGGCGTCCCGCCCGCGGAGTTCTCGGAGTCCATGGACGTCCTGAGTCTGCTCGCCGAGGAGGCGGGCGCGCACATCGACGAGGTGCAGACGTGGAGCGTCGACGATGCTGGTGCACGCGCCGGTACGGACGTCGACGTTGCGGGCGCACAAGCGGGCAGCGGATCGGCGACGGACGACGACGACAGCGCCGACGGCATCGTCGGCGTCGCGACGATCCAGGAGGGCGCGGTCCTCGAGACGGACGACGAGCACATCGTCGTCGGGACCGCGGGCCACGTCGACCACGGGAAGTCGACGCTCGTCGGGTCCCTCGTCACGGGCGAGGCGGACGACGGCGAGGGCGCCACGCGCTCGTACCTCGACGTGAAGCCCCACGAGGTCGAGCGCGGTCTCTCCGCTGACCTCTCCTACGCCGTCTACGGGTTCGACGGCGACGACGAGCCCGTTCGGATGCAGAACCCGCACCGGAAGACCGACCGGGCGCGCGTCGTCGACGAGTCCGAGAAGCTCGTGTCGTTCGTCGACACCGTCGGGCACGAGCCGTGGCTGCGGACGACGATCCGCGGCCTCGTCGGCCAGAAGCTCGACTACGGCCTGCTGACGGTCGCGGCCGACGACGGGCCGACGAAGACGACCCGCGAGCACCTCGGCGTCCTGCTCGCGACCGAGCTCCCGACGATGGTCGCTATCACGAAGGCCGACCTCGTCTCCGAGGAGCGCCTCGCGGCGGTCGAGCGCGAGGTCGAGACGCTCCTGCGGGACGTCGGGAAGACGCCGCTCCGGATCGGTCGTCACGGCGTCGACGCGGCCGTCGACGAGGTCGGCGACGGCGTCGTCCCCGTGTTCGTGACGAGTTCCGTCGAGGGGCGCGGACTGGACGCGCTCGACGAGGTGTTCCGTCGCCTCCCGAAGACCGCGGGCGACGACGGCGACTTCCGGATGTACATCGACCGCACCTACTCCGTGACCGGAGTGGGCGCGGTCGCCTCCGGCACCATCATGCGCGGCGAGGTCGAGGCCGGCGACGAACTCCTGCTCGGGCCGATGCCCGACGGCTCGTTCCGCGAGGTCGAGGCTCGCAGCATCGAGATGCACTACCATCGCGTCGACGAGGCCAAGGCCGGGCGCATCGTCGGCATCGCACTCAAGGGCGTCGACGAGGCCGACATCGAGCGCGGGATGGTGCTCGTGCCCGCGGACAGCGACCCGAAGCCGGTCCGCGAGTTCGAAGCCGAAGTAATGGTGCTGAATCACCCGACCAGGATCGGCGACGGCTACGAGCCGGTCGTCCACCTGGAGACCATCAGCGAAGCCGCGGTGTTCCACCCCGAAGGCGGCCAGTTGCTTCCCGGCGACAAGGGGAACACGCGAGTCCGGTTCAAGTTCCGTCCGTACCTCGTCGAGGCGGGCCAGCGGTTCGTGTTCCGCGAGGGCCAGAGCAAGGGCGTCGGCACCGTCACCGGCGTCCACACCGACGACGACTGAGTGCAGTGGCGTACGGTCGAGCGACTGCCCGACGACTCGGTGACGCGGACGACGAGAGGGGCGACCCCGGTGACGTTTTGGTCGGCCGTCGCCTACCCTCGACCATGACCGACGGGGCCCGTCGCGCGCTGCTCGTCCTGACGGGCGTGCTCTCCTTCCTGTTCTACGTCGCGATCGCGGTCGTCCTCGCGAACGTCGCAACCGTGGTGCTCGCGGACCCGCCAGCACCGGGGGTGCTCGTCGCCGCGGTCGTCGCGAGCGGCCTCGCGTTCGGGTACCTGAGCTATCGCGCCGGCCCGACGCGCATCCTCGGGGCGCTCGACGCACGACCGGTGCCGCGCGCGACCGCGCCACGGCTCCACGAGCGCCTAGAGGCGATCGCCGACCGCATGGACGTCCGGGCGCCGTCGGTGTACGTCGCGGCGCTCGACGCACCGAACGCGCTCGCCGTCGGCGCACGCGGCGGCGGCGTCGTCGTCCTCGACCACCGCCTCCCGCGCATCCTTCGCCCTGAGGAACTCGACGCCATCCTCGCGCACGAACTCGCGCACCTCGAGGGGTACGACGGCCTCGTCCAGACCCTCGCCGCGAGCGTCCTCCAGACCGTCGCCGGCATCGCGTTCCTCGCCATTCTCCCCGTCGGCTTCCTGTTCGCCGGACTGTCCAGAACGGCGACCTACCTCGCCGGCCAGCAACCCGAGCCGTTCCGCGTCCACCTCCAGCGTACGCACTACCGCGTCGGCCAGCTCGTCGTCCTCGCACTCCTCGCGTTCACGCTCGCACTCCGCGCACACTCCCGCCGCCGCGAACTCGCCGCCGACGACCGCGCCGTCGACGTCACCGGCGACCCGCTCGCGCTCGCCCGCGGCCTCCGACGCATCCAGCGCGCCAGCGACCCCTACCGCGGCCTCTGGAGTTCGCTATTCGTCCACGGCGAAGAGGACGCCCTCACGGAACTGCTCGCGACGCACCCATCGATGGACGACCGCATCGAACGCCTCCGAGCGATGGCCGACGACCGCCAGCGAATCACGGTCGACGTCGAGTAGCGGTCAGTATCCACCCGAACCGGCGGCCTGGAGGCCGCCGTATGCTACACGAGTCAGTACCGACCGGAAACGGCGGCCTGGAGGCCGCCGTATGCTATAGCAGTCAGTTCCGCCACGGCGGTGTCGCGAGTTCGTCCAGTCGTTCGACGGTGAAGTGCGGTTCCGGGTCGGGTTCGGTGGTGCCGTCGTGGAGCCACGCGGAGCGGACGCCCGCGGCGTGCGCGCCGGGAACGTCGGTCTGGAGGGAGTTCCCGACGTGGACCGCGCGGTCCGCAGTCGTCCCGAGATCGTCGAGTGCGGCGTAGTACGCGTCTGGCTCGGGCTTCGCGGGTGCGTCGTAGCCCGCAAAGACGACGGTCTGGAACGTGTCCGAGAACTCGAGCGCGGAGAGCTTCCGGCGTTGCATCTCCGGCGCGCCGTTCGTCACCACGCCAAGCGCGTGGTCCTCGGCGAGTGCCTCCACGGCCGCCTGCGCGCCCGGCAGCGGGTCGACGTTCGTGTGGTCGCGCGCCTCCGCGAAGTGGTCCGCCATCTCGTACGCGAGGTCCCGAGAGCGCCCGTACTCGTCGGCGAGGTTCGCGAAACATATCTCGCGGAGCTCGCGCATCCCGTCGTGCTCGTCGTCGTCGTTCACCACGCGCTCGTAGGCGTCGTAGTACTCCTGCACGTCGAAGAACGGCTCGACGCCGACCGCCTCGAAGCTCGCCCGGAGGAGGTCCGCGCTCGTCCGCCGGTACTCACAGAGCGTGTCGTCGAGGTCGAAGAGGACGGCGTCGACGGCGTCGGTCATACGATACGGTACGTACTCGATCCCTCTTGGGATTCCCGGTTTCTCGACCGTGTCCGAGCACTCAGGACTTCCGAGACGCTTTTGCGCGGACCGTCCCAACCCCCGTGCATGGCAACAGGCGAGCAGCGGTTCGGCGAGTGGCCGTTGAAGCGACTGATGACGGAAGTCGTCGGGTCCGGACACAAGTCCGCGGAGGACATGACCCGCGACCAGGCGCGAGAGGCGTTCCAGCGCATCCTCGCGGACCAACCCGACCCGACGACGCTCGGCGCGTTCTGGCTCGCGAACCGCTGGAAGCGCAACAATCCCGAAGAACTCGGCGCGTACGTCGACGTGATGCGCGAGGAGACCGTCGAGACCGCCGAACCCGACTGCGACCCCGTGGACTGCGGTGCGAACTACGACGGCAAGGGCCGGTCGATGATCTTCGGCGTCGCCGCCGGCGTCGTCGCCGCCGCCGCGGGCACGCCCGTCGTCGCCCACAGTGGCGATAGGGTGCCGACGCAGAAGCAGGACGCGTACAAGCACGTCCTCGACGAACTCGACGTCCGCACCGAACTCGAGCCCGAGGAGTCCGCGGAGATGGTCGACTCGACCGGGTTCGGGTTCTACTACCAGCCAGCGTTCGCACCCGGCATCGACGACCTCTTCGAGCGCCGCGACAACATGGGCGTCCGGACGTTCGTGAACACCGTCGAGACGCTCGCGAACCCCGCGAACGCGGACGTCCACCTCGGGTCGTTCTACCACCTCGCGTTCGCGAAGAAGGTCTGCGAGACGTTCCAGGCGAGCGAGCAGAGCGACGTCTCGAAGGTCGTGATGTTCCAGGGGATGGAGGGCTACGACGACGTCCGCCCCGGCTACACGAAGGTCGCCGAGTGGCGTCGCGAGGGCGACGACCTCTCGGACTACGAGATCGAGACCGCCGAGTACGGGATGGACGTCGAGGAGGAGGACCTCCAGGTCGAGGACGTCGCCGAGGAATCCGCCGCGATCACCGAGGCGGTGCTCGCCGGCGAGCGCGACGACGCGTTCGCGGACGCCGTCGCGCTCAACGCCGCACTCCGGATGTACGCTCGCGACGACGTCGACAGCATCCAGAATGGTATCGACGAGGCACGCGCGGCGGTCGACGACGGCAGCGCGCAGGCGGTCCTCGAGGACCTGCGGGACTTCTGAACGTCCCGGTCCAGCACTCCCGAAGACCAGAACAAAACGATTCACAGCCTCCACCAGTCCTCACGACGTGAATCGGTAGATACAGCATCCACGTGTAACAGATGGGGCAGGTGGAAGGATAGATTGACGGGTTAGTTCGGTTTCCGGGCGAACAGTATCTCTGCTGCGTGTCGGTGGGGTTCACCCCCCGAGTTGTCGTCGAAGATTATCTCCTCAGATTCGATGACCTCCCAGTCACGATAGTATTCCATCAACTCGCCTCGGGCGTAGAAATACTCGCGTTCCGTCCAGTCCGGTGCCGTCGGAACGTCGGGATGGTCCACGAAAGCGAACATTGCGTGAATCCCGTCGGCAGTCGTTTTCTGTTTAAAGTGATCGAACTGTCGATCCCGGTTCTCAGGTCGAATATATTGAATCGCACCGGCCGAATAAACTACATCAACCGCCTCGGGGAAGGTGGCGTCGTTTGCATCAGCTTCGATCGTCTGGAGGGGGACCTCTCGCTCGTTGGCAAGACGCTCGGCCTTCGCCAGGCCGTTGGGAGAAACCTCCAACGCATACACGTTCCATCCTTGTTCAGCAAAAAACACCGCGTCCCGTCCCTCACCGGCTCCAACGTCAATCGCCGTGATGCCAGAATTAGCCTGTGAAGCAATCTCCGTCGTCTTCTCGGCCATCCCGTTTGGCTCTGTACCCCAGTAATACTCATCTAGCCCGTATACTCGTTCTCGGTCGGCGAACTTCATGGCTCAACCGTTCCATCAGGCATCTTAACGGCTCTGATACATTCGCACTCTCGTTCTAACGGCTAAGTCACCGAATTACCGGTGGAAACAACGCTTGGGGGTGGTTCTAGGGACCCCGTTTCCGTTCAAGTACCGAGAGTAGCGCGGGGACCTCGCCGCCGCGGGAGACGAACGTCTCGTCCCGGAACTCGACGACGCGCCAGTCGCCGTCCGAACCGTCACCGTCGGTTCCGTCGGCGTCGAATGCGTCACGGACGTCGCGCCGCGAGATCAGGTCCGGCGGCCAGTCCTCTGGCGCACCGGGAGCGAACGAGAGGACGAACGCGCGCCCGCCGGGTTCGAGGACGCGAGCGAGCGCGTCGGCGTAGGCGCTCCGGCCGTCGTCGTGATCGCTGTCCGGGCCGCCGAGCGCGTGGAAGACGCCGACGTCCAGAACCGTCGCGGCCTCGTTCGCGTCGACGACGCCCCCGGTCGTCCCGAACTCGAGCGCGTCGCCGACCGCGAACTCCACGCGGTCGTCGAGGCCGCGCTCGGTGGCGCGGGCGAGGGCGCGCTCGACGGCCGTCGGCGCGACGTCGACCCCGAGGACGTCGTACCCCTCGCTCGCGAGGAAGCACGACTCCGTGCCGAGTCCACAGCCGACGTCGAGGACCGGATTCGCGATCGCGTCGCTCGCCACGAGCGCCTTGACGACCGGCTGCGGATCGCCAGTGTCCCAGCCGACCTCGTCGTTGCTCGCGTACGCGCCCTCCCAGCCGGTGCCGGAGTCCTCGTCGGACATGGAAACGAGAGCACTCGGCACGGGGAAATAGAGCCACCGGTCGACGACGAACGCACGCGATCCAGACAGTCGACGACCACGACGCTCCTCTCCCCAGACGGCGACAGAAACGGCGACCTCACGGTCGCCGTACGCTTGTCAGTCAGTATTGGAAACGCCGACCTCACGGTCGCCGTACGCTTGTCAGTCGGTGATCGCCACACTCGCAAGTCGGTCCCCGGCCTTCACCGTGGCTTCGCGCGTGATGGCGTACAGCAATCCGTCGCGGTCGAACGTCGGGCGCTGCAGGACCTCGTACGTCGTCGGATCGTAGACGGTGCCGACGTCGTCGCCTGGGGCGACGCGCTCGCCGAGTTCGAGCGCGGGGTTCGGGCGGAAGAGGCCGCTGTCGGTGGCGTCCACTCTGCCGAGGTGGTTGCGGGCGACGACGGGGTCGGTCGTGATCGGCTGGCCGTCGAGGACGCCGACGTGCCGGCAGACGTTCAGGACGCCTCGAACCCCGGCCTCGACCGCCGGCTCGACTATCTGGCGGGAGTGCGCGAGTTCGGGCGTGATGGCGGGGATGCCCTCGCGAGCGGCGGCGACTCGTAACTTGCCGTCGAAGTCGCGGCGATGCCACTCGTCGGGCGCGTCGTCGCCGCGGCGCTCGCCGAGGAGGAGGTCGGTCCCGAACGCCTCCGCGAGCGCTCGCGCTTCCCGATCCTCGTGCGGGTAGACGACGTGCGAGAGCAAGTCCGGGCTCCCCGTGTGGAGGTCGACGACCGCGTCCGCGTCTGCGACGAACTCCCAGAGGCGCGCCGCCATGCGCTCGTGTAGTGACCCCTCGGCGTCACCCGGCCATACCCGATTCATGTTCGAGTTCACCGCGTCCAGCGACGCCGGCGCAGTGTACCCGACGCGGTCGAACGTCACCGGGTTCGCGACCGGGACCGCGATCACGCGCCCCGACAGCTCCGAGAGCGGGAGTTCGTCGTGAACGCGCCGCAGCACCTCCGTCCCGTTCACCTCGCGGCCGTGCTGAGCGGCCTGCACGTACACCGTCGGCCCCGCCTCCGGGCCCTCGTACACGTGCACCGTCGTCGCGACGCGGACGCCCGACGGGAGCCGAGCGAGCGCGACGTCCTCGCGACGGTGACGAGCGGAACGCGTCATCGATTACGCGAACGTTCGACGGGCGCAGTCTTGAATCTCACCCCGACGAAGGACAGGTCGGAAACGGCACCGCCGACCGGAACCGCCGACCCGGAGGCCGCCGGATGCTGGTGAGCCAGATGGAACCACGCCCTCCCGACCGGAACCACCGGCCAAGAGGCCGCCGGATGCTGGTGAGCCAGATGGGGCAACGTTATCCCGAAGGGACACCTCCCTTCTGGTATGACGATAGCTGCAACCATCCACACGACACACGGCGACGTCGACGTCGAACTCTACGAGAAGAAGGTCCCGCGAACGGTCTCGAACTTCGTCGGCCTCGCGCTCCAGGATCCGGCCGCTGACTTCGAGCCGTCGCCGCTTTCGACGACGTGGGAGGACCCCGACACGAGCGAGATCCGCGGCGACTCGCTGTACGCCGGCGCGGACTTCCACCGCATCATCCCCGACTTCATGATCCAGGGCGGCGACCCCGAGGGCACCGGTCGCGGCGGCCCCGGCTACCAGTTCGACGACGAGTTCGACGACGAGCTCTCCCACGACGGCCCGGGCGTCCTCTCGATGGCGAACGCCGGCCCCGACACGAACGGCAGCCAGTTCTTCATCACCCTGGACGCCCAGCCCCACCTCGACGGCAAGCACGCCGTCTTCGGGAAAGTCACCGACGGGATGGACGTCGTCGAGGAACTCGGGTCGCTCCCGACGGACGGCCGCGACAAGCCCCAGGAAGAGGCCGGCATCGAGTCCGTCACGATCCACGACGACGTCGACCACCTCGACCTGACGACCGCCGACGCCTGACGGCGGACCCGCAGCCGACCACGCATTCGGTTTCTCGTAACCCCAGCGGTGTGCGGACTTCCCGCTGGCGACGTTCTCGATCGCCGGAAGCGACGCGACTGCTCTCCCTGCGTAGCGGATGGGGACGCGGTCAGGGGTGGCGTCAGGTCGTGCTCTCCCTGCTGAGGCCGTCGCTCGGGTCGTTCCCGTAGTACAGCGCGACCGTACCGATGGCCGAGAGCACGAGGACGAGGAACGTCCAGTACTGCGAGTACGGCCAGACGTCGGCGACGTAGACGTCCACCAGGAGGAGCGGCCCGAGGCTGAGGACGCCCGCGAGGGAGAACCAGCCGAGCCACCCGAAGTCGTGTCGTGCCATGTCCATCCGAGAGTCGGCGATTGCGGCGAAAAGCCACGTTGCTTGCGACTGCGTGCCACGGCTCAGGGGTCGGTTCGGGGCAGTGGGATACCGACAACCGAAAGGTGGCCGAGTCCCGAGTGAGGCACATGAGTGACGCCGAGGACGCCGCGGACGCTACGGATGCCGCGGACGCTCCGGACGCCGAGGGCACCGGGGATGACGCGGACGCGCACGCAGCGAGCGAGATCGGGGAGGCGAACGCGCCACCCGTCGAGGAGGCACCGTACAAGCTCATCTTCGAGGCGAACAAGTGCTTCGGCGCGGGGAAGTGCGCGGAGAAGTCGACGAACTGGGAGCTCAGCATCGACACCGGCCTCGGGACCCCGCGCGCGTACTTCTTCGACGAGGCGGACCTGGAGCACAACGTCGCCGCGGCCGAGGCGTGTCCCGCGAAGAAAGACCAGGGGATCATCCACGTCGTCGACCGCCGCACCGACGAGGAGATCGCGCCCGACCCCCACGGCGACGGGACGCTCAGCGTGGACTGGTAGAGCGCTCGCTCGAGGGGGTCGGCCGACGGCAGAAGGAGCGCTGTCGAGCGCTATAAGGAGAAACCGATTCGAGGAGAGAGCTCCGAGCGTGGAGCGTCAGGCCGCGACCTTCGCTTCGGCCTCGACGAGGTCCTTCGTGAGTTCGAGGCTCTGCGAGAACTGGCGCTTGTTGTACCGCTTGGCGACGGGTGCCACGATGCGGTCCCGGAGCCGGTCGCCGAACTCGTAGTCGGCGCGCTGGACGACGGTCGTCCCGCTGGGCGTCTCGGCGTACTCGAAGTGGATGTCGCCGCTCATCCCGCCGTTCTCGAACGTCATGATGTGTTCGGTGGGTTCGACGCGGCGCAGGGTGAGGCCGCCGTCGAGTTCCATACCGAGCATCCTGTACGTGGTGTCCATCCAGATGCCGTCGTCGGTCTCCTCGCCGACGTCGACGGAGACGAGGCTGGGGTTCGTCCGGAGCCAGTTCTTGGGGTCGTCGTTGAACGCGAAGACTTGGTCGATGGGCGCTGCGATCTCGATCGTGTGCTCGAATGTGGGCATTGTGATTGCTCTGTACCAAACCGACTCGCGCAGTTCCCAGACGGTGGACGGATGCGAGAAAGGGAGTTGTACACCTACCAAGAGGAGCCCTGAGAACTTAAATAGATACTACTCATAAGTTATCAAGTGGTTCTCGTTCGTTCTGCGGGACGATCATGCTGGCCACGGGCGCAATCGCGGTTACTCCTCGCCGCTACCGTCGTCTCCGCGGTCTGCGGGCGGGTTCGACCCGTCGACCGTCGGTTCGTCGTCGGATTGTTCCGTCGTTTCGTCGGCGCGTGGCGACGGCTCGTCGGTGTCGTCGGCGCGTGGCGACGGCTCGTCGGTGTCGTCGGCGCTCGAGTCGCCCTCCCTGCCGTCGCGATCGGCGCGGTCGTTCCGGGCGTTCGCGGCGTCGGCGCGACGAGGGTGGTCGTCGCCGCGATCGTGGCGGTCGCGGTGATCGCGACGGTCGTGTTCGTCGGTGCCGCCGGTCGCGATGGCGATGGCGCGCGCGATCACGTACATGAGGACGATCCCGGTGCCGACGGCGAGGACGAACTGGCCGACGACCCCGAAGACGAAGCCGATCCCGGAGGGGCCGAGGAGGAGCGCGAAGACGAACGGGACGACGGCGATGGCGACGAACAGCCCGACGAGTTTCGCGAGCCTGACGGCTTCGAGGAGGATCTGGTCGGTATCGAGCGTGTCGTCTCGACGGTCGACGAACGGCGTCTCGGAGGGCATCGACCACGTCTAATCAGTATGCTTTCATAAGCGCGGCGGTTGGGCGCCGGGGCAAGCGAAACCGACTTGGCATCCGCGCCGGTAGCCGAGGGTGCGCGAGGGTGGCTGAGCCAGGCCAAAGGCGGCGGACTTAAGATCCGCTCTCGTAGGAGTTCGTGGGTTCGAATCCCTCCCCTCGCATCGCCGTCGCGAGCGGTGTCGGAAGGTGTATTTAAGTCTTCGGGCGAGTTGTTCGCTCGTCAGTCGTGAAGACCGGTTGAAGTATGTGTCGTCCGTTCGGTTGGATATGGAACGAATGCTCTCCAGACGGCGGCTGCTCGCGGGGACGGGAACGGCGCTTGCGGCGGCGCTCGCTGGCTGTAGCGGGTTGACGCCGTTCGTCGGGAAGCGTCAGGAGTCGAGTCGTAGCGTCGGCGTCGAGGGCGTGAGCGCGCTGTCGGCGGTCGTGGACGTCGGCGACGTCTCGGTTCGGTCCGCGGACCGCGATGACGTTCGCGTGGACGTGGTGAAGCAGTCGAGTTCGGTGAACGCGGACCTGTCGAAGCTCGAGTTCCGCGTGGAGCGCCCGAGCGACCGCGTGCGGTTGCGTGGCGAGTGGACGGGCGACAGCGGGTTGTCAGGGCAGCCGTCGCTGGATCTGGACGTCGTGGTGCCGCGGTCGCTCGCGGTGACGCGGGTGCGAACGGACGTCGGTGACGTGGACGTCGAGGACGTTCGCGGGGACGTTCGAGCGAGGACGTCGACGGGCGACGTGACGCTTCGGTCGGTGTCGGGCACGGCTCGTGCGGAGACGAGCACGGGCGACGTCGTCGTCGGTGACGTCGACGGGTTCGATGGCGCGGAGTCGAGTACGGGCGACGTCGACGTGGAGATTCCCTCGATAGACGGCGACACGACTGTCGAGACGAGTACCGGGGACGTCTCCGCGGCTATCGGCGCGGGCATGGACGCGGACGTGCGGGCGTCGACGAACACCGGCGACGTCGCGGTCGGCAATCTGGCGCTCGACGACGCGTCGGTCGGCGAGACGTCGGCGTCGGGGACGCTCGGCGGCGGCGGGCCGCTGCTGCGATTCGAGACGCGGACCGGCGACGTGCGGCTGGAGACGCTCGAGTAGGCGGAGCGGCGGGTCGCTCTCAGGTGCCCTCGAGCGAGTAGAGGATCGCGAGCAGGCCGGCGACGTTCGAGAGCATCACCGCGAGGAGTACCATCGCGTCCGAGAGCGCGAGGAGTGGCGTGAGGCCGTAGACGAGGACGCCGGGAAGGACGGCGATGCACGCGATGCCGACGGCGAGGTAGCGCATAGCCGCGCTGTCGTTCCGTCGGCCGCCGCGGTACGCGAGCCCGGCGACGACGCTGCCCGCGAGCGCAGTCGCGGCCGCGGAGAGCGCCGCCAGCGTCGCGACGTCAACGCCCGCCATAGACCACCTCCATCCAGGCGGAAACGGCCGCCCGGAGGCGGCCGT
Organism: Halorubellus sp. JP-L1; assembly: GCF_011440375.1. NCBI lineage: Archaea > Methanobacteriati > Methanobacteriota > Halobacteria > Halobacteriales > Halorubellaceae > Halorubellus > Halorubellus sp. JP-L1. The sequence goes on from NZ_JAAOIR010000001.1 coordinate 1,490,805, forward strand.
ACGCTTCATCGTCCACCGTAGACCACCTCCATCCAGGCGGAAACGGCCGCCCGGAGGCGGCCGTACGCTTCATCGTCCACCGTAGACCACCCCCAGGATGAGAAGCAAGCCGGCGAGCTGGCTCGCGGTCACGGCGAGGATGCGGGTCGTTCCGGAGACGCCGGGCGTGGTCGCGAGCGCGACCCGGAGCGTCATCGGGACGGTCGTCAGGAGGACGAGGCCGACGCCGAGCACCGCCATCCCGGGTTCGCCGCCGTCCCGGTACCCGCGGTAGAGGCGAGCGGCGAGGTACAGCGAGAGCGCGGTCGCGACGAACAGCGCGGCGAGCGCGAGCACGACCACGACGGGGTCGCCGCCCGTCGTCGTCTGGAGTGGCGCGGCGCCCACGTCGCCGCCCGGCGTCGTCTGGAGCGGCGTGCCCGGCCCGATGGCGACGACGGGGAGTGCGGCGTCGGGCGTCATTTGAATCCCTCGTAGAGTCGCGTGAAGCGGTCGCTCGGTGCTTCGCGACGGTCGACCTCGACGTCGAACCCGTGTTCTTCGAGGTAGACGTGGACGGCGTCGAGGTTCGCGGCGTACACCTTGTAGTGGTGACCGTCAGGGTCCAGTACCTGATCGTCCGTCAGCAAGTCCGCCTCCTGGAGGCGTTCGACGCGCCGGTAGATCGTCGACGGGTCGGCGTCGCACGCGTCGCTGAGGGCGTCCACGGACTTCGCCTCGTTCCGCGTCTGGACGAGGATGCGCCACGCGTAGCCGTCGCTGAGGAGGTCGACGACGTCGTCGACTTCGGCCTCCTCGGGCATCGTTACGCGACTACTTGGACCGACGACAAAAGCGTCCGGGTCGCGAGCGCCGGCGGCTGCGTCGGCTGCGTCGCAAGTGCCGGCGGCTACGTCGCAAGTGCCGTCGCCTGCGTCGACCGAGGTGGTCGTGCGTTCCACACCGCGTCGACGTCGCGACCGGACCTCCACGTATCCCCGCGTCGAGTTGTCGCGTCGGCAACTCGACCCGAACGTTTATGCTCGAACTCCGGGCTGCGTTATATACGAATGGTCGCGATGGCGTCCGCTCGGGTCCGCGAGTACGCCGGGGCGTTCCTCGCCGTGCCGGTGCGACAACAGACGTACCTGAACCTCCTCTACCTCTCGCTGTCGCTCCCGCTCGGGTTCGCGTACCTCCTGTTCGTCGCGCTCGGCGTCGGTCTCGGCGTCGGACTCGCCGTCGTGCTCGTCGGCGTCCCGCTCCTGCTCGGCGTGCTCGTCGTCGCACTCGGCCTCGGTTCGCTGGAGCGAGCGCTCGCGGCGTTCCTGCTCGACCTGGACGTCGAGGCTCGCGCGTTCGACGCGGACGCGTCGATCACGGAGCGCGCCGTCGCGCTCGCGACGGACGTCGGGACGTGGAAGACCGTCGTCTACCTGCCGACGAAGTTCGCCCTCGGCCTGGCGACGCTCGTCGTCGGAACGGGCGTGATCGCGACGGGCGTCAGCATGCTGCTCGTCCCACTCTACTACCACGAACCGGGACTGTACGTCGGCGTGGTGAGCGACCGGCCCGTGGAGCTGCATCCGACGCTGTACGTCGCGTGGGACACGCTCCTCGTCGGGTTCGAGGCAGTGTGGACGCTCGGCGCGTGGCGCGTATCCACGCTCGCAGAGGCCGTCGTCGTCGCCGCCCTCGGCGCGCTCCTCCTCCTCGCCGGCCTGCACATCACGAACGCGCTCGCTCGCGTCTCGAAGTGGTACACCGCGTTCATGCTCGCCGACGCCTACGACGTCCTCGGCGTCGGCCGCTAGGAACCGAGAAGCGATTGCGTGATCGAATCGGTCGCGGCGGCAATCGTCAGATCGTCGTGATCTCCGAGCGGATGCGTCGCTCCATCTCGTCGTCCATCTCGAGGTCCGGGTGGTTCTCGCGGGCGTGCGCCTGTGCCTGTTCGACGATCGCGTCGTCGGTGTCGGCTTCGATGACGGCGTCGCAGCCGTCGACGATGCACTCGAAGTGTCGTGGCATGACGCGAGGACGATGGCAGCGGGCGGGTATCGTTATGACCCTGTTTCGCGTGGAAACGTGACGTGAATCGCCCGCCTGAATCGACTTCGTGTCCCGAACGGGTCGCTCGCCGGCGAGTGCGCTCGAAGCCGGTCGATTGGTCGGTCAGGCGGCCGAGGTCGCGGGGGGCGTTCGGAGCGCGACCGCGAGGAAGGCGACGACCGCGGCGGCGGCGAGGAGCGCGTACCCGCGGAGGGTCCCGAAACTCCCGATCGAGTACGCGACGGTCGCGGCGGCGGTCGTCGCCCCGAGGACGTGCGGCACGGGCTCTGCAGTCGGCATCGGCGCCGTGCCCGTCTGAACGACGGCGACGAGCATCACGCCGAGGCCGGCGGCGACGAACAGGTCGAGAACCATGCGTGAGGGACGCACGCGACGCGCAGAAAACGGTTCCGGTCGTAGCGAGGTCACCGCGTTCGAGGTCCCGTCGGCGCGTTCGGTGCTCGCCGTGGCGGTCGCTCGTCGAATCGTCTTGGCGGCCACCCGAAGTGGGCATGGCAGGGGTGACCGCCCGCAGTCGACGACCTGTGCCTGAATCGGTCGACGACTGGGCCCCCGAATCCTCGAAGACCACGTGGACATGTTCGCCGAATGCAAGTAAATCTCTCGGTCGGGGGTCTCACCGGCCGAATGCTTCGATTCCCTGGTGGTGGCAACCAGACGGACGAACGCAGCGAGTACGGCAACTGCGGCGAGTGCGGCCACGCGGCGGGTGGTTTTTGTCCGTGTAGCTGGATGGGGTCGATATGACGACCCTGCTCGACGACGACGTCGCGGACCAGGTGGTGACCGCCGCGCGGACCGCGGTCGGCGACAGTCTCCGCTCGGTGACGTACTTCTCGCGGGACGACTACGAGCAACTGTACCTCCGCGGGGACCTGGAGCGCGACGCCGACCTGGGGACGTTCGTCGGTCACGAGTGGCGCGAGTGGGAGACCACGCAGTCCGCGTACGCTGGCTCCGAGCTCGGCGCGCACGAGTACACGATCCGCGTCTTCGAGAACGGGTTCCTCGTCCGCGTCGCCGTCGACCGCGGCGGCGTGTTCGTCACCACGGACGGCCTCACGCTCAAGGACTTCGAGGAGGTCGCGGGTGCGCTCCGGGAAGTCCTCGACTCGCGGTGACCGCGGCCCACCTCGACTCGGTGTGACCGCGGGCGAGCGCTCGCCGAGCCCGGCAGTGCCGGGTCCCGAACGCAACCTCCTTTCGGCCGCAGCCCGTACGCGGCATCGATGACAGACACCGACGACGCGACAGTGCCGGCCGCCGTCGCCGAGGCGTTCGAGCGCCACGAGGCGTTCGAACGCCACGAGGCGGTCGACCTCGAGGAGGCGGTCGCGGGCGACGGCGACGCGTACCGGCTGGATTCGACCGCGTTCGACGTCACAGTCACCGCGACGCCCGTCGACTCGGAGAAGGCGGCGGCGTTCGCGGTGGTCGTCCCCGTGCCGACGCTCTCGGCGACCGTCGCCGACCCCGACGACGTCGCGGCCGTCGTCGAGGACGGCTGGTTCGAGACGCTCGAACGGCGTCTCGAGGACGCGTTCGACGTCGCGAAGACGAGCTACGGCGACGACCCCGTCGTCGAACGGGACACCGACGTCGTCACCGTGACGCTATCCTACGAATCCTGGGACGCGAGCGAGGGCGTCGCGGACGCGAAGGCACTCGCCGAGTACGTCGAAGGAACGTGGGTCCAGGGACTCATCCCCGGGTACGACTACGTCGGCGTCGCCGCGGAACTGCGCTCGCAGGCCTCCCAGAACACCGCCGGCGACGACGGTGGGAGCGACCGAAGCGGCACGCCGCTGTAGGTCGTTCGCGGAGACGGCCCAAAACGTGTGGCTGACGGTCGCGCTCGGTCAGTCCATCGCGATGTACGTCTGCGTGTCCTCCACGCCCGCGATACCCTGTATCTTCGTCGCGGCGACGTCCTTGACCTCGCCCGGAGAGTCGACGCTGACCTTCGCGATGAGGTCGACGTCGCCCGCGACGATGTACGCGTGCTCGACGCCGTCGATGGCCTCGACGTCGTCCCTGAGTCGATCCGCCTCGCCCGTGTTCGCCTTGATCATGATGTACGCGGTCACTGGCATCTCAGACACCTCCTGGTGCGGTCTTCGCGCGGCCGCCGGCGTCGCCGACGACGATCTGCCGGACGTCCCCGAGCACGTCGAAGTCCGCGAGGACGACGAGTCGGTCGCCGAGTTCGAGCGACTCGTCGGGGTCGGGGATCGTCACCGGCGACCCTTCCTTCCCGAACGCGAGCACGGTCGCGTCCGCGGGGAGCTGGAGTTCGCTGATGGTGTAGCCCTTGACCGGCGACTCAGTCGTGATCGAGAGTTCGACGATCTGGAGGTTCTGGGCGATGTCGGCGATCGCGCGGATGTCGCCGCCGAGCAGGGCGTTCTTCGCGCCGATGGCGCCGAGTCGCTCGGGGTAGACGATCTCGTCGACGTCCTTGGCGTACTTCCGGTAGATGTTCTCGCGGTAGTCCTCGTCGATCCGCATGATGGTGCGGGCACCGTGGTGCTTCCCGATCATGCACGCCGCGAAGTTCACGTTGAGGTCGCCGGTGAGCGCGCCGACGGCGTCGGCGTCGACGACGCCGGCTTCCTCGAGGACGTCCTCGCGCGAGCCGTCGCCCTCGACGACCGTGAATCCCTGCTCGCGGGCGCGGCTTGCCTTCCGGTCGTCGCGTTCGACGAGCGTCACCTCGTGACCTTCCTCGCGGAGGACGCGGGCCGTGCGAAGCCCGACTCGACCACCGCCTATGATAACGAACCGCATGGTATGGCGTACGGGGAGACCCCTCAATAATGTTACCCCGTCGCCGTCTCCCGGTCGAGGGGGAACCTTTTTGGCGTGCCACCGTGTACCACACCACCGATGGTTCACGCGTTCATCATGGTCAAGACCGCCGCCGGCAAGTCCGAGGACCTCCTCGCGCAGATCCGCGACCTCGAACCCGTCCACGCCGCCCACATCGTCGCCGGGAACTACGACATCATCAGCGAAGTCGACGCCCCCGAAGTCTACGACGTCCTCCACACCGTCTCCGGCGAAATGCAGAAACTCGACGGCGTCGCCGACACCAAGACCTACATCTCGATGAACTAGCACCGCCGAAGTCGAACCGCACTCGACCACGACCGCCCGCCGCCCTCGCTCAGTGGTCGAGTTCCATCACGTCGTGCTCGGCAGCGAAGGCCTCCATGAACGCCTGCTGCTCGCGGAGACCGTCCGGGATCTCGTCGTAGACGTGCTCGAAGACGTCCGCGACCGTCTCCGCGTCCGCGCTCTCCGCGCGCTCGATCGCGTCGTCGAGTTCCTCGTCGGCCTCCTCGTAGATCGTCTCGATCCACTCGTCGGTGACCGCGTCCTGCTCGTAGAGGTACTCCTCGTACCGCTCGAGCGGGTCGCGGGTTCGCCACTCCGGGAGGTCCGCTTCCTCGTCGCGGTACCGCGACGGGTCGTCGCTCGTCGTGTGCGCGCCCTGCCGGTACGTGAGACTCTCCACGAGCACCGGCTCGCCGTTGCGCGCGGACTCCAGCGCGCTCTCCGTGAACTCCCGGACCGCGAGCGGGTCGTTCCCGTCGACCTGCCCGCCCAGCATCCCGTACGCGTCGGCCTTCTGCGCGATCGAGTCCGCCGCCGTCTGGCGCTCCCGCGGCAGCGAGATCGCCCAGTTGTTGTTCTCGCAGAAGAACACGACGGGCGCCTCGAACACGCCCGCGAAGTTCAGGCCCTCGTGGAAGTCGCCCTCGGACGTCGCGCCGTCACCGAAGTAACACAGCGCCGCCTTCTCCTCCTCCCCGCGGTAGTTCATCGCCATCCCCGCGCCCGCAGCGTGCGGAATCTGCGTCGCGATCGGAACCGCCTGCGGGAAGTTCGGGACGTCGTGCCCGCTCTCGTACTCCGGGAACCCCCGCCGGAACAGGAGCACGTCACTCATCGGGACGTCCCGCGCGATCTGCATCCCGTTCGACCGATACGTCGGGAACAACCAGTCCGCCGCCGCCATCGCGTGCGCCGCCCCGACCTGCGACGCCTCCTGGCCCTTGTACGGCGGATACCCACTCATCCACCCACGACGCTGGAGTGCCAACGCACGCTCGTCGAACCGCCGTGCTCGAACCATATCCCGATAGAGCGCACGCGCCTCGTCCGCCGAAAACGGCGTCTCCGCGAGGTCGCGCTCGCCGATAACCCGGTGCATACGCAGCCATGCCCGCCCGCAAGAAAAGTCACTTCCGGTCGACGACAACCTTTTTTCTGCGTCGGGTGCGCCTTCGGCGCACCGCTCCTTGAAAAAACGTTGATGAAAAAAGGCCGCTCGTGCGCCCGCTGGGCGCACTCGCGGTGGGTGCACTCGAACCGCGACCGCACCGCGACAGCGACCGCCCCCGCCACCGCACCGCGACAGCACCGCCCCGCCACCGCACCGCGCCCTGCCCTTCCCCTGCTCGCAGCGCGCGCGCAGTTCTGCGCGCGCTGCTCGCGGCCTGGTGGGTCGGCGAATGGAGCGTTCGAGCGCCGGCTGGCGTGCGGTGTCGGGGTCCGAGTGGTGAGTGGCGGGTGGGCCGCGGGCGGGCCGCGGGCTGGCGGCCGCGAGTCGAGATCGGCGAGCGAGTGGCGACACGGGTTAGTTCACGGAGCCCTCACGCTCGGGTATGGTCTCGACCGTCGGGCTCGTCGGCATCGTCGTGCTGGTGGTGGTGCATACCGCGCTCGCCGCCGTCGTCACGCGACTCTGCAGGAACCGACTCGACACGGCGTGGGGCGGTGCGATCTACGCGGCACTCGGTGGTGGGTTCGTCCTGTTCGCGTCGACGCTCGTCCTCTCCGGAATCTTCGGCATCGGCGGCGACCTCGGGTCGCGGTACGCGACCGTGCTCGTCGTGATCGCGGCGCCACTCGTCCTCGGCATCACGGTCGACTACTTCTGGATGCCGTCGCCCGAGGAGGTCGACCTCCCCGAGTCGCTCGACTCGTAGCCCATCCGAGAGAACGCGGTCGACCTCCAGTCAGGCGTCGGGGTCGCGGACGCCGTCGCCGAGGCCGTCGCCGACGTCGTCGTGGGCGGCCTCGTCGCCGGCGTCGAGCGGGTCGTACCCCCGCGACGTCACCGGGTCGTGGGCGTCGATCGCGCGTTCGAGCACGAACTCGACCTCGTCGAGGACGGCCTCCGGCGACTGGGTCGCGTCGACGCGCACGAACCGCTCGGGCATCCACTCCTGGAGTTGCTCGTAGTTCTCGCGGACCGCCGAGAGGTACTGGAACTGCTCGAACTTGTTCGTCGACCCCGAGCGGTCGACGGCCGTCTCCGGGTCGACGTCGAGATAGATCGTCAGGTCCGGCTGGACCGTGAACGGCTGGTGGATGCCGCGAATGTACTCCACTGGACGGTCGACGACGCCGTCGAGCGACGCACCCTGGTACGCGCAGCGCGAGTCGACGTAGCGATCCGAGACGACCAGGTCGCCGTCGGCGAGCGCCGGGCGGACGACCCGCGAGAGGTGGTCGGCGTGGTCCGCGACGAAGGTGAACAGCTCCGCGAGCGGGTCGGCGTCGTCGTCCCCGATGGAGCGGGCGACGGCGTCGCCGTACCACGACTCCGTCGGTTCGCGCGTGAAGACCGCGTCCGGGTAGACGTCCCGTAGCGCCTCCCAGACGGTGGTCTTCCCGCTCCCGTCGAGGCCTTCGAGCGTGACGAGCATGCGACGGGGTTGCGGGCGCGCCCACCTTACGCTTCCGCTCCCCGGCCGGCACTGTCCTCCTCCCCGGCCGGCGCCTGCTTCGCTCCCCGGGCCGGCGAGACTGGGCGTCTCGTTGGCCGTAGGTTTATCCGCTCGCCGCGAATAGTATTCGAGATATGAGAGTTATCGTCGCTGGCGGCACCGGGTACGTGGGACGGCACGTCTGTACGGAACTCGCCGACCGCGGCCACGACGTCACCGCGCTCGCGCGCAGCCCGGACGACGCCGACCTCCCGGACGTCGTCGACACCGCGATGGGGGACGTGACGGCGTACGACTCGATCGAACCGCACTTCGAGGGGATGGACGCGGCGGTGAACCTCGTCGCGCTCTCCCCACTGTTCAAGCCGCCCAAGAATCTGACTCACGACCTCGTGCACACGCAGGGGACGCGGAACGTCGTCGACGCGTGCGAGCACCACGGGGTCGAGCACCTCGTCCAGCAGAGCGCGCTCGGCGCGGACCCGAACGGACTGACGTCGTACATCCGGTCGAAGGGCGAGGCCGAGCGGATCGTTCGAGATTCGGACCTGGCGTGGACGATCCTCCGGCCGTCGGTCATCTTCGGGGAGGGCGGCGAGTTCGTCGAGTTCACGAAGCAGCTGACGACCGGCGTCGTCGCGCCGCTGCCGGCGGGCGGGACGAACGAGTTCCAGCCGATCTGGATCGAGGACTTCGCGCCCCTAGTCGTCGACGCGATCGAGGACGACACCCACCGCGGCGAGATCTACGAGATTGGCGGCCCGGAGGTACTCACGATGCGGGAGGTGACGGAGCTCGCGTGGGCAGCGGAGGGGAAGCACCCGAAGATGGTGACGTTACCGATGTGGTTCATGCGGACTGGCCTCACCGTCGCCGGCCCGGTGCCGTTCTTCCCGTTCGGACCCGAGCAGGCGAAGGCGCTGAAGATCCAGAACACGGTCGACGAGAACGACGTCACCGCCTTCGGCGTCGACCCCGCGGAGATGCGGACGCTCGCGGACTACCTCGGCGTAGACGCCGACGCAGGCCGACCGGAAGCCGCGGCGGCGTGACGCCGACGCAACCCGTCTCGGGGTCGCTACAGGCCGTCGCTGGGGACGCTCGGGTCGGCTCGCGCCGGTAAGCGCACGTTATCTTAAATAGAGGTGGTTCTTGTCACGGAATTTTATCTATAATCTCCGCCTACGAATCGATTTACCCCGGCGCAGTCGCGTGTTTTCAGGCGTCGACGTGGCGTAGGATATGTATTCTCACCATCCAAAGCCTTATGTCGTTCTTCACTCTCTACTCAAGCCAACGGAGCCCCCTCAACCTATGAAACTGGCGATGATTGGATTCGGTCAGGCAGGCGGGAAGATCGTGGACCGCTTCGTCCAATACGACGAGCGGACCGGGAGCGGCATCGTCCGTGCCGCCATCGCGGTGAACACCGCGAAGGCAGACCTGATGGGTCTGGAGAACATCGAGCAGGAGAACCGGGTACTCATCGGGCAGAGCCGCGTCAAAGGGCACGGCGTCGGTGCTGACAACGAACTCGGCGCGGAGATCGCCGAGGAGGACGTCGACGAGGTTCAGGGCGCGATCGACGCGATCCCGACCCACGAGGTCGACGCGTTCCTCGTCGTCGCCGGGATGGGCGGCGGGACGGGGTCGGGTGGTGCGCCGGTGCTCGCGAAGCACTTGAAGCGCATCTACACGATCCCCGTCTACGGGCTGGGCGTCCTCCCGGGAAGCGACGAGGGCGGCATCTACACGCTGAACGCCGCGCGCTCGTTCCAGACGTTCGTGCGCGAGGTCGACAACCTCCTCGTGTTCGACAACGACTCCTGGCGGCAGGCCGGCGAGTCCGTCGAGGGCGGGTACGACGACATCAACAAGGAGATCGTCACGCGCTTCGGCGTCCTCTTCGGCGCGGGCGAGGTCGGCGAGGGCGACGAGGTCGCCGAGAGCGTCGTCGACTCCAGCGAGATCATCAACACGCTCGCGGGCGGTGGCGTCTCGACGGTCGGGTACGCGAGCGAGGGCGTGGACGTGGACGACAGCGGCGGGCTGCTGTCGCGGTTCACGGGCAGCGAGGAGCAGGTCGACACCGCGCACACGACGAACCGCATCACGAGCCTCGTCCGGAAGGCCGCGCTCGGCCGGCTGACGCTCCCCTGCGAGATCGAGGGCGCGGAGCGTGCGCTGCTCGTCATGAGCGGTCCGCCCAAGCACCTGAACCGGAAGGGGATAGAGCGCGGGCGGAAGTGGCTCGAGGAGCAGACGGGGTCGATGGAGGTCCGCGGTGGCGACTTCCCGGTGAACGAGCCGCAGGTCGCGGCGTGCATCCTGCTGTCGGGCGTGAACGACGTGCCCCGCATCAAGGAGCTCCAGCAGGTCGCGATCGAAGCGCAGGACAACATCGAGTCGATCCGGGAGGAGAGCGAAGATAATTTGGAGGACTTGGTGGAAGATGACGAAGATGAACTCGACCCGTTATTCTAAACTGTTGACGTGCTGTCTGGTCGCGGTGCTCGCGCTGTCCGTCGCCGTCCCGGCGGCGGCCGTGAGCGTCGCCGAAGCAGACGTCCCGGAGGAGGCGGAGGTGGGCTCCGATTACTCGGCGACGGTGACCTTCGAGGACCTCTACAGCCAGAACGACCAGTGGCAGGTGAACGCAACGACCGAACTGGAGAACCAGCCGCTGTGGACGCTCGAACTGATCGACGACGGCGACGTCACGGACACCGTGACGTTGACCGGGCAGAACGTGACGTTCAGCGACACGACGATCTCGTCGCCCGTCGACAAGGTGCGGCTGACCGTCGAGGGCGAGGTGCCCGAGGTCGGGAACTACTCGTACGCGAACGAGGAGACGTTCGCGGCGATGTCGGTCGCGCAGGTGCCGGTGACGAGCGACGGGTCGACGGGCGCACCGTCGACGGTCGAGTCGTACGAGGTCCATCACTTCACGGCGGACTCGCAGGAGGCCCGCGAAGCGATCGAGTCGGCCGAGGACGCCATCGCGAGCGCGGAGGACGCAGGGGCGGACGTCTCGCAGGCCGAGAGCGCGCTCGGTGACGCGAAGGCGTTCTACCGGAACGACGACTTCGACCAGGCGGTGACGAACGCCGAGGAGGCCGAGGAGCTCGCGAACGACGCGGTGAGTCAGCAGGAGTCGAGCCAGCAGACCCAGCAGCTGCTGATGTACGCGGGCGTCGGCATAGTCGTCCTCCTCCTCGTCGGTGGGGGCGTCTACTGGTACCGGCAGAACCAGCAGGACACCAGTCGTCTGGGCTGAATCGAGGGGGCTTTTCGTGGACGTCGTCGTTCCGTTCTCGCCGACCGATCCGAAGTCGCGACTGTCGCCAGTACTGACGGCGCGCGAGCGCCGCGAGTTCGCTCGCGTGCTACTCGAGGACGTACTCTCCGCGCTCGCGGCGACGGCCGGCATTCCGGAGCCCACAGTCCTGTCGACGGCCGCGCTCGAGGTCGACCCGGGCGTGCCGGTGCGCGTGGACGACCGAGCGTTGACGCCGGCGGTGAACGACGCCCTCGCGTCGTCGAGCGACCCGGTGGCGGTGGTGATGGCGGACCTGGCGCTGGCGACGCCGGCGGCGCTCTCGCGGCTGTTCGCCCCGGACGCGGACGTGGTGCTGGCGCCGGGGCGGCGCGTGGGGACGAACGCGATCGTCGCCAGGCACCCCGCGTTCCGCGTCGACTACCACGGCGCGTCGTTCCTCGACCACCGGGCGGCGGCGGCGTCGGTGGGCGCGGACGTCGCGGTCGTCGACTCGCATCGGCTGGCGACGGACGTGGACGAGCCAGCGGACCTCGTCGAGGTGCTGGCCCACGGCGAGGGGGCGGCCGCGGACTGGTTGCGCGACCACGGGTTCGAGGTCGGCGAGCGCGCTGACGGGACCGTGCACGCGCGTCGACACGAGTCCTGAGTCGACGCCGAGAACGACCCGCGACTCCGCGCCGGGAACGACCCGCGACTCCGCTCCGGGAACGACCCCCGAGACGGCGGGCGATTCAGGGCGTTGCTTGAAGGGGCTGTGTTCGAGACGACTAGTCGCGCGGAACGGTCGCGCACCGTCACCTTCCCTGCACGACGGCCGGCCCACCGACCCGCTATCCCAAGGGGTGGGGTTCGGGGTGGCCGTCTGCGCTCACGACCGCGAGCGACGCGAACGACGAACTCGCAACGGGAGCGACGCACTCGCGAACGGGGAGCGAGAGAAGCCGGCGGTCGTCGCCGCGGTGAGTCATCCTTTTGCCCCCGCGTCACAGAGGACGCGGTATGCTTCCGGGGGCCGACGAGTACGACGTCGACGCGACCGTCAGCGAGCGCGACGTCGAGGCGGCGCTGTCGGTGACGCCCGCGGACGTCTCGCCCGCGTCGGAGTTGACGTTCGCGCGGAACGTGTTCCTGCCGTTGACGACGGCGTGCCGGTACACGTGCACGTACTGCACGTTCTTCGATCCGCCCGGCGAGGCGACGCTGATGGACGACGACGACGTGGACGCGGTCCTCGAACGCGGCCGGGAGACGGGATGCACGGAGGCGCTGTTCACGTTCGGGGACGCGCCCGACGAGCGCTACGACGCGATCCACGACCAACTGGATGCGTGGGGGTACGACGGCATCCACGACTACCTCGCCGCGGTCTGCGAGTACACGCTCGACGCCGGCGTGCTCCCGCACTCGAACCCCGGCGATCAGACCCGCGACGAGATGGCGGCGGTCGCGCCGTACAACGCGAGCATGGGCGTGATGCTGGAGACGACCGCGGACGTCGACGCGCACGCCGGGCCGCGCCGGAAGTCGCCCGCCCAGCGCGTGCGGACGATCGAGACGGCGGGCGAACTCCGCGTGCCGTTCACGACCGGCATCCTCGTCGGCGTCGGCGAGACGTGGCGGGATCGCGCGGAGAGCCTGCTCGTCATCAGAGACCTCCACGAGCGCTACGGGCACGTCCAGGAGGTCATCGTGCAGCCGGTCGTGGAGAACGACCGCTGGTCGGGCGGGAGTCCCGACGTGGAGACGATGCGTCGCGTGACCGCGATGGCCCGGGCCGTCCTCCCAGAGACGGTGTCCGTGCAGGTGCCGCCGAACCTCGCGCCAGTCCGGGACCTGCTCGACTGCGGGATCGACGACCTCGGCGGCGTGTCGCCGGTGACGGACGACCACATCAACCCCGAGTACGAGTGGCCGGCGCTACGCGAACTGGAGGCGATCGCGAACGACGCCGGCGTCCCGCTCCGCGAGCGCCTGCCCGTTCACGAACGATACCTACCCGCGTCCCTCCGGCGCGACGACTTCGAGGGCACGCCCGCGCCCGGCGACGACTGGCTCGGCGACCCCGTGCTCGACGCCCTCCGCGCGGACGGTCCCGCCGGCGACCGCTACCGGCGCGTCCTCGCGGGCGAAGTCGTCGTCGCGCCGTAGCGCTGGGGTGGAGCGCCCTCGAAGAACCGGCTAGTCGGGGCAGTCGACGAACTGCGAGAACACGCGCTGTTCTGCCTTCCGGAGGTGCTCGCCGACCGTTCCCGGCGAGCACCCGACGGCGTCGGCGACGTCCTCCTGGGTCGCCTCGCGCGGATTCCGGTAGTATCCGAGTTCGACCGCGGTCGCGACGACGTCCCCCTGGCGGTCGGTGAGCGAGTCGAACGCGTCCCGCCGCGTCGGCGTGTACTCGCCGGTCTCGAGGACGTCGAACGCCACGTCGTACTCGGGGACCTCGCCGAACGTCTCCGCGAACGCCGCGTCCGTCCCGAGGTACGTCACCTCGAACGCGCCGGAGTCCCGGACGACGATCGGCATGTCCATGACGACGCTCGTCTGGCGTCTGGCGCGGATCATCGCCGCCGCCCGCGGGTTCGTGTCGTGATGGACGTACACGAGTGCCGCCCCACCCCGTGGGTTCCTGACGGCGACGTCGTGCACGCGGTCGCACGCGCGGAGCGCGTCCGCCGCGGCGGTCTCGTCGCCACGCACGCACAGCAGTTCCGCGACGGTGTCGTCGTCGTGGAGTTCGACGCGATGCACGTACTCGCGAGTGACGCCCGTGGCGTCCGCGATCGCCTGCCCGCTCGCCTGGAACGCCTCCCCCGAGTCCGGATAGTACACCGCCGTGACGTACCGCATACCCGGCACTCTCGGAGGTGCGGCGACTAAACTCCATCGGCAGGGGTACTTGAATGACCCTCGCATCCGGCGCAACAACGTTACGCTCCTCCCAGCGGTACGGTTTGTCGTCGGGAGTGCCTCTGACGGCCCTGGCGTGGTTCGCCCGACCGCGCCCGTGGTTCGCGTACCCCGACGCCTGTCCTGACACGGACGTTCGACCCCCCACCGCGGGGGGACGGCCCTCCACTTCGTTCGTCGCCGGAGTACCGGCGCCCGACTCCGCGATCGCCGTCGAGCAGGTCCGGCGCCAGCTAGCGCGACCGAACGACGAAGTGCCCGTCGCCCTCGTCGACGAGGACCGCGGGTTCGCGCATCCTGCAGACGTACCCCGTCGGGTTCTCCGCGGTCTCGCAGGCCGCGCGAACGCTCCCGAGTTCCCCGAGGAGTTGCGCTGACGGCGGCTTCTGGGCGGCGCCGCAGTCGTAGACGGTGACGAGCTGGCCGGCGCGGTCGGTCTCGTGGGCACCGTCGCCGTCGCCCCCGTCGGTGTCGCTACCGTCGTCATCGTTGCCGTCGACGTCGTCGCGTTCGCGCTCGTAAACGACGATGTGGGCGTGCTTCGGGAGGAGGTACCGTTCGCCGTTGCCGTCGTCGTCGGCCGCGGATGCCGGCGCGAGGTGGTTCACGGTCGGAGTGACGGCGGCGAACGTCAAAGCCGCCACGGTTCCCCCGCCCCGTGGCGTGTGACTCTCAGTCAGTCGTCTGCGGCCGCACCTGCGTCGTCCGCGCCCCCGTGGGCGAGCATCGGCGAACCGTCGGCCTGCGGACCGAGCGCGGGCCCGTGCGGGCCGTCGCCCTCGATGCGGCGACGCTGCCGGTAGTCCGTCGAGCGCTCGACTGGGACGCGCCCGATGGAGCGAATCATGCGGACGTAGTCGTCGAAGCTCCGGAACTCGCCGTACTCGCCGCCGGCGCGCTTCGTGATCTCCTCGCTGAGGATGGTCCCCATGAAGTCGTCCGCGCCGCAGTTGAGGTACTGGAGGCCGCGTTCGTCGCCGTACTTCACCCACGACGACTGCACGTGCTCGACGTTGTCCAGGTAGAGCCGGGCGACGGCGATCATGAGGGCGTCCTCGGCCGGACTGGCGCCGCCGTCGACGACGCCGCGCTCGAACAGCGGCGTCTGCTGGTGGACGAACGAGAGCGGGACGAACTCGGTGATGGCGCCGTCGACGCGCTCCTGGAGGTCGCGAACGCGGTCGAGGTGGACGACGCGATGCGCGGCGTTGTCGACGTGCCCGTACATGATCGTCGCGGTGAGGTCCAGGCCGACGTTCCCGGCGGCCTCCATCGCCGCGAGCCACTCGCCGGTGTCTATCTTCCCGGGACAGATCACGTCCCGGACCTCGTCGACGAGGATCTCCGCCGCCGTCCCGGGCACCGAGTCGAGGCCGGCGTCGGCGAGGCGACCGTAGACGTCCTCGTACGACCAGTCCGTGCCGCGCTTCGCGTGATAGCCCTCCTCGGGCGTCATCGAGTGCAGGTGGACGTCGCCGACGCTCATCGCGTCCATCTGCTCGACGTACGTTCCCGGATCCTTGGCGTAGCGCTCGGGTGGCTTGTAGTTCGTCTCCGTCCAGTCGCTCGCCGCGAGTATCTCGTGGTGCTCGTCGTCGAGCGCGAACGCCGGATGCAGCCCCGACACCGACGTCACCTCGTAGATCCCCATGTCCAGGGCGTCCGCGACGACCTCGCGGGACTCCGCGGGCGTCTGCGTGAACCCGTCCGTCTCGCCGTCGTAGTCGCTCTCGAACGTGTGCGCGGTGTCCTTGAAGTTACAGAACAGACAACCCGTGTTGCACGCCGTCGTGACGTTGTTGTTCAGGTTCGCGACGAACGACACCTCCTCGCCGACGACGTCGCGACGGCGCTCGTCCGCCGCCTGCAGCACGCGCTCCATCCGCGAGCGGTCGATGCCCGCCGAGTCGGTTCCCGTCGTGATCAGTTCGATGCCGTCGTCGACCGAGAGGCGGTCGCCGGCGCGCGCCTTCGCCAGCGCGTTCTCGAAGGACTGCGTCGTCTCGGGGACGACGTCGAAGTCGAACTCGCCGTCGTCGGGCACCGCCGAGTCGTCGAACGCGCTCGTCATCGTCGAAACGCACGCGAGACGACGCCAAAAGCGTGATGGAACCGGCGGTCTCGCTCGTCCGACGACCGGCGCGCGACCAGTCATGAAAGTTGATTACCCCGCGTATCCGCGTTCGAAGTATGACCACCGCCGCAGCCGGAGGGTGTCAGGCGTGACGTCGGTGAAGGACTTCCGCGTCGAACAGGAGGCGACCGACGACGAACTCGGTCGCGGCGCGTTCGTGTTCACCGACGACTACTCGGTGTTCGACTGGGGGAAGATGCCCGACCGCATCCCCGACAAGGGCGCGAGCCTCTGCTCGATGGGCGCGTTCAACTTCGAACTCCTCGAAAAGTCGGGAGTCCCGACGCACTACCGCGGCGTCGTCGACGACGGCGACGTCGTTCCCCTCCGCGAGGCGACGTCGCCGCCGTGGGAGATGGCGATCGACCTCACGCAAGTCCCCGAGCTCCCCCACGACGGCCGGGACTACGACTACGACGCGTACCACGCGGACGCGGCCGAGAACTACCTCGTCCCGCTCGAGATCGTGTTCCGGAACCAAGTTCCAGTTGGGTCGAGCCTCCGCAGTCGGACGACGCCCGCGGACCACGACCTCGACCTCGAGGCGTGGCCGGACGAGGCCGTCGACCTCGCGGAGCCGATCGTCGAGTTCTCCACGAAGTACGAGCGCTCGGACCGCTACCTCTCGCGCGAGGAAGCCGACCGCATCGCCGGCGTGGCGAGCGTCGAGGACCTCGAAGCGGTCGCACGCGACGTGAACGACGTCGTCACCGAGCAAGCGGCCTCGCAGCACCTCGATCACGAGGACGGGAAGATCGAGTGCCTCTACTACCAGGGCGAGATCCGCGTCGCGGACGTCGTCGGGACGTTCGACGAGAACCGCTTCAGTTACGAGGGCACGCAGCTCTCGAAGGAAGTCATCCGCCAGTACCACAAGCGCACCCAGCCCGAGTGGGTCGACGCCGTCCAAGCGGCCAAAGCCGAGGCGAAGGAGCGAGACGAAGCCGACTGGAAGGCGCTCTGCGACGTCGACCCCGAGCCACTCGACGAGGACGTGCTCGAAGTCGCCCGCGACATGTACGCCGCTGGCACGAACGCGTACACCGGCATGGACCTGTTCGACGCACCGCCGCTGAGTTCGGCGGTCGGTGCCGTGCAGCGACTCGGCCGACAGTAGGTCGCCGAGAGAGTCGGTCGCGACCGAGAGCGATCGCTCGCGGTCGCAGTCGACGAAACGCGACGACGACGTCAGCGCGAGAGGACGAGAGAAAGAGGTGGGCGTTCGCGCGCCACCCGCGCGAAACTGGAGGGACTGGTTTCGGCTCAGCCCATGAGGAGGCGGAGCCAGCGGTTCTTCTCGACGACGTCGAGGTCCTCGAGGTAGCTGTCGACGCCGAGGATGCGGCCGGCGCCGATGGCGCCGAGGCCGAACAGGAGCAGCGCGTAGACGACGTGGTCGTCGATGACCCAGCCGTTCGCGAGCGGGAGCCCCTGCATGAGGCCGCCCTCGAGCGCCGCGGCCCAGAACATCATCATCATGACGGCGCCCCAGAACGCGCTGAAGCGGACGAACGCGCCGACGACGAGCGCGAGCCCGGTGAGGGTGAGCCCCCACATGACGAGCATGTCGACGAGCGGGCTCCCGGCCATGTTCGCGAACACGCTCCCGAACGGGTTGCCTTCGGGGATGGCGTTCGCGAGGTAGCCGGCGGCCGTCCAGTTGGTCTCGGGGTTGCCGTCCAGGTACGTCACGAGCTTCGTGAGGCCCCCCTGGAGGAGGACCCAGCCCATGACGACCCGGAGGCCGACGAGGGCGTAGCCGATCCAGTGCTCGGAGTACTCGAAGTCGGTCTCGCGACCGAACAGTTCAGTTTCCAGTCGACGGGTTTGTGCGGACATTATCGTGGCACCTCTACACCTACAGATACCGCGGAGAACCCCATATAAACGGGTCGCGGTTCTCGGGGTCCAGAAACCGTTCTCAGGAATCGGGAATCGGTCGATTATGGCGAGGTGGCGACGGCACTCTATCGACCAGTGGCGGGACGGTACGCCTTTCCCCACGCGGGCGTTACCGGGGCGTAGTGACCGAGAGCGACACCGAGACGGAGGCGCTGTCCGTGGACCGGTTCTACGACGCGCTCGAGGACCACGGGCGGCCCGTCATCACGGCGACGGCGCTCGCGCGCCGCCTGGACGTCAGCCAGGAGCGCGCGATGCAGGCGCTGGATGCACTCGAAGAGCGCGGGGACGTCGAGCGCGCGAGCGTCGCTGAGGACCCGACGGTGTTCTACGCGAGCGACTGGGCGCGGATGGTCGAGCGCGAGCGCGTCGTGTTCTTCCCCGAACGCAGGGAGATCGTCGTCGACCAGCCCGAGCAGTTCACGCGAGCGCAGCTCGCGCAGTTCGCGCGCCTCAAAGACACCACGCGGACCGGCGGGTACCTGTACGAGGTCCGCCGGGAGGACGTCTGGCAGGCGCCCTACGAGACCCACGAGGAGCTGGTCGCGACGATGAAGAGCGTGCTGCCGGTGTGGCCGTCGACGTTCGAGGACTGGGTGGTCGAGCAGTACAAGCGCGCGCATCGGTTCGAGCTCCGGACGCACGAGGACGGCTACGTCGTCCTCGTCGCGGCGAACGAAAGCCTGCTCGGGAACGTCGCCGAGCAGCGACTGCCCGAGGGCGCGCTCCGCGCGGTCATCTCCGACACGGAGGCGTGGGTGGCCGAGGACCGCGTCGCCGAGGTGAAGCGCGTGCTGTACGAGGCCGGCTATCCCGTCGAGGACGGCCGCGACCTCGAGTCCGGCGACGCGCTCGACGTCCACCTGCACCTGCGCTTGCGGGACTACCAGCAGGAGTGGGTGGACCGGTTCGAGGAGAAGGGCGCGGGCGTGCTCGTCGGCCCGCCGGGGAGCGGGAAGACGGTTGCGGCGATGGGCTGCATCGAGGCCGTCGGCGGGGAGACGCTCGTGCTCGTCCCGAGTCGCGAACTCGCGACGCAGTGGCGCGAGGAACTCCTCGCCCACACCGACCTTACTGACTCCCAAGTAGGCGAGTACCACGGCGGCACGAAGCAGATTCGGCCCGTGACCATCGCGACGTACCAGACTGCGGGCATGGACCGCCATCGCCAGCTGTTCGACGACCGCGAGTGGGGGCTCGTCGTTTACGACGAGGTGCATCACGTCCCCGCGCCCATCCACCGGCGGAGCGTCGACCTCCAGAGCAAGCACCGCCTCGGCCTCACTGCCTCGCCAGTACGCGGCGACGACCGCGAGGAGGAAATATTCACGCTGGTGGGGCCGCCGATCGGGACGGACTGGGACGCGTTATTCGACGCCGGGTTCGTGCAGGACCCCGACGTCGAGGTGCGGTACGTGCCGTGGGGGTCAGACGACGCCCAGGAGCGCCACGCGAAGCGCGACGGCCACGACAAGCGCCAGGCCGCAGCGGCGAATCCCGCGAAGATCGCGGAGACGACGCACGTCCTCGAGCGCGAGCACCCCGAGAAGAAGGCGCTCGTGTTCGTCGAGTACCTCGACCACGGCACTGAACTCGCGGAGGCACTCGACGCCCCGTTCATCTCGGGCGACATGCCCCATAGCGAACGCGACCGCCTGTTCCGCGAGTTCCGGAACGGCGACCGGCGCGTGCTCGTCGTCTCCCGGGTCGCCGACGAGGGCATCGACCTCCCGGACGCCGAGGTCGCGGTCGTCGCGTCCGGGTTAGGGGGGTCGCGCCGCCAGGGCACCCAGCGCGCGGGCCGCACGATGCGACCCGAGGGCTCGGCGCACGTCGTCGTGCTCGCCACTCGCGGCACGAACGAGGAGGAGTTCGCGCAGAACCAGCAACGCCACCTCGCCTCCAAGGGTATCAGCGTCCGCGACGGCGACGCGAGAGCGTTCGCGGACGCCGACAGCCTCGTCGCCAGCGACGACGACACCACTCAGGATGACGACGGCGACGCGATCGCGGACGACGACGACGCGATCGCGGACGACGACGACGACGCTGACGGCGGCGAATAATTGCCGGCCCCCGGTCGTTCAAGCCACTCCACCGCATCCACTCGGACAGCATGGTCGACCCTACGTCCGACGTCGGCGACGTGAACGCCGACGACGCCCCAGAGTGCACCGAGTGCGGTGCACCCGTGACGGGCGACAGCCACCGCGTCCGCTCCCGAATCGTCGACGGCGACACCGAACACGAACACTTCTGCGACGACGACTGTCTCGCGGCCTGGGAGAACGAGTAGGTGACAGCAAGGAAGTGACAGCGAGTAGCGGCCGACGGACCGGCTAGTCGTCGCCGACGACGTCGCCGAGGCCGTCGACGGGCCGGTCGGGGTTCGCGCGGTCGGCCGCGTCGGGGAGGCCGAGCTGGTAGGATTCCTCGTGGTCCTCCCGCAACCGCGTGCGGCCGCGGTGGACGCTCACCTCGTCGTTCAGGTGGAGGCGCACCGCTTCGAGGAGGGCTTCTGCTTCGAGCGGCTGGCCGCGCTCCCGGACGTCCTCGATGCCGGCGTCGTCGGGGACGTCGAACGCGCGCTGCGTGATGATCGGGCCCTGGTCGAGGTCCGTCGTCACGTAGTGCGCGGTGACGCCAGCTATCCGCACGCCGTCCTCGAGGGCCTGTCGATAGGCTTTCGCGCCGGGGAACGCGGGGAGGAGGCTCGGATGGATGTTGATGATGCGGTCCTCGTACCGGAACACGACGTCCGGGCTGAGGATGCGCATGTACCGCGCGAGCACGATCAGGTCCGCGTCGTACTCCGCGAGCAAGTCCAGGAGTTCGCCCTCGTCGGGCGTGCCCTTCTCGTCGCCGACGTCGTGGAACGGCACCTCGTACTTCGCGGCGAGCGGTTCGAGGTCGTCGTGGTTCCCGATGACGACGCTGATGTCGGCGCCGAGGTCGCCGCTCGCCCACGCCTGGAAGAGCCGTTCGAGGCAGTGGGATTCCTGCGTGACGAGCACCGCGATCTGCTGGGTCTCGCGGTCCTCCGGGTATCGTACCTGGACGTCCACGCCGAGTTCGTCGCCGAGGTCGTGGAGGTCCTCGCGGAGTTTCGCCTGCGTGCACACCATCTCGTCGGTGTCCGCGGATAGCGTCATCCGGAAGACGTCCTCGCGGACCGCCTGGTCCAGGTCCTCGATGTTGATTCCGCGCTCGAACAGCAGGGAGGTGACGCGCGCGATGAGTCCGGTCTTGTCTCCTCCGACGACCGTGATCTCGGCGAGGTCACTGGTCAACGGGACCACCTCCGACTGCTGGTCGAGAGAGACATCGATGGAATCTCAGACGACGCGCGAGCAAAAGGGTTCCCTTCGCCGCAACGCCGTGGCTTTCGTCCGCGGTCGGTCCGTCACGAGGGCGGCGTCGTCACGCGAAGGCGGCGTCGTCACGCGAAGGCGGCGGCGTCACGCGAGGTCGACGACGAGTTCGTTCCGTCGCTGCCACGGCGGCGTCCGCGGGTCGTCGTACCGGTGGAGTTCGCGTCTGCCCGCGGGCTCCAGGCGGTGGTCGTCGAGCGCGCGGTCGAGTCGTCGCCGCGCCCGGTCGACGAGCGCGTCCGTCGTCACCCACGAGAACCGGTACGCCGCGACGCGCCGATGCTCGACGACGTCCAGTTCCACGCGGTCGTCCCGCGGCGTCGGCGCGCTCTCGAGCGTGTACTTCGACGGCAGGAAGAACGCCATCTCCACGCCCGACTCGACGGGCGTCGTCGACACCGGCGCCGTCATCGCCAGGTCCACGCCCGCC
This sequence comes from Halorubellus sp. JP-L1, assembly GCF_011440375.1. Lineage (NCBI taxonomy): Archaea > Methanobacteriati > Methanobacteriota > Halobacteria > Halobacteriales > Halorubellaceae > Halorubellus > Halorubellus sp. JP-L1. Next base: position 1,512,622 of record NZ_JAAOIR010000001.1, read on the forward strand.
GTCGTCGACACCGGCGCCGTCATCGAGACGTCCCGCCCGGCCTCGTTCGCCCCGTCGATGTACGCGAACAGTCGCCGGAACGCCTCCCGCTCGCTCTCCGCCACCGTCCGCGCTACCACCACGTCCGGGTACTCCCGTACCTCGAACGGCCCGTCCCGTTCGACGACGGTGTACGGCACGTGCTCGACGTCCGCCTGCACGAACCGCCCCCACGCATCCCAGGCCGCGACTGCACCCGCCCCGACGCCGATCGCGCCACCGAGAATCCGCAGGACTCGACTCATATCACGGGGTTCGACCGCCGCCCGCATAAGCACGTTCATCGGTACCGTGTCACAGAGACGACAGGGGACCGGACCGGTCTCACACCGCCACCGCTTCGCGGCCCTCCCTCCGCTCACCGCTCGTATCCAACGTGGCTCCCGTCGGCCGCCACGCTCCGCGGGTCGCAGGAGCGACCCGCTTCGCTACGAGGCGTCAACGAGACGCCTCGCCTATCCACAATCGTGTATCACGACGGGATTGCACAAGAGTTTTTGACCACGAACGCGCGTTTGCAGTCGATGACCGCGTACACCGCCACGGTGACCGTTCGCCTGAAGCACGGGGTGCTCGATCCGGAGGCCGAGACCACCCAGCAGGCCCTGGACCGCCTCGGGTTCGAACTGGAGGACCTGCGGGCCGCCGACCAGTTCGAGGTCGACCTCGACGCCGAGAGCGCCGACGCCGCGAGCGAGCGCGCCAGCGAGATGGCCGAGCGACTGCTCGCGAACCCGACCATCCACGACTACGAGGTCGTGGTCGCCGAACGCGAGGACTGATGACCGTCGCAATCGTCCGCTTCGGCGGATCGAACTGCGACCGCGACGCACTCCGCGCGCTCGAGGACGTCGGCGTCGACGCGGAGATCGTCTGGCACGAGGACGGCCTCCCCGAGGACGTCTCCGGCGTCGTGCTCCCCGGCGGGTTCTCGTACGGCGACTACCTCCGCGCCGGCGCGATGGCCGCCCGCTCCCCAATCATGCAGGACGTCCGCGACGCCGCGAGCGACGACGTCCCCGTCCTCGGCGTCTGTAACGGCGCGCAGGTCGGGTGCGAGTCCGGGCTCACCGAGGGCGCGTTCACGACGAACGAGAGCGCGCGCTTCCAGTGCGAGCACGTCCGCCTCCGCGTCGAGAACGCCGACACGCCCTGGACCGCCGGCTACGAGGAGGGCGAGGTCGTCGAACTCCCGATCGCGCACGGCGAAGGCCGCTACGAGATCGACGACGACCGCCTCACGCAACTGGAGACGAACGAGCGCGTGCTGTTCCGGTACTGCGACGCGGACGGTGAGCCGTCCGTCGACGCGAACCCGAACGGCTCGAAGCACAACGTCGCCGGCGTCCTCGGCGAACGCGACACGACCGCCGTCCTGATGCCCCACCCCGAGCGCGCCGCGCTCGACGACGTCGGCGGGACCGACGGCCGCCCGCTCCTCCGCGGGTTCGCTCGCGCCGCCAGCGCCGAAAGTCGCTGACGGCCCGCCGACGAGTGGCCGTGCGACACTGCCTCAAAGTTTAAACCGTGGGCTGACCGTATGAGAAACGAATAGTGGTGGGATCGGACGAGCGAGCGGACGTGGGCGAGAGACGACTCCTGTACGTGGACGCGACGTCCCAGGAGAGCGTAGCCGCTGTCCTCTCCGGCGCCGTCACGGTCGTCGAGAGCGACGCCGCCGCACGCGACGCGCTCGCGTCGGCGTCGTTCGACTGCGTCGTCAGCGAGTACGACCTCCCGGACGCACCAGCAGGCGACGGCGGCAGCGCCGCGCTCTGCGAGTACGTCGAGCGCGTCGCCCCCGGGACGCCGTTCGTCGTCTACACGGACGCAGGTGACGAACGCGCCGCCGGCCGCCTCGTCGACGCGGGCGTGGACGGGTACGTGTCGAAGGCCGAAGGCGTGGACGTGCTCGTCGAACGCGTCGAGCGCGCGCTCGATGACGCCACGCCGACGGCCGAGTCCGCTCCAGGCGATTCGCCGACGGCCGAGTCCGCTCCAGGCGATTCGCCGACGGCCGAGTCCGCTCCAGGCGATTCGCCGACGGCCGAGTCCGCTCCAGGCGATTCGCCGACGGCCGAGTCCGCTCCAGGCGATTCGCCGATGGCCGAGTCCGCTCCAGGCGACCCGCCGACGGTCCTCGAGGCCGCGCCGATGGCGCTCGTCGAGGTGGACGCCGACAACGTCGTCGTACGCTGGAATCGCGGCGCGGAGTCGCTGTTCGGGTACGCGAAGGCCGAGGCGCTCGGCGAGAACCTCGTCGACCTCGTCGTCCCCGCCGCCGAACGCGACGCCGTCGAGGCGGTCTGTCGGAGAGCGCTGTCGACGACCGGGACCGTCGAGAACGTCAACCGGAACGTTCGCAAGGACGGCTCCGTCCTCACGTGCGAGTGGCACAGTACGGGCGTCACCGACGACGCGGGCGAGGTCGTCAGTTCCGTGTCGCTCGTCCACGACGTCACCGACCGCGAGCAACGCAAGGAGACGATCGACCAGTTGCGGTCCGTGACGCGCGAACTCGTGCGCGCGGACACGAAAGCGTCGGTCGCGGAGGGCGTCGTCGGCGCAGCCAAAGACATCCTCGGCCAGCAGTACTCGGCGGTGTACCTCGCGGACGACGGCGGCGACCTGGCCCTGGCGGCCCGAACGGAGTCGTTCGAGGACGTACCCCCGCTCGTGCCCGGCGAGAGCGCGACGCTCCGGGCGTTCGAGCGCAACGAGGAGATCCTCGTCGACGAGGGCGTCTCAGAGCACACGACGGTGTCGGCCGACCACCCCATCGAGAGCGTGTTCGTCGTCCCGCTCGGCGACCACGGGACGCTGACGTTCGGGTCGCCCGCGGAAGGCGCGTTCGACGAGACCGACGCACAGCTGGCGAGCATCCTCGCGTCCGCGACCACCGCGGCGCTCGACCGAACGAACCGCGAGCGGGAACTACGACTGCACGAGACGATCGTCGACACCGTCGGCGCGGGCGTGTTCGCGCTCGACGGCGACGGCTACCTCCAGACCGCCAACGAGACGCTCGCGGCCCTCACGGGCTACGACCGCTGCGACCTCGTCGGCGAGCACGCGACGCTGCTCGTCGACGACGCGACGTTCGAACTGGCGACCGAACAGGTCGGTGCGCTCGCGGACGGCGACTCGTCGCTCGGCGAGGTGCTGACGTACGAGGTCGACCTGCGAACCGCCGACGGCGACGCAGTACCGTGCGAAGTGAACCTCGCACTCCTCTCGCGCGGCGACGGCCGGGACTTCGAGGGCGTCGCGGGCGTCGTCCGCGACGTCCGGGAACGCAAACGCATCCAGTCCGAACTCGGCGACAAGCGCCGGAAGATCGAGAACCTCCACGACATCGCGTCGCTCCTGGACGACTGCGGGACGCGCGAGGACATCTGGCGGTTGACCGTCGAAGCGGCCGAAGGCATCCTCGACTTCGACGTCTGCGGGATCGACGAGGTCCGCGGCGAGTACCTCCACTCCGTCGGGTTGTCCTCGGAGATCGAACCGCAGGGGTACAAGCAGCGAGCGCACGTGAGCGACGGGCTCGCCGGGAAGACCCACCGGACGGGCGAGTCCTACCTCGTGGACGACGTCCAGGGGGAGAACGACGCGACGCCGGAGAACCGCGAGTACCGGTCGCTCATCTCGGTCCCGATCGGCGAGTACGGCGTGTTTCAGGCGGTCCACGAGGAAGTCGGTGGGTTCGACGAGGACGACCTCGAGCTCGCGGAGCTCCTGATGCGGCACGTCGAGGACGCACTGGAGCGCATCGAGTTCGAGACCCGGCTCCGCGGGGAGCGCGACCGGTTCGCGGCGCTGTTCGAGAACGTCCCCGACCCGGTCGTCCAGACTCGCCACACCGACGACGGTGCGATCGTGGACGCCGTGAATCCGGCGTTCGAGTGCGTGTTCGGGTACGAGAGCGAGGACATCGTGGGCGGGAACCTGAACGAGTTCGTGGTGCCGTTGGATCGCCTGGCGGAAGCCCAGCGGATCGACCGGGCGGGCCGCGAGGGTCAGGTCGTCGAGCAGGAGGTCAAGCGGCAGACGACCGACGGCCTCCGGGACTTCCAGCTGACGGCGGTCCCGGTCGACGCGGACGCGGCGGAGCCGTCGACGTTCTTCGTGTACACGGACATCACGCAGCGCAAGGAGCGCCAGAAGCGCGTGGAGATCCTGAATCGCGTCCTCCGGCACGACCTCCGGAACGGCATGAACATCATCAAGGGGTCCGCGGAGATGCTGCAGGACGCCGTGACCGACTCGGCGGCGGTCGGGTACGCGGACCAGGTGATAGAGCGCGCGGACGACCTGCTCGGGCTCGCGGAGAAGACGCGCGCGGTCGAACGGACGCTCGACCGGGATTCGGAGGCGACGGGGCCGGTGAGCGTGACGGAGAGCGTGGAGACGAGCGCGGCCCGCATCCGCGAGGAGTACCCGAACGCACGCATCGAGACGGACCTGACGGCTGACGTGGCGGTGCACGCCGACGACATGCTCCGTACCGCGATCTATCACGTCATGGAGAACGCGGTCCAGCACAACGACCGCGCGGAGCCGTCGGTGCGCGTCACCGCGAACTACGGCGGAGAGCACGAGGACATGCTCGAACTCGAGGTCGCGGACGACGGCCCCGGCATCCCGGCGACCGAGCGCGAACTCATCGGCGAGGAACGCGAGATAACCCAGCTCCGGCACGCGAGCGGCCTCGGCCTCTGGCTCGTCGATTGGGTGGTGAGTCAATCAGGCGGGAGCGTCTCCTTCGATGAGAACGACCCGCGCGGCACCGTCGTCACGCTCTCGGTCCCGATCGCGAGCGAGAAAGGCGTCGTCAAAGCCGACGACTGACCGCGGTCACGGCGGGCGTCGGGCCGTCGTTCGGTCGACACGCCGGGACGGCTTCGGGTCGGTGTGTCAGTACCCGAGTTGGTCGCGGACGAGGACGACGGTCGTGCGGCCGTCCTCCATCTCCTTCCGGAAGACGAGTTGCTTCGCGATGGCGGACCCGACGCCGTAGGCTTCCTGCGCGCGCTCGTTCTCGAGGGGGTACGCGACGGATTCGAGACGGTCGAAGGCGTCGTCGAGCGTCGGGACGACCTTGTTCGTCCCGGAGACGATGACGACGTTCCCGGCGGCGAAGGGGTACGCGCCGATGCGGCTCCCGGACATGTCGGCGGCGACGAGTTCGCCGGTCGACGCGATGGCGTTGATGCCGCCGAGGAAGTAGTCCGCGGTCTGGGCGTCGCGGCGCGCGGCCTGGCGTTCTTCGTCGTCGTCGATGCTCCAGACCTGGTCGGGGAGGCTCTCCCAGTCGTGGTCGCCGGAGCCGAGGTAGTCCTCGAACCCGATCTCCTCGAGCGTCGTCGAGTGGCCGTTCATCACGGACGCGCCTGCGGGGATCTGGGACTGGACGGCGTCGAGCGCTTCGTCGGCGGTGTCGACGACGACGACCTCGAACCCGTTCGCTTCGAGGTTCGCGACGGTCTCCTCGAGCGTCTCGTCGTCGGGGTGGTCGTCGAGTCCTGTGTCGATTTCTGTGTCGTCTACGTAATCCGCTTTCTGTTGGGACATGATGAAGTACGCTTCACCGCACCGTAGCCGCCTGCCGTACTTAACGAGACGCGGACACCGGTGTTACCGGGTTACGCCGACGCCACCGCGGTGCACGCTACCACGCGACGCCCCCACGATCGTGGGACCACCCCGCACGGTCCTTTAAGTCGTTCTGGTCGCAATGGTTCATGGTGAGGAGGTCGACGCCGACGTGGTCGGCGTCAGACGCGTTTCTGTGGCTGGTTTGCTCGGGTAGCTACGGCGTCTACCGCTGACGGAGAACGGCGCGTCGCTCGCTAGCCGTCCGCGGCGACGTACTCGATTGGGAACGTGCGGTCGTCGGCGGCGCCGTTCCACCCGTAGCGGAGGTCGTGGTCGCCGTCGTCGAGTTGGTCGTCGGGCACGCGAAAGCCGCTGATGCCACCGGTGTAGCTCGTGCGTTCGGTCGCGCCGGCGTCGACGAGGATCGAGAATCGCTTCGCGGGAATCGAGGCGACGCGTGGCCCGTACCGATTCAGGCCGGCGACGAACCGCCCGGGCACGGTGCCGTCGTTCGTCACGGCGACGTCGAACGTCGGGGACTCCCCCTGGGCGAGGGTGTCCGGCGCGTCGATCGACACCGAGAACGCGGGTGCGTCCGCACGGAGGCGCTCCCGGAGGCCGGCGCGCAGTCGGTGTTCGCCGCCCGGCCACGTGACGGCCGCGTCGCTCGTCGAGTCGAACCCGCTCGCGGGGAGTTCGAACAGCAGGAGGCCGCCCAGGTCCGACTCGAACGCGCTGTCGGACTGGTAGACGCGCCAGAGTCGGGACACCGTCCGCCCGTCGTCCGGCCCGTACTCGGTGCCGTCGACCCGCAGGGCGACGTCGCGTCGGTCCACGCGGCCCTCGGAGACGAATGCGTTCGCGAGCAGGTACCGGCCGTCGCCGCCGGTCGTGCTCAGGTAGTCGGTCTCGAGGAACACCAGCGCCTGCTGGAGGGTCGCCTCGGTGACGTCGAGGGTCGCGCTCGCCGTCGTCGTCGCGTTCGTCGTCGTGGCGGTCGTCGCTTCGGTGCTCGCGGTCGTGGTCGTCGTCGTTCCCGTCGCGTCGTCGCCGTCGTCGATGCCGAGGCAGCCGGCGGTCCCGAGGGCGAGGCCGGCGGTCGCGAGGAGGCGGCGGCGCTGCATACGAGGGACGCGCTCGCCTCGCGGCATGAGTCTTCTGCAGACTGGTACGCGCGTCGTGACCGTCGACTAGTCGCGGTCAGGAATCGATCCACCCCGAATCCCGCAGTTCTTTAAGTCGGTCTGGTCGCAATGGATCATAGTGAGGAGGTTGACGCCGGGGCGGTCGGCGTCGCACGCGCTTTTCGCTGGTGTTCAATTCGGTAGTCGCGTTACAGTTTCGTCTCGTTCTGGACCGACCAGCCCTCTCCGTGACAGCACCCCGCACGGTTCTTTAAGTCGTTCTGGTCGCAATGGGTCGTAGTGAGGAGGTTGACGCCGGGGCGGTCGGCGTCGGACGCGTTTTTTGACGCCACTCAGCTCCGTAGTCGTGACGCTGTTCGTCGTTGCGAGGAACGTTCGGTCGGGAGACGCGATCGGTCAGGAGACGCGTTCGGTCGCGACGGTTCGGGGCGCGTCAGTCGACGAGCGGGGCGTTGTACTCGGTCTCGCGTTCGAGGACCGTCTCCCAGGTCGCTTCGCACTCGCAGGACACTTGCTCGAACACCGACGGGTCCTGGCGGAGGTCGAAGTCCTTGATCGCGGTCTGGACGTTGTCGTCGCACTCGCCGCAGTTGTGCGGGCCGCGGTCGCTCCCGTGCCCGACGGGGTCGCTGACGACGATGACGTCCTCGTCGGCGGTGGATTCGAGGACGTCTGCGACCGACCAGAGCCACGGCGGCCGATAGCCCCCGCGGAAGTAGAGTTCGTCGACCATCGTGTACCGCTGGACGTTGCAGGGGTTCATCGAGACGGTGTGACAGCCCTCGACGCTCGCGCACTTGCGGACGCTCGCCTTCATGTCTTCGAGCGCCTCGGGTTCCGTGAGGAACGGCGGCTTCATGAGGAGGTACGCCTTCACGCCCGCACCCGCCTCCTTCGCGGCCATCGCGGCGTCCTCGAAGTCCTCGAAGTCGAAGTACTTGTTCACGCAGTCGTGACGCACGCGGTCGGTCGCGGTCTCCAATCCGACGGCGACGTCGACGTCCAGGCCGTGCTCGGTGAAGTCCCCGACCTTCTCGGCGTCCACGAAGTCCGGGAGGCTCTCGACGACGATGCGCTCGCGGTCCCCGAACGCCTTCGCGATCGCCTGCCGAGTCTCGGCGCCGACCTCGCGCTCGTCGAGGAAGCTCCCCGACGTGTAGATCTTGATGAGGCCCGCGCGCTCGTCGTCCTCGCCGGGCTCGCCGAGGTTCTCGCGCTCGTGCTCGAGGCAGGCGTCGATCTGGTCCATGAGCGCGTCGTGCGCGACGCTCCCGCCCTCGACGGACTCGGCGACGTACCCGCACATCGTGCAACCGCCGGCGCGCGCCCACCGACACCCGCCCGTGTTGAGGATGATGGTGAGGCTGTCGTAGACGCCACCTGGCGTGTTGTCCTCGTCGAGCCACACGCGCGTCGGCTCGTGGGGGTCGTACGTCTCGTTCTTCTCCGCGCGGATGGACCGCATCACCTCGTTGTGGGCGTCCATGCCGCGTCCCCGCTCGTAGACCTCGGGACTCGGTTCGCTCATTACCGGCACCAGGGCGCGCACGCTCAAATCCCCTTCGAGTGCCCCGGCCCGCACGCGAGACGGTGCAGCGGTCGGCGTCGCCGACGACCGGCCCGAAGCACGTTGGGTGGGTCACTTCCCGTCTCGGCCCCTTCGGTCGGTGTAATGACGCAAGTCATCGCTGACCTCACCGTATCGGTGGAACGCACGTACGACGTCGACGCGAGCACGCTGTTCGACGGCCTCGCGGACCCGGAGACGCTCGGCGACGTCGAGCGCGCGACGACGGGCGAGCGCGAGAGCACGAGCGACCACGCGACGGCGACGGACGACCACCCGGCGTCGACTGACGACCACGCGGCGGCGACGGGGCCGCCACCTCGTCTCTCGCCGGGCGAGACGTACGTCGGCGACGTCGACGTCCCGATCGGTGCGGACGTGGTGTCGTTCGAGTCGTACTTCACGGTCGAGAAGCGCGAGGCGGACCGACTCGTGCTGGCCGGTGGCGGGGACGCGGACGCCGGGTCGTTCGACGCGCGCGTCGTCGTCGCCATCGCCGACGTTCCCGAGGGCGCCGTCGTGCGCGTCGACGCGCACCTGGACGTCGCCGGCGACGTCGCGGCCGTGGGGTCGCGGAGCGTACGGGACGGGATAACGCGCGTCCTCGAACGCTACCTCTCGGGCGTCGAGCGAGTGGTCGCGCGACCGTCGTAGCGACGGTACGCGCCCACGGCGCCGACGACGACCGCCGCGCCGACGACCGCGCCGGCGAGGTTCGCGACGGCGTCCAGCGCGCTCGCGGACCGATAGGGGACGCCGGCCTGGAGGAGTTCGACGAGGACGCCGTACGCGACGGCGGCCGCGACGCCGACGACCCCGCGGCCGTCCGCGTACGTCACCGCGCCGGCGAGCGTCGCGTACGCGACGCCGTGCAGCCACTTGTCGAGCCCGACGAGACCGAGCGGGCCGGCAGCCAGCCGGCCGCTTCCCGGGACGAGCGACGCGACGAGCACCCCGAGTGCGAGGACGGCCACGACGGCCCAGCGAGTGCGAGCGCTCACACCCGCACGTCTCGACCGATCGACAAAGCTCCGGTGGTCGACAGCACCGACCCGCGGCCCCGGAATCAGCCGCCGGGCCCGGAACCGACTTCCGTTCCCGGGACGGAATCCGGAGCGTGACCGGTGGCACGTACTCGCTCGTCCTCGACGTCGCGCGGGACGCCACCGTCGACGTCGGCGCCCTCGGCGCGCTCAAGATACCGGCCGGGACGTACGCGTACACGGGGAACGCGTTCGGCCCGGGCGGATTCGGCAGGGTCGACCGGCACCGCGAACTCGCCGCCGGCGACCGCGACACCACGCACTGGCACGTCGACTACCTCCTCGCGCACGACGCCGCCAGCGTCCGCGACGTCGTCACGACCCCAGGAGCCGACGTCGAGTGCGCGGTCGCGAAACGCCTCCCAGCGGGGCCCGGCGACGGCTTCGGCGCGTCGGACTGCGCGTGCGACGGCCACCTCGCCGCCGGCGTGACGCGCGACGCCGTCGCCGCCGCGCACCGCGACGCGCTCGACGACGTCGAGTGATCGACCCGCGCGGTCAGGACGTGGTCTTGTCGACGACGACGCAGTCCGCATCGTCGAGCGCGGTCGTGAACTCGTCGCGGCGACCGACGCCAGCGCCGAGTTCCACGAGCAGGCGGGCGTGCGCAGACCGGGTCGCGTCGACCGCACCCGGCTCGAACCCGAGCCGGTCCGCGATCGCCGCCCAGCGGTCGCCGTCGACGAAGAAAGCCACCAGGCGGTCGTCCTCGTACGCGCACTCGCACTCGTCGCGGTACGTCTCGAGACGTAGCGAGAGGTCGGCCTGCACGACCGACAGCAACTCCGCCAGTCGCTCCGCGCGGACGACGCCCGCGTTCGCCGTGCCCGACAGCACCGGCTCCGGGAAGGGGTGGTCCTTCACCCGCGCACCCCCGGGCTCGGCGTGGATGGCGCCACGTCCAGAAGCATACCACGACGTCGGTCTCGTGGACGGATAAAGACGCCAGGCAACAGGTTCGTCCCCGGAGAGTGGTTCGCTGCCGGAGCGCAGACGAGTCGTCGGAGCGCAGACGAGTCGTCGGAGCGCAGACGAGTCGTCGGAGCGCAGACGAGTCGTCGCCGTCAGCGCTCCTCGACGTGCCGGATCGAGCACGCCTCGCCGCGGGTCGCCGCGACCATCGCGGAGCCGTGCATCTGTGCGCGCCCGACCGCGAACGCCTTCGGGCCGGAAACGACGACCTCGTCGCCCTCGCGGATGTCGGCGTCGGCGTCGACGACGCCCGGCGCGAGCACGCTCCCGTGGGGCACGAACTCGTCGATCTCGACGCGCTTCGTCGGCACGTCGCCCTCGACCCACCGGTGCGCGCCGTCGAGCGTGAGCGAGAGCGTCCCGTAGTTCGGGACCATCGTCGCGAGCTGCGGCGCGGCGTTCTGTTCGTCGCCCGCCGACGGCGGTTCGTCCGCGCGCACCTGGAGCTTCGGGTACCGGCTCGTCGTCTTGAACTCTCCGAGGAGGTCGTCGCCCGCGCCCGCACCGAACTGGTAGTCCGCGATGGCGCGAATCGTGTTGTGCTGGCGTTCGCGCTTCCGGTACGCGCGCTCGCCCTCGAGCGCCGCCCCGAGGTTCGCGAGGCTCTCGTCGGTCGTCGGGTGGTCCGCGACCGTGAACTCCACTGGCAGGTCGGGGTGAGCCTCCAGCGCGCGGTCGACGATCTCGCGGTAATCCGCGGGGACGTGCGCGATCACTCGCGGGTAGTCGTTCGCGTCCAGGTACCGCTTCAGGACCTCCGCGACGAACTCGATCTCGCCCGCGGTCCACTCACCGGTGACGACCGTATCGTAGTGCTGGGCGGGGTACGTGAGCTCGAGCTCTTGCGGGACGACGCCGATCGGCGACGTGATAGACGCGACGTGCGCGCGGTACTGGATGACTTCGTGGAACTGGTAGTGGCTCTGGGAGTCGCTGTAGGGCTTCGTCGCCGAGCACGGGACGAGGACGAGCGGCCGGTCGAACCGGCACTCGTAGCGTTCGGTGACGCGCTGCGCGAACCGCTGGATCTCCACGCGATTGAGGGTGTCCTCGGTCGTGGCGTCCATGTGCGCGTTCCGGTAGATCGGCGTCCGGGCCTCGAGGTAGCCGTACTGCTGGTCGAGTTCGCGGACGAGCGCGGTCAGCCACTGGTCCTGGCGCGCCTGCCCCTCGACGTAGTCCCGGAGGCGGCCGTCGCGGATGCGCTTGCGGACCCGTGCCAGTTCCGCTTCGAGGACGGCGACGTTGTGGTCGACGCAATCCTGGCGGTCGAACTCGTCGCGCGGCTGCCGGCACGCCTCGCACGCACAGGGGAGTTCGTCGAGTTCGTCGAGCCGGTGGTTCTCGTCCGTCGTCAGGTACCGTCCCTGGGTGCCGGCGGCGACGGCGCGGTCGGCGTCGAACAGGTCGACGCCGGCGTACGCGAGCACCGCGACGTTCCGCGGGGTCGCCGCACCCGACAGGTAGACCGCGGCGTCCTCCGGAACGGCGTCCTTGACGGCGAGGATGGCCTCGGCGAACCCGCGGCCGTGCCCGAGGAACCCCTGGACGTCCGAGAGGACGTACGCGTCGGCACCGCAGTCCTGGACGTGCTCGGAGTGGACGACGACGGCGCTCGGGTAGTCGACGTCCGGATAGGAGACGGCGAACGACTCCGCGACCTCGTCGGCGGTCCCCGCTGGGAGCCCGCGATGGGGGAGGACGGTGAGGGCGCCGTCGTCGCCGTCGGGGACGTCGCGATGCTCGGGCCACAGGCCGCCGGCGTCCTCGACGACGTCGTCGACGAGCGCGGGCGTCCGGACGGGGTCGGCGAGGCGCAGGGTGGCGACTCTCGCGGCGCCGTCGCGCGAGAGCACCTCGAAGTACTCGGTCATGCCGCGTCGTCGGTCCCGCTCGCTCCTGTATCTTCCCTTCTCCGCGCCCGCCGGGAGCGCCCCGGTCGTCGGTCGAGACGAGGAATCGATCCGCTCGGCGACGGCGACGGTACCAGCGTCTCGTCGACCGGTTCCTCGAGGCTGTCCCTCCAGTCACTCGCCGCCGTCTAGACGGCGATCTCCCAAGGCACCGCCTCAGTCGGCCCATTTCGCGACTCACCTCTGCCCAAAAGTTGATTAGGCGGTACTCCCTCCTGTAACGTGGATGCCGAGGTGGGCATCCGTGTGTCAGAGGCATTCCCTCTTTCACTTCCCCCATTCCCCCCCTTTCGAACGCCCACCAGCACCGCGGCCACCGGTCCCGTCCACCCTTCGCCGCACTCGCCACCCGAACAGTCAGTCCTCGCCGCACTCGCTACCCGAACAGTCAGTCCTCGCCGCGCTCCCCACCCGAACAGTCAGTACTCAGCGTGCTCGCGTCCGTGGAGATTCACGAGCGAGACGTCGTCGGGGACGCCGTCGAGCGCGCGCTCGGGCCAGTCGCGGTGCGCGAGCGTGAACGACGCGCTCGCGCCGTCGACGAGCGCGGCGACGCCGTCGGCGGCCGCTGCGAACGCCGCCTCGTCGAGCCGCTCCGGGAGCTCCGCCGTCAGCGGGTACGTGTTCCGGAGGTCGCGCGGGAACGGCCCGAACGGCGGCTCGACCGTCCACGACGCGTCGAACGCGTCGTCGTTGTCGCCCTCCGTCAGGAGCACGTCGCCCTCGGGCGCGAGGCGGTCGAGGCGCTCGTGGTGCCGGCGGACCTCCGGCCGGCGCGCGCTCTCGCTCGAGAGGTAGAAGAACGTGTCCTTCGACGCCGAGTCCGTGCGCTCCAGCTGGTCGGCGTGCGCGAGCGCCGCGCGGTAGCCGTCGAGCATCGCCGGATGCGCACGGGCACGCGACTCGACGAGCTCGAGCAGCGAGCCGGTGCGGATGGCCTGCCGGACGCGTCGCATCTCCGCGAACGACACGTGGAGGTTGTGCGCCGCGAGTTCGTCGCCGCGCTCGCGCTCGCCGAGCGCGCGCAGCTCCGCGGGCGTGTGCTCCGTGCAGACGGGGCACGGACACGGCAGGTGCTCGAGGTCGTCGAGGTGCTTCGTCCCGCGCACCGTCAGGTAGCGGTCGTCCCGCGCGTACAGCGCGTACGCCGCCGAGTCGAAGAGGTCACAGCCCAGTGCAGCGGCGAGCGCGAACATCATCGGGTGCCCGGCGCCGAACAGGTGCACCGGACAGTCCTGGTCGAGGCCGCGCTTCGCCGCGGCGACGACGTCCACCATGTCCCCGTACCGGTAGTCGTTCATCAGCGGGACGACCGCACCGACCGGGAACACGTCCAGGTCCGTCGCCGCCGCCTGCCGGCCGGCGTCCTCGCGGAGGTCGACGTGCGTCGACCCCTGCACGGGCGCGTTCACGAGCATGTCGCCGACGTCGACGCCCTCCGCTATCGCGAGGCGCTCCTGGGTCGTACGGAGTTCCTCCTCCGCTTGCTCGTGGCTCGCGTCCGGCGGCGTCGGGATGTCCACGGGCGTCCCGACGTCGCTGCCAATGTCGTACTGGAACTGGAGGATCTCCTCGGTCGTCACGTCGATGTCGCCGTACTCCGCGAGCTGGAACGACCCCGAGTCCGTCATGATCGCGCCGTCGAACTCGAGCAAGTCGTGCAGGCCCTCCTCGAGCGCGCGCTCCCGGAGCCCGTCGCTGGTCTTGATGATGTAACTGTTCGTGATGAGGATCTGCGCACCGAACTCCTCGCGCATCCGCCTGGGTTCGAGCGTCTGGATGTTCGGGTTGACGACCGGCAGGAGCGCGGGCGTCTCCACGGTCACGCCCGCTCGCGGCACGTCGAGCCGGCCGACGCGGCCCGCGGCGTCCCAGTCGCGAGCCTCGAAGTGCTCTCTCATTGGCCGCGAGTTCGCCGGGCGCGTCGGTAAGGGTGTCGTCTCGCGGCCGCGACGCGTACAGCGGCGCTACAGGAGGAGCGCGAGCGCGTCCACCGCGGCTGCGGCTGCGGCGCCGCCGTCGGGCTGCGCGCTCTCCGGCGCGAACGTGAGCGCGACGTAGAGGAGCCCGAAGAGGACGGCGTCGTAGAGCCCGTGCACGAGCGCGGTGACGGTGACGTTCTTCGTGTACTCGTAGAGGACGCCGAACACGAGCGCGGGGAAGAACAGGATGCTGATGGTGACCGCCATCGCCGCGAGGTTCCCGATGAGCGCGACGACGTGCGCCGCGGCGAACAGCGCGCTCGCGGCGACGATGGCGACGGGCGCGGACGCGACCTCGCGGAGTCGCCGCTGGACGACGCCGCGGAACAGCAGTTCCTCGCACGGTCCGATGACGAAGATGGCGACCGGAATGAGCAGGAGGAGCGACGACGGCACCTCCTGTGCGGCCGCACCCGTCGAGTTCTCGGCGGCGGGGAGCCCGAACGTCTGCACGAGGATACTCGCCGTGAACGCGATGACGAGCGCGGCGACGGTTCCGACGACGACGAGCAGGCTCCCGCGGAGGTCCGGGACCGCGACGCCGATCGCGGAGAGCGATTCGCCGCGCCATCGCAGGTACGCGAACCCACCGATGGCGAGCCCGGCCTGCGTCCCGAGCAGCGACCCGATGAGCACCGGTATCGACGTGATCTCGTAGCCGGCGAAGAAGAGCGCGATCCCGATGCCGATCGCGAGCGCGAACGCGGCGACGAACGACAGGACGACCGTCACGAGCACCTCGCCGCTCGCCCGCGCCAGCCCGCCCGATCCGCGACCCGTCTGCCAGGGCGGGACGTCCGCGTCGATGCCCGCGTCGGGCGTCCGCACCGCGCCGTCCCCGCCCGTCGCCGCCGTATCGGCCGGCGACGTCGAGTCGACCGGCGACGTCGAGCGACCACTGCGATCGCCGCCGTCGCGGCGGTCGGCGTTTCGGTCGTCGCGGTCGTCGCTCACGTTCCCTCACCTCCCGGCGTCGCGGCCGGCTCGTCTTCGGCGGCTGCGTCGACGCTCGAAGCGCCGTCGAGGACGCACTCGAGCGCGTACCGCGTGACGGCGACGTGCGTGCGGCCGTCGCGGATCTCGCCGTCGCGGACTGCTTCGAGGAGGTCGGCGAACGCGGCGGTGTCGACGCGGATGCTCTCGTCGAAGTCGAGGTCCTGTTCGCCCGCGTGCTCGCACCCGGTGGCGACGTAGACGTGATGCACGCTGTCGAGGAGACCGTTCGCGGGCTCGACCGTGCAGAGGTGCGAGACGTCGCCCGCGTCGTACCCGGTCTCCTCGCGGAGTTCGCGCCGGGCGGCGACCGCGAGGTCGTCGTCGTCGGCCTCCGTGGATCCGGCGGGCAACCCGCGGTTCACCCGGGAGACCGCTTGCCGCCACTCCTCGATGACGACCACGTCGTCGTCGCGGCCGCCGTCGCCGACGAACGGCAGGACGACGACCGCGGGCGGCTCGGTGAGGTAGTCGAAGTCCGTGTCGGTGCCGTCGGGGAGGCGGACGTCCTGGTGGACGACCTCGAACCCGGGACAGGTGTAGGCGACCTCGCTGGCGCGAGTCTCCCACGCCAGCGGATCGGCGTCGGCTGTCATACCCGGGGGTTCGATGTCGTCCACCTTACCGTTTGGTGTCGAGCGTGCCGTCGCGTCGGCGCTATCGTTCGCAGTCGGTCGCGTCGGCGCTATCGTTCGCAGTCGGTCGCGTCGGCGCTATCGTTCGCAGTCGGTCGCGTCTTCTCGACGAACGCGACCGGTCACGCCGACTCGGGTTCGAAGTGCGCGAGCAGTTCGTCGCTCGCGCGCTCGGGCGCGTCGAGTTGCACCCAGTGGCCGGCGTCGGGGATGCGTTCGACGCGCAGGTCCGACACCCAGCGGTCGAGGCCGTCGAGGTTCGCGGGGACGAGCGCCTCGTCGCGCTCGCCCCACGCGACGACCGTCGGCGCGTCCACGACGCCGTCGGGCATCGGGATCGACGCCGAGACGAACGGGAGCTGGTCCCTGATACCTTCGCGCACGGACGACCGGTAGTAGTTCAGGGCCGCGCTCGCCGCCCCCGGCCGCAGGAGCGCCTGCCGGTAGTGCCGGAGTTCGCGCTCGGGCATCGCATCGGCGAACACGTCCTCGAGGAGTGCGGCGTCCTTCCGCGTCAGCCCGTACTCCGGAAGTCGGGGAAGCTGGAAGTAGAACATGTACCACGAGCGCTTCAGCTGTGCCGGCGTCCGCAAGAGTTCGCGGAACCGCTCGGGGTGGGGCGCGTTCAGGACCCCAAGTCGGTCGACGACGTCCGGGCGTCGGATGGCGGTCGCCCACGCGACCCCACCACCCCAGTCGTGGCCGACGACGTGCGCCCTCGCCGTCTCGGGGTCTGCGTCCGCGCCGTCGCCATCGCGATCCGCGTCCGCGCCGTCGCCATCGCGATCCGCGTCCGCGCCGTCATCGCCCGGGCTCTCGCCGTCGTCACTGGCGTAGTGCTCGACGAGCGCGGCGACGTCCGCGACGAGGCGGTCGATCCGGTACTGGTCGACGCCGCGGGGCTTCTCGCTCTCGTTGTACCCCCGCATGTCCGGGACGACGACGCGATACCCCGCGTCCGCGAGCGCCGGAATCTGCTCGCGCCACGAGTACCAGAACTCCGGGAACCCGTGCAGGAGCACGACGACGTCGCCGTCTTCGGGCCCGGCGGTGACGACGTGCAACCGGACGTCGTCGGCGACGACGTGCTCGCGCTCGAGGTCCGCGTCGACGTCGCGCGCGAGCGTCTCGAAACTCGCCATGGGTGGCGTTTCGGACGGCGGGCGTGTAATTCCTCCGTCACTCCGTCAGGCCGTAGCCGCGCTTGACGAGCGCGACGTCGATCGCGAACACGACCGCGGTCGCGCCGGCGAGCACGCCCAGGGAGAGCCACGGGTGGAGGACGTTCGAGTCGAGGAAGCCGTAGCGGACGGCGTCGACCGTGAACACCATCGGGTTGAGGAAGGAGAGCGTGTACGCGATGCCGTCGAGGGCGTCGAGCGGGTAGAAGACGCCACCGAAGAAGACGAGCGGGCGGATGAGGAACTGGTTGAGGACGGTGAGGTAGTCGAAGTCCCGCGCCCAGAGTCCGCCGACGACGCCGAAGCACGCGAACAGCGCGGCGACGAGCGTGAGCGCGACGGCGAGGTAGACTGGGTGCGCGACGGAGACGAGCGAGTACGCGGGGTGCGCGACGGTGAACGCGACGCCGACGATCGCGATGATGACGCCGACGAGGACGCCGCGGAGGGTGCTGGCGGCGACGTACGCGAACGTGATCTGCCCGTAACTCAGCGGACTCGTGAGGACCTCGTGGATGTACTCGTTCCAGCGCCCGTGGAATATCGAGAACGAGGCGTTCTCGAAGCCGTTCGAGACCGCGCCGAGGACGACGAGGCCGGGGAGCACGAACAGGATGTACGGGATGCCGTCGCCGTAGCTCCCGATGCGTTCGCCGAGGATGACGCCGAACACCGCGAAGTAGAGGACGTTGTTCACGAACGGCGGCAGGAACGTGTTCCGGGGGCGGCGGACGTACCGGAGGATCTCGCGGCGCACGAGCGTCACCGTCCCCGTGGAGAGGCCGGGGACGCGTTCGACGCCCATCACGCTCGCGTCACCTCCGCGTCCTCGGCGGACGACGAATCGCCGGACTCGTCGGCGTCGCCGCGCGTGGTGCTGGCGTCTTCGCCGGTCATCTGGACGAAGATCTCCTCGAGGCTCGTCCGCGAGACGTCGAGGTCGACGACGGTGTGACCGGTCGCCTGGAGGTTCGAGACGACGTCCGCGACCGCGCGCCCGCCGTCCTCGACGCGGACGGTGAGTCGGTCGCCCTCGATCGAGGTGTCGAGGACGGCGTCTGTGTCGAACGTCGGCACCTCGGCTGGGGCGTCCGCGAGCGTGACCGTGATCGTGTCCGTGCCGCGACTCATGAGGTCCTCGGGCGTCGCCACGTCGAGCTTCTTCCCCTCGTCCATGACGGCGACGCGGTCGCAGAGGCGTTCGGCCTCCTCGATGTAGTGCGTCGTCAGGAGGACGGTCGTCCCGCTCTCGTTGAGTTCACGGACGACGCGCCAGAGGTCGCGGCGGAGCTGGACGTCGACGCCCGCGGTCGGTTCGTCGAGGATGAGGAGGTCCGGGTCGGTGACGAGCGCGCGAGCGAGCAAGAGCCGGCGCTTCATGCCGCCGGAGAGCCAGTCGAAGCGCTCGTCGCGCTTGTCGTAGATGCCGACCCGTTTGAGAGCCTCGTCCGCGCGCTCGCCGGCTTCCTCGGGCGGGATGCCGTGGTAGCCGGCCTTGTGCTCCAGCACTTCGCGGATCGGGAAGAACCGGTCGACGTTGTACTCCTGGGGCGCGAGCCCGATGGCGTCCCTGGCGTCTCGGTAGTCGTCGACGACGTCGTGCCCGAACACCTCAGCGCGCCCGTCGGTCTTCCGCGTGAGGCCGACGAGGATCTCGATGAACGTCGTCTTCCCCGCGCCGTTCGGTCCGAGGAGCCCGAAGAACTCGCCGTCCTCGACGCGGAGGTCGAGGCCGTCGAGCGCCCGGAGGTCGCCGTACTCCTTCACGAGGCCCTCGACCTCGATGGCGGGCGTAGCAGTCATTGTCAGTACTCGGCGATTGCGACGCAAAAGGCCCGCGGAACGCGACCGCGGCCGTGAGCGATGACGACGAGGCTGCGAGCACGGAGACGGCTCCCTGCCGGTGGGGCGTCGCTTAAGTCGCGGTCGCCCGATTCGACTCGTATGACCATGGACCACGTCGACGCGCTCGAGTGCACGCTGTGCGGGGCCGAGTACGACCCGGACCAGGTGATCTACACGTGCCCCGAGCACGAGGGCGTGAAGGGCATCCTGGAGGTGACGTACGACTACGACGTCGTCCACGACCGCTTCGACGCGCCGCTCGACGGCGTCGTCGACAGCCAGTGGAAGTACGCGGCGTTCCTGCCCGTGCACGACGACGCGGAGGTGGTGACGCTCGACGAGGGCGGCACCGACCTGTTCGACGCGCCGAACCTGAGCGACGCGCTCGGCGTGGAGACGCTCGTGAAGGACGACGGCCGGAACCCCACGGGGTGCTTCAAGGACCGCGCCAGTTCCATCGCGGTGACGAAGGCCAAGCACGCGGGCAGAGACGTCGTGACGTGTGCGTCGACGGGGAACGCGGCGGCATCGCTCGCGGGGTACGCCGCCCGGGGCGGCCTCGACGCGCGCATCTTCGTCCCCGGCGACGCCCCGACGGGGAAGCTCGCGCAGCCGCTCGTCTACGGTGCGGACGTGCTCGCCGTCGACGGGTCCTACGACGAGGCGTACGACCTGAGCGTCGACGTGACCGACGAGTACGGCTGGTACAACCGGAACGCCGCCATCAATCCGTTCCAGGTCGAGGGGAAGCGCACGGTCGGGCACGAACTCGCCGGCCAGACGAGCGCGCGCGGCGACGTCCCGGACTGGCTCGTCTTCTCGATGGGCGACGGCTGCACGATCGCGGGCGCGTGGAAGGGCTTCCGCGAGTTCCGCGACCTCGGGTACGTCGACGACGCGCCGAAGATGCTCGGCGTACAGGCGACCGGCGCGTCCAGCATCCACGACGCGTTCCACGGGCACGACGACGTCGACGACGTCGCGGACACGCTCGCCGACAGCATCGCCGTCGGCCGACCCCGGAACACGGTGAAGGCGTGCCGGGCGCTCGAGGAGAGCGGCGGCACGGCACTGCTCGTCGACGACGACGACATCCTCGACGCGCAGACGCTCCTCGGCCGCACCGAGGGCATCTACTCGGAGCCCGCGGGCGCGACGGCGCTCGCCGGTCTCCAGCGCGCGCTCGCGGAGGACGTCGTCGAGCGCGACGAGACCGTCGTCGTCTGCTCGACCGGGTTCGGCCTGAAGGACACCGAGAGCGCGCTCGACGCGACGGACGGCGTCACTGCCATCGACCCGCGGATGGAGGACGTCCGGGACCTGTACGGGAGCGCCGAGTAGGACGCGAAGCGAGCGCTCGCCACCGTCGCGGCCGCCCTCGCCGCCGCGGCAGCACTCGTCGACGCCCGAACGGTAATGGGCTCCCGGCGGATTCCTTCCCGCATGAGCAAGGTCACCCTCGACGAGCGTCGGTTCCGCGAGCGCTTCGAGGAGTTCAACGAGATCGGTGCGACAGCGGCCGGCGGCGTCGACCGGCCCGCGCTCTCGGACGAGAACCGGGCGGCGCGGGACCTGCTCGTCGAGTGGTTCCGCGACGCCGGCCTCGAGGTCCGCATCGACGAGATGGGCAATATCTTCGGACGACGCGAGGGCCGAGAGCCGGACGCCGACCCCGTACTGTTCGGGTCGCACGTCGACAGCCAGTACAACGGCGGGCGGTTCGACGGCGTCGTCGGCGTGCTCGGCGCGCTCGAGGTCGTCCAGGCGCTGGACGACGCCGGCGTCGTCACCGACCGCCCCCTCGAGGTCGTGTCCTGGAGCAACGAGGAGGGCGTGCGCTTCCAGCCGGACATGCTCGGGAGCGGCGTCTACGCGGGCCAGTTCGACCTCGAGTACGCCCTCGGCGTCGAGGACGACGACGGCAGGACGTTCGGTGACGAACTCGAACGCATCGGGTACGACGGCGACGCGCCCTGCGAGGCCGACGGCGTCCACTGTTACTTCGAACTGCACGTCGAACAGGGACCCTACTTGGAGGACGCGGGCCTGAGCGTCGGCGTCGTCGAGGGCGTGTTCGGGTTCTCGTGGATGAACGTCGCGTTCGAGGGGCAGGCGAACCACGCCGGACCGACGCCGATGGACATGCGCCAGGACGCGTTCGTCGCGACCGCGGACGTGACGAAGGCGGTGCGCGAGCTGACGGCGACCGGCGGCGAGGACCTCGTCGGCACCGTCGGGAGCGTCGACGTCTGGCCGAACGCGATCAACGTCATCCCCGAGCGCGTCGAGTTCACGGTCGACGTCCGCTCGTACGACGACGACGTCGTCGACCGGGCCGTCGACCGCGTCCGCGAGGAGGTCGCGTGGGCGGCCGACCGCGAAGGCCTCGAGTTCGCGTTCGAGGAGATCATGCGCCTCGACGCGAGCGCGTTCGACGACGACTGCATCGAGACGATAGCCGCGGCCGCCGCGGACGCGGGCTACGAGTACGAGCGCCTCGTCAGCGGCGCCGGCCACGACGCGAGCTATCTCAACGCGATCGCGCCGACGGGCATGATCTTCGTCCCGAGCGTCGACGGCGTCAGCCACCGCGAGAGCGAGTTCACCGAGTGGGCGGACGTCGTCGCCGGCACCGAGGTGCTCCTTCGTGCGGTCCGGGAGCAAGCGACGGTCTGAGCGAACGACGGAGCGGAGTCACTCGAAGACGCGGCTCTCCTCGCGGAGCGCGTTCGCCTCGTCGAGTACGTCCGCGAACTGGTCGGCGAGCATCGCGACCTGCACCTCGTTCCCCTCGTCGTCCTCGGCGACGAACTTCACCTGGCTGTCGCCGAACTCCCGGACTTCCGCGTCGGCGACGTCGAACAGCTTCGCCTCCGCGGACTTGTTCGGCGCGCCGACGTTCTTGATGGAGCCGTCCTTGAGTTCGATCATGAAGTCGGAGACGTTGATGTTGAGCACGCTCGCCGGTTGCGCGCAGTCGGTGAAAAAGGTGCGAGTCCCCGAGTCCGGCTCTTCGCCGGGACTCCAGCACTCGTCGAAGAGCCGAGAGTGAGTCGACCCGCGAGATTCGTCTGCGCATTGTGCCTGATTTAATACGTGTCGGCTCGTCGATTGGAGTATATGGCTCCGATATACGCGCTGGAGGACATCGAGGACGCGTTCGAGTTGACGCGAGCGCTCCTCACGCCGTTCGACCGGTCGCAGTGGCTCCGACTCGCGCTCGTCGCGTTCTTCGTCGGTGGCGCGGGTTCGGCCGCGAACCCGTTCCAGTGGCTGTTCAGCGGCGGCAACGGTGGCAGCACCGACGTCGGCGGGTCGCCCGGAACGGGCGGGTTCGACGTGACGACCGAGCTACTCTTGCTCGTCGCCGTGATCGTCGTGGCGTTCCTCGCGATAGCGCTCGCGTTCGCGTTCGTCGGCGCCGTCATGGAGTTCGTGTTCGTCGAGTCGCTCCGCGAGCGCGAGGTCCACGTCCGCGAGTACGCGAGCGCGCACTGGCGGCGCGGCCTGCGGCTGTTCGGGTTCCGCGTCGCAGTCGGGCTCCTCGCGCTCGCGGGCGTCGCCGTGCTCGTCGCACCGCTCGTCTTCGCCGCACTCGACCCCGGCTCGTTCGCCGGTGGACTGTTCGTCCTCTCGATATTCGTCCTGTTCGCCGGCGGGTTCGCGCTCGCGCTCGTCCTCGGCCTCGTCAGCGGGTTCACGACCGCGTTCGTCGTTCCCGTGATGCTCGTCGACGACTGCGGCGTCCTCGCCGGCTGGAAGCGACTCCTGTCGTCGATCCGTAGCGACCCCATCCAGTACGTCGCGTACGCGCTCGCCGGCGTGTTCCTCGGCATCGGCGCGAGCACGTTCGTCGCGTTCGCCGCCGGCATGCTCGTCCTCGTGCTCCTCGTGCCGTTCGCGGTCCTGTTCGGGATCGGATTCGCGGTGCTCGCAGCCGGCCCCGACCTCCTCGGCCTCGCACTGCTCGTCGTCGTCGGCGTCCTGTTCGCGCTCGCCGTCGCCGTCACGTTCGCACTCGTTCAGGTCCCCGTCGTGACCTTCCTCCGGTACTACGCGCTGCTCGTGCTCGGCGACGTCACCCCCGACCTCGACGCCATCCCCGACCAGCGCGCGAGCGTGCGCGAACCAGAACCGACCGAGTCGACGGCGACGTAGCACCGTCCGACGACCACTCGATGGCAGTCGCGGCCGCCAGTCGCTACCGAGCGAGCACTAGAACGCGGAGTCGCCCACGGTCTCGAGGTAGACGGCAGTCCCGGTGTGCGCGTCGTCGTCGAAGCCGGTGACGCGGCAGCGCACGCGCTTGTCGACGAGGCCCGGGTCGGCGTCCTCCAGGCGGATGATGCTGTCGCCGACGCGGACGACGGGCGTCCCGTCGTCGTCGACGCCGGTGACGAACGCGGAGAGCTCCTCGCCGACGTCGAACGACGGCGTGTGCGTGCGGAACCCCCAGCCCTTCGCGTACTTTTCGAGGAGGCTCATACGCGCGCCACCTCATCGGCCTCGCGGTCGGTCGTGTACTCCAGCCCGAACCCGGTGAGTGCCGAGAAGAGGAACACGCCGACGAGCAGCCAGCCGTGGAAGACGTACGGGAACACGTCAGCGGGATTGACGACCATCGCTTGCGTGAACCACTCGTACTGGCCGGGGAGCTCCGTGAGCGTCGCGTACCCGACGAGGAGGCCGCCCGACCACGGGAAGATGTACCCGAGCGCGGACGTGTTCGCGTCGAGGATGTTCGCGCGCCGGTAGCCGTTGATGTTGAAGCGCTCGCCGAGGCGCGCGATGTACGGCGCGATCGCGATCTCGGCGGCGGTGTTGATCGTGATCATCGCGTTCACGAGCGCGGTGCCGAGCACCATCGTCGTCTCCGCGCGCCGGACGGAGGTGGCGACCGACTCCAGCAGCCAGTCCTGGATCGCCTGGAATCCGCCGCCGCGGATCATGATCTGCGCGCCAGCGACGATGAGGAGCACGAGCACGATGAGCGGGAAGAACCCGGCCGCGCCCGAGTAGATGCTCCCGCCGACGCCCGCGCTCACGCCCTCCCGGGAGACGTCGACGAGTTCGACGAACGGAAGGAACGAGAGCGTCTGTGCGGCCGCGAGGTCCTCGGACGCGCGGAAGACGAGCATCTCCGAGACGGGCGCGAGTCCGAGCGCGACGTTGAACGCGACCGCGACGACGAGCCCCCACGAGATCGCTTCGACGATGTGCCGGCCGCTCACGGCGGTCCCGATGACGGCGAGCATCGACGCGAGGTGGACGAGCCCGAGCGGGTCGCTGTTCTCGACGAACAGCGACTGCGCTTGCCCGGACACCTCGACGCCCGTCATGAGCTGGCCGGCGACGACGTACGCGACGAACGCGACCACGGCCGCCGTGATCGCGTACTTGAATCGCGACGCGACGACGCCGCCGATGTCGGCGTCCTGTGTGACCGCGCTCACGATGGTGGTGTCCGAGACCGGCGCGAGGTTGTCGCCGAACACCGCGCCGGAGAGGATCGCTCCGAACAGGAGGACCGGGTTGGCGCCGAGGAGGACGCCGGCGGGGAAGAACAGCGCGCTGAACGCCACCGTGGCGCCGTACCCGGTGCCGATGCCGGTTGCGAGGAGCGCACAGAGGACGAACGTGGCTGCAGGGAACAGGGCCGCGCCGAGGCCGGCGGCGTCGGCCGCCCACACGAGGCCACCGACGAACCCGCCGGCCTGAATGGTCGCGGCGAACATGCCCGCCCAGAGCCACGCGACGACCGCGGTCGCGGCGACCCGGCGCGTCATCCCCTGGAAGATCGTGTTCGCGTACGTCGCCCACGAACCCTCCACGAAGAACAGGCCGAGGACGAGGCCGACGAGCATTCCGGCGACGAGTCCGGTGGTGTCGCCGATCCGTAGGACGCCGCTCTGGACGATCGCCCAGAGCACGAAGAACGCGAGCGGGAGCGCGCTCAGCCACTTCCCGCCGCGGAACTCGATGTCGGGGTCGTCGCCCGCACTGGCGGCGAGGTCCGCCCGCACGTCGTCGTCGAGGGCGGTCTCGTCCGAGGTCGGTCGGTCGCGATCGTGAGGCATCTGTAGCGGGGCGAAATGCGTGCGCGGACAAGAACCTGCCCTTGCAGAGCCGCTGCGCGTGAATACTTCTGATCGACCCGGACGGCGTCTCTTCGACGCTGGCGGTCGCGACAGACCGCACTCCTTTGACGCTGGCGGTCGCGACAGACCGGACCCCTTCGACGCTGGCGGTCGCGACAGACCGCACTCCTTTGACGCTGGCGGTCGTTCCACGGGACATGCTCCCCGACACGCCCGGCATCCACCACGTCACGTCGATGGTGGGCGACCCGCAGGCGAACGTCGACTTCTACGCGGACGTCCTCGGCCTCCGCCTCGTCAAGCGAACCGTCAACCACGAGGACGTCCTCCGGTACCACCTCTACTACGGGAACGACCGTGGCGACCTCGGTACCGTCTACACGTGCTTCCCGTATCCGAACGAGCCGCCGGGGCGAGTCGGGCCACCCCAGATTGCAGCCGCGTCGTTCGCGGTCCCACCGGCGTCGCTCCCCTACTGGCGGGACCGCCTCGAAGCTAGCGGCGTCGACGTCGAGCGCCGCGAGCGCTTCGACGAGACCGTCCTCCAGTTCGTCGACCCCGCCGGGACGCGCCTGGAACTCGTCGGCGCGCACGCGCCCGTCGACCCCTACGCGGCCGGCCCGATCCCCGCCGAGCACGGCATCCGTGGCGTCCACGGCGTCACCGCGCTCCCCGTCGACCCGTTCCAGACCGCGAGCGTCCTCGAGACGCTCGGCCTCGACGCCGTCGGGCAGGACGGCGACCGCGTCCGCTACCGCGCCGACGGCCCGCACGCGACCGTCGTCGACGTCCTCGACCGCGGCGCCGCGAGTGCCAGCGACGACGACGCCGCCGAGAACGACGACGACGCACCCGCGGACGCCGGTCGCGTCGGCGGCGTTGCGTTCGGGCGCGAGGGCGTCGGTACCATCCACCACGTCGCCGTGCGCGTTCCCGACGAGGACGCGCTGTTCGCGTACCACGACCTGTTCCGCGAGCGCGACGTGCAGGTGTCCCGCGTCCGCGACCGCCACTACTACCGGTCGGTGTACGTCCGCGAGCCCGGCGGCATCCTGATCGAGCTCGCGACCGAGGACCCCGGCCTCGCCGTCGACGAGCCCATCGAAGCGCTCGGTTCCTCGCTCGTGCTGCCGCCGTGGGCCGCCGAGGACCGCGAGATGATCGAATCCCAGCTCCCGGCCGTCGACTTCCCGGACCAGCCCGGCGGTGGTGAGTAGTCCGCGATGACGACCGACGACGGCGAATCGCCGACCGCGGCCGCGCCGGCGCCCCACGGCGGCCGGTCGGTCGTCACCGCCGGCGCACCGCGCGGCGGGACCGAGGTCGTCGTCCTCGCGCTCCACGGCCGCGGCGCGACCGCGCAGGGCGTCGTGAACCTGCTCGACCCCGTGTATCGCCACGGCGTCACGTTCCTCGCCCCCGACGCGCACCGCAGCCGCTGGTACCCCTACGCCGCGACCGCCGGCCGCGAGCGCAACGACCCCGACCTGTCGTCGGCGATCGCCGTCGTCGACGCGCTCGTCGCCCACGCCACCAGCGCGTTCGACGTGCCCAGGGAGCGCGTCGTCCTCGCCGGGTTCTCGCAGGGCGCCGTCGTCGCCGCCGAGTACGCCCTCCAGCACCCCGCGCGGTACGGCGCCGTCGTCTGCCTCGCCGGCGCCGCCATCGATCCCGAGCGCGACTTCATCGAACGCCACGGCGAAGACGCGGCCGCGGCGAGCGAGGACGCGACCGCAGGTTCGTTCGCTGGCACGCCCGCGTACTTCGCCGTCGGTCGCGACGACCCGCACGTCCCCATTTCTCGCGTCGAAGCGACCGCCGACGCGTTCCGCGCACGCGGCGCCGACGTCACCGTCGACGTCTTCGACGACACCGGCCACGAAGTCACCGACGCCGCGTTCGACCACGTCCGCGCACTCCTCGACGGCATCGTCGACGGCGACTAGATCGTCGACGCTCGAACGCTCGCCATCTCGCACGGAGACGAGTCTCTACTCGTCGTTGTGAAGTGGAGTGAAGTGGAGTGAGATAGACCGGCGCGAATTCGGATGCGGACGAGACGTTCCGGGTCGCTCCAGTCGGTCGCTTCCCGGGCGTGCGACTCGTCGCTCCCCGCTCGCTGCGCTCGCGGGGACGCGGTTACGGCCACCCGAAGGCCGTCGCTGGGAAAGGAAGAATGCGGGAGAAGTGGGCCGGCACGAATTTGAATCGTGGTTACGGCCACCCGAAGGCCGTCGCTGGGAAAGGAAGAATGCGGGAGAAGTGGGCCGGCACGAATTTGAATCGTGGTTACGGCCACCCGAAGGCCGAAGGATACCAAGCTACCCCACCGGCCCGCGTGTCTACGTAGGTCGTGGGTCGTCTTTAAGGCTTCCGAAAGTTCGAGCGCGCGTGCGGTTCCGTGACGCCGTCAGGCGTCGTCGATGACGGTGACGACGCCGACGTACTCCTTCTCGTTGCCGGCGGTGAGGCGCGTGGCGCGGACCTGGCCGGTGGTGTAGGATTCGGCGAGGCGGTAGCGGTCGTCGTCGTCGGCGTCGACGACGGCCTGACTGGCGCCGAGGGCGTCGGTGGTGGCGCGGTCGACGGCGCCCGTGAACTCGTAGCGTTCGCCCGCTCGCGGGCCTTCGTCGCCGAACTCGGTGCGGAAGTGGATGCCGTCGCCGTCGCCGAGCGCGCCGAGTGCGTCGCGCACGGACTGGGGCGTGTCTGGCGTCGCGCCGTCGGCCTCGCCGCTGGGGAGGTCTGACATGGCGGGAGGTAGGACGACCCGGGTCTTAATTTCTCGCCTCTCGTGACGTGAAACACCAGTGACTGGTCGGGGGCGAGTCGGTTAGAGCGACGAAGGTCGGTTAGAGCGACGGGCGTCGGTTAGAGCGACGGGTCGCGTGGGCGGCTAGAAGTCGCTGTAGGCGTCGGTGTCGCAGTAGTGATGCGCGACCGTGATGGCGTGGTCGGCGTGCAGGACTTCCGGCCCGAGACGGAGGCGGACGTCGGTCGCGTCGTCGAGCACGCGCGCTTCGGCGTCCCTGAAGTCCCGGTGGTCCGAGAGCACGAACACGGGGTGCGCGGGCGGTTCGCGCTCGTTCGCGGGCTCGCCGTCCTCGTGGAGCGCGACGACCGTTCCGTCGCGAGCGAGCCGGTCGAGCGTCGCCTCGAAGCCCATCCGGTACACCTCGATGCCGGGCGAGGGCTCGGCGGGCTGATGGCCGATCGCGTCGTCGCGGGCTTCCAGGGCCGACCGGACGAGCGCCGCGATCGAGCGCTCGTCCGGGTGGAGGTTCCGCACCGATCCACCGTCGACGCTCACCGTGAACTCGCCGCCGAGGACGAGATGCACGCGCGCGTCCTCGCGGATGCCGTGACTCGACAACAGTCCGGCGTTCAGGCAGCGAGCGAGCAAGTCCATGCGGCCCGCGTCGCTCCCGAGCGCGTCCAGCGAGAACTCCGGGGTCGTGGGGGCGTCGTGCGCGACGACGACGAACTGACGCATATCACCCTCGAAGTCACCAACGGCGAAAAACACCCCGGAAGTACGGCCATCGACCACCGCGTGGACCGACGGGTGCGTTGCCAGGAACGAACCCACCACGACGACCACCAAGAAAGCCCCAGTCCGCTCGCGACCCCTCTCCATACCGCACACCGCGAACACGCAGAAAGCCCCGCCCCACTCACCGTTCCACGACACCAACCGCATCGCGAACACGCAGAAAGCCCCGCCCCACTCACCGTTCCATGACACCAACCGCATCGCGAACACGCAGAAAGCCCTGACACGCTCGCCCGACGTCACTCGCTGCGCGCTTCGTCGCTCCCTTCGGTCGTTCCTCCAGTGCTTGCGTCGCGACGCCGGGCGACCGCGCCGCCCCTTTCAGTCCCACCCCCAGCAACGACCGCACCGCAACCGCGACCCACCGCGCCCCGCCCTCCCCCTGCTCGAAGCGCGCGCCGTTCCGCGCGCGCTTCGAGCGGCCCGGTCGCTGGTCGAATCGAACGTTCGACGACCGGCTGGCGCGCGGTGTCGTAGCCGCGCGAGCGAAGGCGAGCGCGGCTGCGTCGATACCGTGCGAGGGCTGACGAACGAGCGAAGCGAGTGAGGAGGCGGCTGGGGAGGACGAGGTGTGGAGCGGTCGCGGTGGGGTGGGAGTGAACGGGGCCGCGCGCTCGACCCCGCCCGGACCCGTCAAGCACCGCAGGCGAACGGAGCGAGCCGAGGAGCGCAGTTGGGTCCCGGCGGGTCGAGCGGGTGGGGGCGTTCTGGCTGTCGTGTCGGGCGGACTCCACGCCTGCGGTCGTCAAGGAGCGGGCGGGTGCGTTCTGGCTGTCGTGTCGTGCGGGCTCCCCAGTTGCTGTCCTAACCGAGCGGGTCGAGCGTATGGGGGGGTTCCAGGGGGTCGCGTTCGAGGATTCGTGGAGGATTACGGAAGTGGAGGTGGGTCGAGATGGCAAGGAACTAACGCCGTGAACGCTTCTACTCTGTCAATGGACGTACTCGCTGTCGCTCGCGACTTGCTCGCGTCGGGGCCGTTGTGCGATGCGTGTCTCGGGCGGCCGTTCGCGGATCGGAGTTTCGGGCTGACGAACGACGAGCGCGGGAAGAGCCTCCGGGTCGCGGTCGCGCTCGACGACGACGAGCCGTTCGAGCCGCCCGAGCGCGACGCGTGCTGGGTGTGCGAGGGGCTCACGGGCGAGTACGAGACGTACGCCGAACTCGCCGCCGAATCGGTGGACAGAGTCGACTTCGAGACGTATCAGGTCGGGACGCGGACGCCGCCGCTCGTCGAGGAGAACGACCGCCTGCTGCGGGAGGACGCCGGCCTCGACGCGGACGCCGGCGAGCTGTTCAAGTCCGAGTTCAACCGCGAGGTCGGGAAGCGCTTCGGCCAGTTGACGGGCACCGAAGTCGACTTCGACCGGCCGGACGTGCTCGCGCTCGTCGACCTGGACGCCGCCGACGCGGACCCGTCGACGCACGCGGTCGACGTCCAGGTGAACCCCGCGTTCGTCTACGGCCGATACAAGAAGTTAGAGCGCGACATCCCGCAGACGGAGTGGCCGTGCCGCGAGTGCGGCGCGAGCGGGAAGCAACTCGGCGACGACGGCGAGGAGCCCTGCGACCACTGCGGCGGCAGCGGGTACCTCTACGACGACAGCGTCGAGGGGTACGTCGCGCCGCACGTCGAGGAGGCGATGGACGGCACGGAGGCGGTGTTCCACGGCGCCGGCCGCGAAGACGTCGACGCGCTGATGCTCGGGGACGGCCGGCCGTTCGTCGCCGAAGTAAAGCACCCCGGCGAGCGCTCGCCGGACGTCGACGCCCTCGAAGCGCGCATCAACGACGACGCCGACGGCGCCGTCGCCGTGCAGGACCTCGCGCTCGCGACTCACGAGATGGTCGAGCGCGTGAAGGAACTCGACGCCTCGAAGACGTACCGCGCCGAGGTCGAGTTCTCCGACCCCGTCGGCGCCGACGCACTCCAGCGCGCACTCGACGAACTCGAGGGCGCGACGATCACGCAGCACACGCCCCAGCGCGTCGACCATCGTCGCGCGAGCATCGACCGCACCCGCACCGTGTACGCCGCCAGCGGCCACTCCGTCGACGAAACGCACGCGACAGTGGACGTCCACGGCGAAGGCGGCCTCTACATCAAGGAACTCGTGAGCGGCGACGACGGCCGAACGAAACCGAGTCTCGCCGGCCTCCTCGACGTCGACGCCACCGTCACCGCACTCGACGTCCTGAGCGTCGCGGGCGAGGACGAGGCGTTCGCAACCGACGACTACCTCCAATAGCCGAACCGGCCACCTCCAGGAGCCGGCGCGACCACCGCCGCGAGTTCGCCCGCGAGACGGCCACGCAAGCGAGCGAGAACGCGGTCAGGGCCGCGGGAGCGATTCGAGCGCCCGTAGCGGCGTGGCCTCGCGCCACACGCTCTCGAAGAGTCGGTCGCCCCAGGCACGCGCGCGGTCGGTGCGCGCGAGCAGCGCCTCCGCGAGGTCGTGGCTGCTGTCCTCGCGCGGGAGCGAGAGCACCATCGCCTCGTCGGTCGCGAGCACGGTACAGCCGGGGTCGGCGACGCGAACCCCCAGGCCGTCGGCGTTCCAGTTCGCGTCCGCGCGGCCCGCAGCCGTCTCGATGACGGCCGGCGCGAGCGCGAAGCGGACGTCCGCACTCCGTGCCGCGCGTTCGAGTGCGGTCGCGTACCGGTCGTGGTAGACCGGCGTCGCGAGCGCGACGCGGTCCGCGCGCTCGACGACGTCGACGACGCTACTCGCCGCAGGGAGCGATTCGGTCTCCGACGACGACGATGACGACACTCGTTCCGCACCCGCGAGCGCGCCCAGCGACGCCCGGAACGGCTCCGGAAGCACGCTCGCGTCGTGATCCCGCCAGTACGAGGCGTGCGCGGAGAGGACGTCGTCTGTCCGCCGGCGGTCGGCGACGTAGTCCGCCACGAGGTCGCCCAGGCAAGTGGTCTCCCAGCGCCGCGTCCGGCCTTCGCGGAGGAGGTCGCGGTCGCGGAGTTCGTTCAGCGCGTCGTACACCGCCGACTTGCTCGCGTCGACGTCGTCGAGGAGGGCCCGTCGCTGCCGCGGTCGGTCGCGTAACTCCAGGAGGACGGTCTGGCGGACCGACGACGCGAAGACGACATCGAACACGCCCATATACGTTCGGTACAGTTCGTGGAAGAAATTAAGTCTATCCCAAAATGCGACCGGTTCGACGCGGACGAGAAGCGCTCGATTCCGTGAGAACGGTCGCGGCTCGCCCGATCGTTGGGGAACGGTCAAGGCCCTCCCGGTCCGAGGACGGCACGATGCGAATCGGCGTCGACGAAGCAGGCAAGGGCCCCGTCCTCGGGTCGATGTTCGCGGCCGCCGTCGCCGTCACCGACCCAAAAGTCCTCCCCGACGGCGTCGACGACTCCAAGCGCCTCGCCCCCGAAACCCGCGAGCGCCTCGACGACCGCTTGCGCGGCGACGACCGCGTCCAGGTCGCCGTCGCGGAGATCACGCCCGCGCGCATCGACGACCCCGCGACCGACATGAACGCGCTCACCGTCGCCGCCCACGCCAACGCCATCTCCCGGCTCGCGGCCGACGGCGACGACGTCGTCGTCGACGCCGGCGACGTCAGCGAATCGCGGTTCGCGCGTCGGGTGCGAACAGCGGCGACCGCCGACGTCGACGTCACCGCCGAACACGGCGCCGACGAGACCCACCCCGTCGTCGCCGCCGCGAGCGTCGTCGCGAAGGTCGCACGCGACGCCCAGATGACAGCGCTCGCGAGCGAACACGGCGCCGTCGGCTCCGGCTACCCGAGCGACCCAACCACGCGCGAGTTCCTCGCCACCCACGTCGCCGACCACGGCCAACTCCCCGCGTTCGCCCGCGAATCCTGGAGCACGAGCGCGGACGTCCTCGCCGCCGCCGAACAGTCCGGGCTCGACGACTTCTGACCGCAACGCGACCACGTCGCGAACGACCTCGTAGCGACCGCTGTCGGAGACGAATACCGAATCGAAGAGCGAACCACGACTCCAAAAGCGAACCGCGACTCCGGAAGCGAAGCCCGACAGCGCGCGACTACTTGTCGCCCGTGACGAACGACCGGAGGATGTCCCCGTACGCCGGACGCGTCACGAGCACGCCGAGGAGGACACCGAGGATCGTGATGATCGCGAACCCGCGGAGGTCACCGAGACTCAGGACCGCGAGCGGACTCATCGCGATGATCGTCGTCGCCGCCGCCGCCCCGATCACCCAGAACGCCTTCCGGAACCGCGACTGGAAGACGCGCTGGCTGTTCACCTCCTCGGCCATCACCTCGTCCGCGATGATGATGAGGTCGTCCACCCCCGTCCCGATGACCGCGATGAACCCAGCGATGTGTGAGAGATCGAGCGGCAGGCCGACGACCGACGCGAACCCGAGGAGGAGCACCACCTCCGAGAGCGCGGTGACGACCATCGGCGCCGCGACCGTCACGTTCCGATACCGGATGTACACCGTGAACGACACCGCAAGCACCGCGACGATCGCCGTGATGAGCGCGTTCCCCTTGAACTGATCCGCGAGCGCGCCCTCCAGCGCGAACGTCTGGCGCTGGTCGAGGTCGAGCGGCGCCGGGAGCGCACCCGCCTCCAGGTTCGTCTGGATGTTCTGCGCGTCGCTCTGATTGCCCGCGGTGAAGAAGAACCGCGGGTCGTCGTCGAACTGCCCGCTCCGGATCGTGCGCGCGAGCTGCGGGTCCATCGAGAACGCACCCTTCACGTCGCCGTTCACGATCGTCAACAGACAGTACCCCTGGTCGTTCCGCGTCGACGTCGCCGACGCGTTCTGCGGACAGGACCGATAGTTCCCCTCCTCCGTGAACCCGACGCCGTTCAGCGTCTGCTGGAAGCGTTCACCGCCCCGTTGCGTGAGCTTCACCGGCACCTGCCACGACCGCGCGTTCTCCGGGTTCCGCGGCGGGTCGACCGTCCGGATGTCGTCCGCGTCCGCGATCACGCGCTCCTCCATCGTCCCGTTCGCCGGATACCGCACCGTAAGCGTCACCAGCCCGCGCTCGTCGAGCAGTTCCACGAGCGCCTCCGGCTGCCGGTTCGGTGCCTCGACGACGACGTACCGCTGGCCGCTCGCCGAGGACGCCACCGTCGCCGTCCCACCGGTCAGGCCCGTCGCGTCCAGCTTCGACTGGATCGAGCTCGCCATCCGCTCGTAGGTCTCCGGTGACGGATCGTCACGGACGTGCTGCGCCGACACTTGCGTCCCGTCGACGCGCTGGATGTTCTCCTCGCGGAGCGCGTCCACGAACGCCGACCGGTCCACGGACTCGTTGAACACCTCCACGACGTGCCCCTGGTCGGTCCGACAGTCGACGCCCGAAGCCTCGCAGTCCCGGACCGCGACGTCGATACGTGGCACCCCGAGTCGCTCGGAGACGTTCGTCACTACCGCGCTATCCTCCTGCTGCACGTCCAGTTGGGTCGCACTCATCCCGACGACCGGCGACCGGATGCGCGTCCCACCGTCCAGCTCGAGGCCGTACTGGAGGTTCGTCGCACCCGTCACCTCGCCCGAGCTCAGCGACGCGGACGGCACGAACAGCGCCACGCCACTGGCCGCGAGCATCACGACGAGCAGGATGATCCGCCAGTTCCCGCGGAGGTCCGCCATCAGTTACTCACCTCCCCGAGCTGGTACCAGCGAAGCAGACTCAAGTTCAGCATGTACGTGTTCATCAGGTCGGTCGCGAGCCCGAGCACGAGCACGAGCCCGATCGACGCCATCAGCTCGATCCCGAACAGGTACGCGGTGACCGCCATCACCGCCATCGCGGACAGCGACGTGAGCGTCATCGTCACACCGGTCCGCATCGCGCGCCGCGTGCTCTCGTAGAACCCACCCTCGCGTCGGAGGATGTGATTGTTCAGGAGGATGTCGGAGTCGACCGAGTACCCGATCAGCATCAGGAGCGCGGCGACCGTCCCCAGCGAGAGCTTGATCCCGAGCACGCCCATGAGCGCCAGCGGGATCACGATGTCGGAGAACGCCGAGATGACGATCGCGACCGAAGGCACGAACGTCCGGAAGAACGCGAACGCGAGCACGCTCATCCCGGCGAACGCCAGCCCGATCCCGAGGAACGCGGTCTGCTGGGCCGAGGACGCGAACCGGGGCGTCGTCGACTGCTGGGACTGCACGACCGCGCAGTTATCCGCGTTCGAGCACGTCGGTTCCAGGTTCTCACGCGCCTGGCTGGCGAGCTCGCTCCCGCTCGCGCTGTCGCCGGTGTCGGCGAACGTCACGATGTACTGCGGCGACTCCGTCCCGGCTGTCCCCTGGATACTCACCGGTTCCTCGCTGAACGCCGCCGCGAGTTCGTCTCGGGGCGTGTCCGTCTGCACCGTCAGTTCGGTCCCTCCTGTGAAGTCGATGCCGAGTGGTACCGGCGATCCGGTAGTGACGTACAAGCCGGCGAGAACCACCAGCGCCACCACGAGAATCCCGACTGGGATGGCGGCGAGCTGGCGGTTCGTGTACCGCTCGTAGTCGATCTCCGGTACCTCGAACTTGCTCATGCCGCCCGGTCCGCCTCGGCGGCAAGTAAGCCTTCTTATCTCTCGTTCGCCAGCGACGGGGCGGGGCACGCTCTGTGCTGCGCGGGGCTCCCCCACGGCGCAGGCTTTTGCCGCCCGAAACCGTACGCGTTCGTATGCCAGCCGCAACGCGCGTCGTGCTCTCGTACCCGAAGGACCTCTCGGACTGGAGTCGCAAACAGGTCGACACCGACCACTTCCACGCGTGGCTGCGTCGCGTCCACGACGACGTCGAGCGCGGCGACACGTGGACGGAGTTCGTCGACATCGGGTGCTGCGGGAGCACGTACGACGTCCCGCTCCGCGTCGAGGAGGTCCAGGGCGGCGACCGCATGGGTCCCGAGACCGAGATCGAGTACACCGTCCGCGAGGCCTGCGGCCTCGAGGGCGGCTGGAAGGTCCAGAGCGCGGACGGCCCCGCGCCGTACGCGAGCGACGGCGACTGAACCGACTCATCCAGCGTACGGCCGCCGACAGGCGGCCGTTTCCACTCGGACCGACTCATCCAGCGTACGGCCGCCGACAGGCGGCCGTTTCCGCCCGAACCGACTGCCAGCGACGGCGGTCAGTCCGGGAGGTAGCGGACGTTCAGCACGCCCGCGTCCGGGTCCCGACGCACTTCGACGCGAACCGCACCGACGCGTCCGGCGCGCGCGATCGTCTCCTCGTCCTCGAGTACGTCCCGAGCGGCCTGCTCGGTCTCCGCCGGTGGGACCGAGAGCACGTGCAGTTCGCCCGTGCCCTCGCGCTCGATGCGCTCGACCTCGCCGACATCGAGGTCTGCAGCAACCTCCATCGCTTGCGTCGTCGGCGACAGGTCCGTGTCGACGACGTCGACGCGATGCACGTAGTCCGTCTCGACGACCTCGTAGACGACGTCCATCGGCGGTACCGGCGCGACCGTCGCCCCGATGATCGTGCCCGCCTCGAACTCGGCGTCGTTGTCCGCGAGCGTGTACACCTGGCCGGCGTCGACGTCCCGGAGCACCGCGCTGTCGGCGTCGGCCTCCGTCACGAGGAACGTCGCAGTCGTCTCCGTCATACGCCCCGGTAACGCCTCGGCGGCCTTCCGGGTTTCGTCATCGGACGCCGCGCCAGCCTTCTGGGTTCGTCACCGGTCGCCGTGCCGCCGGTCCAGTACGTACATCGCGAGGCCGACGACCGTGGGCGGCAGCAGGCTCGACAGCGGCGGCATCGCGTACAGTACCGAGACGACCGGCGCGAAGAGGCCGCTGGGGGCGGGACGGGTCACCGT
The DNA here is from genome assembly GCF_011440375.1 of Halorubellus sp. JP-L1. NCBI lineage: Archaea > Methanobacteriati > Methanobacteriota > Halobacteria > Halobacteriales > Halorubellaceae > Halorubellus > Halorubellus sp. JP-L1. Next base: position 1,548,997 of record NZ_JAAOIR010000001.1, read on the forward strand.
CTCGCCGTCGAGCGTGAACGACGGCGGCATCGAGATGACCGCCGCCGCGTAGAGCGCGAGGAAGTACGCGAACCCGAGGACGGCCATCCGGCGGTCGTAGACGGCGTCGCCGCGAGCCCGGCGGTGCTCGCGCGCGACGAACAAGACGGGACCGACGACGGGCGCGACCACGCCGAACGCGACGAACACGTAGAACGACCGGACGAACGTGAACGACCCACCGGCGGCGCCGAGCGTGTTCGACACCGCGACCGCGACCGCCGCCGCGAAGTAGAACGCGAGCACGAGCGAGAGCAGGCCGCTCGCGGTCGCGTACAGCTTGAACAGCCGCGAGTCGCTCTCCCGGAGCGCGTACGGGAACGCCGTCAAGAGGCCGCCGTACGTGCTGTCGTCGGCGTCGTCGTCGCTCGCCTCCTCTCCCGTGCGGGCGTCCTCCGGGGCCGCGGTCGCGACGCCGTCGTCTGTCATCGCTCGAGCGTTGGGGCGAGTCGGGCAAAAGCGGCGTGGTTGCTCGCGGTGGCGACCCACGCACCAGCGCCCCTGCCAGCGGTCGTCGCGAGGCCCGAATCACCAAACGACTTAGTTTCGGCCCCGCAAGGCGTACGTATCTCATGACAGGTACGAGCGGCGGGCCGCCACCCGCGGACGGCGACGATCCTCACCGGGATCGCGTCGACGACGTCCTCACGGACCAGTTCTCGACCGACGAGGTCTACCAGCGCGTGGTCGCCGACGCCGACCACGAGGTGACCTCCGGCGCGCGCGAACTGTTCTTCAGCGCGCTCGCCGCCGGGTTCGCGATCACCGTCACGTTCCTCCTGTACGCCTCGGTCACGGCGACGACGGACGCCAAGTTCGTCGGCGTCCTCCTCTACCCGCTCGGGTTCGTCTACATCATCATCGGCGGCTACCAGCTCTACACCGAGAACACGCTCCCGCCGGTGGCGCTCACGCTCGAGCGACTCGCGTCGGTACCGACGCTGTTCCGGCACTGGCTGATCGTGCTCGCGGGGAACTTCGTCGGCGGCGGCCTCGGCGCGGTCGCACTCGCCTACGGCGGCGTGTTCGACGACGCCACCGCGAACGTCGCGATCGGATTCGCCGAGAAGGGCATCGCCACGCCAGCCACCGACCTCTTCTTCAAGGCGGCGTTCGCCGGTCTGATCGTCGCCGGCGTCGTCTGGATCAACTTCGCCGCCAAGGACACGATCTCCCGGCTGGCCGTCGTCTACCTCGCGTTCCTCGCCATCCCCATGGGGAACCTGTTCCACGTCGTGGTGTCGTTCACCGAAGTGGTCTACCTGGCGCTCGTCACCGGCGTCAACCCTGGTCCAGCGCTCGTCGGATTCGTGCTCCCGGTCCTCCTCGGGAACACGCTCGGCGGCGTCGTGCTCGTCACGGTCGTGAACTACTATCAGACGTCCGACCAGCGCCTCCAGATCGACCGCTTCCAGAACGTCCGCCGGCTCTCGCTCCGCGAGTGGCTCGCCGGCTCGCTCGCCGGCCGCTCGTACGTCCCCGTGATCGACACCCTCGAGGAGTTCGTCCGCGACCCGGAGGCCTACCGCGTCCTCGTCCCCATCGCCAATCCCCGGACCGAGACGGGCGTGGTGCGCCTCGCCTGCCAGATCGCGAGCAGTCGCCAGAAGGGGAAGGTTCACGTCGTCCACGTCGTGCAGGCACCCCGACGGTGGACGACGGACGACGAAGGCCTCCAGCGCGAACGCATCACGCGCGAGTCCGACCGCCTCCTCGAGGACGCCCGCCGCATCGGCGGCGAGCACGACGTGACCCTGGAGACCTCGACCGTCGTCACGCCGCGATCGTTCGAGGAGGTGTTCGCGCTCGCACGCCGGACCAGTCCGGACCTCGTGACGATGGACTGGGAGGAACGCGGCCTGTGGAACTCGGCTCGCGCCGAGCGGCCGCTCGCCGAACTGACCAACCGACTCCCCTGCGACTTCCTGATAGCGAACGGCCCCGAGCTCGATCCGTCGCGGATCGTGCTGCCGACGGCCGGCGGCCCGGACTCGGACCTGACCGCCGAAGTCGCAGGGGCACTCGAGTCGGTGGCGAACGCCAGGGTCGAGTTACTCCACGTCGTCGACGACGAGGCCAACGTAGCCGCGGGCGAGGCGTTCCTCCGCGACTGGGCCGAAAAGCACGACCTAGAGGACGCGGAGATCACCGTCGACTCGGGCGACGTCGAGTCCGCGATCGTCAGGGCGTCCACCGAGTGTACGTTGCTCATGCTCGGCGCGACCGAACAGGGCCTGCTCTCTCGACTCGTCCAGGACTCGCTACACACGGACATCATCGACGACGTCGATTGCTCGGTGCTGCTCGCCGAACGGCCGACCGAGCGGTCGCTGCGCGAGCGACTGTTCGGCGACCCGGTCCGGGACCGCCATCCCGCGCTCGCGTTCCGCGACCGCGTCGACGACGCCGAGGGGACCGATCGGGCCGAGCCCGGCGACGAGTGACCGCCCAGGGCCCGATGCCGGCGACGAGTGACCGCCCAGGGCCCGATGCCGGCGACGAGTGACCGCCCAGGGCCCGATGCCGGCGACGAGTGACCGCCCAGGGCCCGATGCCGGCGACGAGTGACCACCGAGGGCCCGGTGTCGCCGACCGGTCGACAGCGGAGCGCCGCGACCGGTGATGGCAAGACCCTTGTCGCCGCCGGGCGCGCGTTCGTCCATGCACGTGGACATCGCGAACGCACTCGCGGCGACCGCTTCGCCGGGGGTCTCGCGGGCCGCGCTGGAGCGTCTCGACGACCAGGTCGCTACGGCGCACGACCGCATCGAGCGCGGTATCGACGCCCGCGAGCACGGCTACGCGGCGCTCGCACTCCCCGAGGACGTCGACCTCGAAGAGATCCGAGAGACGACGCGCGCGTTCCCGGACACGGAGACGCTCCTGAACGTCGGCATCGGCGGGAGTGCGCTCGGCGCCGCGACCATCACGGACGCGCTCGACGCCGAGTCGGGCGTGGACGCGCACTACCTCGACAACGTCGACCCCGAGTGGCTCACGGCCTTGCTCGACGAGGTCGACCTGGCGTCGACGACCGTGAACGTCGTCTCGCGCTCGGGGACGACCGCGGAGACGCTCGCGAACTTCCTCGTCGTCCGCGACGCGTTCGAGGACGCCGGCGTGGACTGGACCGACCGCACGTTCGTCACGACCGGCGAGAGCGGGCCGCTGCGGCGACTCGCTGACCGCCACGACCTCCCGACGCTCCCCCAGCCCGACGGCGTCCCCGGCCGGTTCGCGGCGCTCTCGACCGTCGGTCTCGCCGCGGCGAGCGTCTGCGGGCACGACCTCGACGCGCTCGTCGCCGGCGCGAGCGAACAACGCGAGACGCTCGGGCCGTCGCTGTTCGACGCACCGGGGTACGCGTACGGCGCGGTCGCGTACGCGCTCGACTGCCGCGGCGCGAACGTGAACGCGATGATGCCCTATGCGGAGTCCCTCGAGACGTTCGCCGAGTGGTTCGCGCAACTCTGGGCGGAGAGCCTCGGGAAGGACGGCCTCGGCCAGACGCCCGCGCGAGCGCTCGGCGCGACAGACCAGCACTCCCAGCTCCAGCTCTACCGGGCCGGCCCCCGCGACAAACTCGTCACGCTCGTCCACCCCGGCAAGCGCGACGACCGCGAGATCCCGGAGACGGACGCCGACGAACTCTCGTACCTCGCCGGCACCGGCCTCGGCGACCTCGCGGACGCCGAGTTCGACGCGACCGAAGCGAGTCTCGCCGCCGCCGGCCGCCCGAGCGTCCGCGTGGCACTCGACCGCGTCGACGAGCACGAACTCGGCGCGCTGCTGTACGCGATGGAGGCCGCGTGCGTGCTCGCCGGCGAACTCTACGCCGTCGACACGTTCGTCCAGCCAGCCGTCGAGTGGGGCAAAAACGCCGCCCGCGGCCTGCTGGGCGAAGGCGACTACGCGGAAGCCGACGCCGTCGCCGACAAAGACACCCTCGTCGTCGACTGAGCGAGCCAGCCGTCGGCCCGCTGCCCCAGGCGGAGACGCGCTCGTAACGAAAGGGCCTATGTCGCGGGAGGCGCTACGAGTTCGCATGTCGCTGGAATCCCGGGACGCGTGGAATCCCGGTCGGTTCGTCGCCGCCGCGCTCGGGATGGCGCTCGTGGGCGCGACCGGTATCCTGGCGCTCGTGCTCTGGCAGTCCGTCGTCTACTCGCTCGTGACGGCGACGATCTGGGAGCCGCCGCTGTCGGGTGCCCGGTCGCAGATCGTGTCCACGATCTCGCTCGGCCTGGGGATGGCGATGACGGGCGCCGGCTACGTCGTGTACACGAACCGATCGTGGGCGTTCATCGACGTCCAGTGGCCGTCACTGCGCGACCTCGCGTGGATCGCCGTCGGCCTCGTCGGTCTGTTCGCGCTCCTCCAGGTCGTCTCCATCCTCCTGGACGTCCTCGGCATCTCCGCCGCCCAGCACACGACGACCGAAGCCGCGAAGACCGAGCCGTCGCTCCTCCTCCCGCTCATCCCCCTGAGCATCCTCGTCGTCGGCCCCGCCGAAGAGCTCGTGTACCGGAACGTCGTCCAGAAAGGCCTCTACGAGCACGCACCGCGCGTCGTCGCGGTCCTGACCGCGAGCGTCATCTTCTCGCTCGTCCACATCCCCGCGTACGCCGCCGGCGCCTCCACGAGCGCGCTCGTCGCGACGCTCGCCATCATCTTCACGCTCTCGCTCGTCCTCGGCACCGTCTACGAGCGCACCGAGAACCTCGTCGTCCCCGCCGTCGTCCACGGCGGCTACAACGCCGTCCTCTTCGGACTCGACTACCTCGACCAGACCGCGAGCGTCGCCCTCGCACTTCTCTGACGTCGCGGACGCGTCCCCGCGTTCGCCGGAACGACCGTTGCTCGCGGCTCGTCGCTACGTCGGGTTCTTCCGCGCGAGGTCGCTCCCGCAGATCGGACAGCGATCCCTGTTCTCGTCGAACTCGCGCCCGCACCCCTGGCACTGGAACGACCAGTCGCGCTGTTCGCTGATGCCCTCGCGAGCGATCACCTCGACGCTCACGTCCAGGCGCTCCGCGACGTTCTGCATCGCGTAGTCGTCCGTGACGAGCGTCGCGTCGAGCTCGAACGTCGCCGCGATCAGGCGGACGTCGGTGTCGCTGAGTTCCGCCAGGTCACCGGTCTCGCGCGCCGCGCGCTCGACGCGCTCGACGGTCTCCGCGTCCGGGATGTGGATGCGCATCCCCGCGCCCTCCATCGCGTCGAACCGATACCCGCTCTCGTCGGTGAGTTCCTCGCGGACGAGCGGGATGGTCGCGGTGTCGTCGTCGGCGTGGTACTCGTTGATGAACGCAGAAGAGTCCAGGACCTTCATCCGAACTTAGCGGTCGACGACGATGTAGTCCTTCACGGCCTGCACGCGCGCAACCGGCACGCGGAAGCGGCCCTGTTCGTCCCGGTCGTAGTCGATGGCTCGCGTCGGCGTCTCCTCGTTCGGTTCCACGATGAGGTCGTGGAGTTCGCCGCTCTTCATGTCCATCGTCACGTTGTACAGCGCGCCGAGCTCGGTGCCGTCGGACCCCATGACGGCCTTGTCCGAGATGTTCTCGGCAAGTATGTCGGGCATACCCACCCGTACCGAACGACGAGTAATAAACGCCACGGGGTCACGGAACCGAGATTCGTCAGCGCGAGAGCAAGTCACGGGAGCGCTGCGGGGCCGATACGGCAACATTAAATGCCGGCGCACGAACTTTCGAGTAGAACTTCTGGGTGGTCACCATGTCGGACTCATCGGACGCCGGCGACCCCGGCACAGACACGCTGCGCACGCCCATCGTCGCCGTCCTCGGCCACGTCGACCACGGCAAGACGAGCCTCCTGGACAAGGTCCGGGGCTCGGCCGTGATCGAGGGCGAGGCCGGCGCGATCACCCAGCACATCGGCGCGACCGCCGTCCCACTCGACGTCATCTCGGACATCGCGGGCGGCCTCGTCGACCCGAGCGACTTCGACCTCCCCGGACTCCTGTTCATCGACACGCCCGGCCACCACTCGTTCACGACGCTCCGGAGCCGCGGCGGCGCGCTCGCGGACATCGCCATCCTCGTCGTCGACGTCAACGACGGCTTCCAGCCCCAGACGATCGAAGCGCTCGACATCCTCAAGCGCACGGAGACGCCCTTTATCGTCGCGGCGAACAAGGTCGACACCCTCCCCGGGTGGAATCCCGTCGACGACGCCCCCATCCAGCAGTCCATGGAGACCCAGTCCGACCGCGTCCAGCAGGACCTCAACCAGCGCCTCTACGAGCTCGTCGGCGAACTCAGCGACGAGGGGTTCTCCGCGGACATGTACTGGCAGGTGCGGAACTTCCAGCAGAACGTCGGCGTCGTCCCCGTGAGCGCGATGACGGGCGAGGGCGTCCCAGACCTCCTGACGGTGATGATGGGGCTCGCCCAGCGATACATGAAGGACGAGATGCAGGTCGACGTCGGCGGGCCCGGCGTCGGCACGGTCCTGGAGGTCAAGGACGAGAAGGGGTTCGGGACGACGATCGACATCGTGCTCTACGACGGGACGATCCGCGCGGACGACGTCCTCGTCGTCGGCGGCGAGAACGACCCGATCGTGACCGAGGTCCGCGCGCTCCTCCAGCCGCGGCCGCTCGCGGAGATCCGCACCGAGAGCCGATTCGAGCAGGTCGACGAGGTCGTCGCCGCGGCCGGTATCAAGGTCGCCGCACCGGACCTCGACGAGGCGATGTCGGGCGCCCCGATCCGCGTCGTCCGCGACCGCCCCGTCGAGGAAGTCGAGCGCGAGGTCCGGAGCGAACTCGCGGAGATCGCGGTCGAGACCGCCGAGGACGGCGTCGTCGTGAAGGCCGACACCCTGGGGAGCCTCGAGGCGATGGCGAACGCGCTCGACGAGGCTGAGATCCCGATCGTGCGCGCGGAGGTCGGCGCGGTCGCGCCCCGGGACGTCTCGGTCGCGTCGACCGCCGAGGAGGACACGCACAAGACCATCCTCGCGTTCAACGTGGACGTCCTCGACGACGCCGAGCGCCGCGTCGAGGAGGGCGACGTCCGGATCTTCGAGAGCGACGTCATCTACCAGCTCGTCGAGGAGTACGACGAGTACGTCGAAGCGATCGAGCGCGAGCAACAGGAGACCGTGCTCGACAACATCACGCGTCCCGCCCGGTTCAACATCCTCATGGACCACACGTTCCGCCAGAACGACCCGGCGGTCGTCGGCGTGGAGATCCTCGCCGGCACCGTCCGGAACAACATGAACGTCGTCAAGTTCGATGGCTCGGAACCCGAGCGCGTCGGCCAACTCAAGGGCATCCAGGAGAACGGCGAGGACGTCGACGAGGCCCGGAGCGGGACGCGCGTCAGCCTCGCCATCGACGGCCCGACGGTCGGCCGCCAGATCGAGGAAGGCGACGAACTCTGGATCGAGATCCCCGAGAAGCACGCGAAGATCCTGGAGCAGGAACTCAAGGAGGAGATTCCGATGGACGAACGCGAAGCCCTCAACCAGTACCTCGAGAAGCAACGGAAACGCGATCCGTTCTGGGGAAAATGACTGTTCCAGCATACGGCCGCCGCCAGGCGGCCGTTTCTGTGTGAGTTGCGGCGTGGTCCCGTCGACAGGCGGTTCGTGTTGTGCCCGTCAGTAGAGGGGTTTCGCGAACGTGACCTGTTTGGGTTCGTAGCCGCGGTCGCGGTAGAACTCGCGGGCGGGACGGTTCTCCCATTCGGCGGATACCTTGAGGAAATCGCAGTCTTCGCGGTCGGCGAGCGCTTCCGCGCGTTCGACGAGCGCGGTGCCGTGACCTTGGCCGCGGTGGGCTTCTTTCACGTAGAGGTCGTTGATGGAGGCGTAGCGGCCGCGTTCCCGGGAGGGGTGCTCGCCGAGTTCGACGGTGACGAACGCGACCGGGTCGCCAGCGTCCTCGCGGAGGAAGACGTGGACGTCGTCGCTCGCGAGGAGGCGCTCGAATCCGTCGACGGCGTGCTCGCCGGCGTCGTCGCGGAGTTCGTTCAGGTCCGTGTAGGCCTCCATCTGCTCGGCGAGCGGGAACCAGAACTCGGTGGCGAGCAGGCGGGCGTCCTCGTCGGTGGCTTCGCGGATCGCCATGTCCCATCGTCGCGGCGTCGGCGAGTTAAGCGTTCCCGAGGGACGAGAGGCGTTCACAGGCGTCGAGGGTCGCTCGCAGGGTCGAGGCGGCGTCTGTGCGACGAGGGTTTATGTCCGCCGTCCTACTCGTTACGGGTCCATGCCGCTCGAGCAACTGGACTTCGAGGTCGACGGCGAGGCGTACGAGGGACGACTGGTGACGCCGCCCGAGGGCGACGCCGAGTCGTGCGTGGTGGTGCTTCCGGGTGCGGGACACGGCCCGTTCGGGGACATCTTCGACATCGCCACGTACGAACTCGCGAGCGCGGGCGTCGCGTCGTTCCGGTTCGAGACGTGGACGAACTCGGACGAACTCGACGAGAAGTCCCTCGCCGACCTCCACGCCGAGATGGACGACGCCGTCGCGTTCGTCCGCGAGCGCGGGTACGACGACCTGTCGATGCTCGTCAAGAGCTTCGGCGGCCGCATCGCGTTCACGAAGCTCCCCGGCGACGTCGACCGCGTCCTCGGGTGGGCGCCCGCGGTCGTGTTCGCCGACGACTCCCGCCTCGACGAACAGTACGACGTCCCGCTCGGCGACCTCGAGGACGGACTCGCGATCACACGCGGCGACGTTGCGGCCGCTGACGCAGAAGTCCGCCTCCTGTACGGCGACGACGACCACTTCTACCCCGAGCCCGCCGAGTCGCTCGCCGACGCCCTCCCGGACGCGGAGCTGCGCGTCCTCGAGGACGAGAACCACTCGTTCAACGAACACCGACGGACCGTCGTCGCCGAGACCCTCGACTACCTCGCCGACTGACACCAATCGCAGTCATCAATCGCAGTCGCCGACGCGACGCTCGGCGACGAGAAACGAGAGAATCCGGGCAGTGGACGAACGCGAACGAACGATGCCTCAGCGAGCGGTCGGCGTCACCGACCCCTGCAGGGCCTGCTTCACCTGGAACGCGGCACTCGCCGCGAGCCCGCGCGCGACCTCCGCCTGCTCGTCCGCGTCGATCACGGGCTCGTCCAGATCGAGGTCCTCCAGTTCCGGCGTGAACCCCGCGCTCACCGGGTCGCCGACCGGCGGCTGCACCGCCACGCGAGCCTGCGGCCCCGACACCCCCTGGTGGACGTCGCCGTCGACGAGGTACTCGTTCGGGAGGAACTCCCGCGTCCGGGCAGCGATCGCCGTCACGTCGCGGCGAAGCGCCGACTTCTGCGCCGTCGACAGCTCCGGGACGTCGTCGGCGTTGCGCTTCCCCGCCTGCGTGATACCCGGCAAACCAGCATAGGGCGTGTTTCCATTCATCGCAAGTGCTACCCTCCCTAGGGGCGGGTCGAGTGAAAAAGGTTCGGTCGGCGAACCGACCGCCCGTGGTCGGTGAACGTCGACGGTCGCGAGCCCTCGACCGCGAGCCCGCGACCCCGAACGGTCAGACCAGCGGGTCGGCGTCGCCGTACACCGCGAGCACGACCGCCGTCGTGTGCGTCCCCGGCTCGACCGCCGCGGACTGCACGCGAACGCGCGGGTCGTCGAACGCCCACGCCTCGCGCAGCTCGACGCCCGCGGCGACGCCCCGGCGGACGCGCTCTTCGACGTCGTCCGCGTCCGTCCGTCCAGCCGCCTCGTAGAACACCCCACCGTCGGGTGACTGCGCCCACGCCAATCCCGCGGAGACGTGCCCGGGCTCGCTCGCCGTCGCCCGCGCCTCCACGACCGTCAGCCGCCCGCCGACCTCGCCGAGATCGCCCGCCGTCCCCACCGCCTCCACGTCCGCGCCCGGCGGCAGCATCGACGACACCGCCACCAGATTGTAGTTGCACACGCCCGCGTCCGCGAGCGCCGCGTCGTAGCTCGCCATCGCCGTCGGACCCGTCCCCGAGCCCCAGACGACGCGAATCGTATCCATACCCGAACTCGACGCCGCCCGACGTTGTGCGTTGCGGTTCCCGAACGCAACCCAGACCGGCCGACAGCGACGCACACGAGCGCGGGCCGACACCCGCCACACCCGTCGCTGTCGACCGTCGAGAACGAAGAGAGAGAGAACCGCCGGTGCGCTCGCGCGCTTAGATGTAGTCGACCTGCTCGTACAGCTCGAGCTTCATTCCCTTCCGCTCGCGGATCTCCATGATCTGCTCGCGCTGGAGGTTGTCAGCCATGAACTGGAACCCGGAGTTCTCCGTGTTCCAGGACGCACGACCCTCCGTCGCCGACCGGATGTCGCTCGAGAAGCCGATCATCTCCTCGACGGGCGCCTCGCCCTCGACGACCATCAGGTCGCCCTCCTGGTACATGTCGTCGACGCGACCACGACGACCCTGGATCTCGCCGGAGGCCGCACCCATGTGCTCGTTCGGGACGTCGATGCGGACGTCCTGCATCGGCTCCTTGAGCCGGACTTCGCCCTTGACGAGCGCGTTGTGGACCGCGTTCCGGACCGCGGGGATGACCTGCGCCGGCCCGCGGTGGATCGTGTCCTCGTGGAGGCGCGCGTCGTGAAGGCGGATGAGCGCACCCTCGACGGGCTCCGCGGCGAGCGGGCCGTCGTCGAGCGCTTCCTCCATCCCCTCGACGACGAGCTCCATCGTCTCGTTGAGGTGCTGGATACCCTTCGTCTCGTCGACGAGGATGTTCGTCCGATGGATCGTCTCCACGTCCTGACTCGTGTCCTTGTCCATGCCGGCCTCCTGGAGTGCCTCGCGGCGCTCCAGCTCGGGCATGTCCATCGAGATGTTGCCGTGCTTGATGCTCTCGACGATCTCCTCGCCGAGCGGCTCGATCTCGAGGTAGAAGCGGTTGTGACGGTTCGGCGAGATGCCCTCGACTTCGCCGGAGGGCTGCTGAATCGCCTCGCGGAACACGACGATCGGCTCACCGGTGTTCACGGGGATGCCCTGGTTGCGCTCGATGCGCTGGGTCTGGACCTCGAGGTGGAGTTCGCCCTGACCGCTGACGAGGTGCTCGCCCGTGTCCTCGTTGATCTCGATCTGGATCGTCGGGTCCTCCTTGGATACCTGACGGAGCGTCTCGATGAGCTTCGGCAGGTCGTCCATGTTCTTCGCCTCGATGGACTTCGTGATGACCGGTTCGCTGATGTGGTCGATGGACTCGAACGGCGTCATCTCGACGCTGGAGACCGTCGACCCCGCGATCGCGTCCTTGAGGCCGGTGACGGCGGCGATGTTCCCCGCGGGAACGTGCTCCACTTCCTCGCGCTCGCCACCCATGTAGATACCGACGGACTGCACGCGGTTCTTCCCGGCGGTCCCGGAGACGTACAGCTCCTGGCCCTTCTCGAGCGTCCCAGAGAAGACGCGGCCCGCGGCGATCTCGCCGGCGTGCGGGTCGATACCGATGTCGGTGACCATGAGGACGACCTCGCCGTCCTCGTCGACCAGCCGCATCGTGTCCGCGAGCTCGCTGTCGGCGTCACCACGCCAGATGCGCGGGATGCGCATCGGCTGTGCGTCGACGGGGTTCGGGAAGTGCTCGCAGACCATGTCGAGCACGACGTCGCTAAGCGGCGTGCGCTCGTGGAGCTCCTGGCGCTTGTCCGCACGCTCGAGTTCCATGATGTCGCCGAAGTCCATGCCGGTTCGCTGCATCGACGGCATCGAGACGCCCCACTTGTAGAGCGCAGACCCGAAGCCGACGGTCCCGTCCTCGACGGAGACCGTCCAGTCCTCGATGTCGTCCATCTCCTCGGTCATTCCAGCGATGAGTTCGTTGACGTCGCTGATGACGGAGAGGAGGCGGTTCTGCATCTCCTCAGGGCCCTCCTGGAGCTCGGAGATGAGGCGGTCGACCTTGTTGATGAACAGCGCGGGCTTCACGCCCTCGCGGAGCGCCTGCCGGAGCACCGTCTCGGTCTGGGGCATCGCGCCCTCGACGGCGTCGACGACGACGAGCGCACCGTCGACCGCACGCATCGCGCGGGTCACGTCGCCACCGAAGTCGACGTGGCCGGGCGTGTCGATGAGGTTGACGAGGTGGTCGGTGTCCTCGTACTCGTGGGTCATCGACACGTTCGCCGCGTCGATGGTGATGCCGCGCTCTTGCTCGTCCTCCTCGGTGTCCATCGCGAGCTGTTCGCCCGCGGTGTCGTCGGAGATCATTCCGGCGCCAGCGAGGAGGTTGTCGGTGAGTGTCGTCTTGCCGTGGTCGACGTGCGCGGCGATGGCGATGTTCCGGATGTTCTCCGGTTTGTCCATCAGCCGTTCGCACTGTTCGACGATCTTCTTGCGTCGGCCCATTGCTGTTGGATACCGTCACGGCGTGTAAAAGTATGCTGTTTTCGATTGGTGGGGAACGCGCGAAACCCGCGATTTCGAAGGTCTGAGAACCCCTCAGTGCGTCAACGGTACGCACGGTTCGGGATGGTCGATGCGGCGGTGGTCGACCCTCGCACAGTGCGGTCAGCGACGGGCGGCGGCGACGAGGTTCCGGAGCGCCCCCGGGCCGTTCGCGACGAGCGCTCGCGGGAACCGCCGCCGGGAGCCGTCGAGGGCGTCCGCGAGCGTCCCAGCGGCGTCCTCGAACACGCCGGTGCCGTGCCCGACGAGGACGCGGTCGGGCGCGAACCCGGAGAGGGCGTTCCGCGGCGGGAACAGGCGCGCGTAGAAGACGACGCCGAGGCGTTCGTCGCCGACGAGGAACGCGTCCGCGGTCCCGAGGGACTCGGGGACGTACAGCGTCCGGTCGCGCTCGCGCCAGCAGACCGCCTCCCTCCACGCTCCCATCGGCGAGACGCGGTGGAGCGAGACGTCGGTCCCCGGCAGGTGGTCGTCGACGCGCTGGACGTCGACGCCCTCACCGACGCCGGGTGCGTCCGCGGATGCGTCGAAGTGGTCGAGCGGGCGGTCCATCCACGACGGAACGGTCACGGGGACGTCGTAGCGCGCCGCGAGTGCGGCGGCGTCGCGGGCGTGCCAGCCCGCGCAGACCGCGACGCCGGCGACGGCTCCCGCAGCGTCTGCGGCGCCCGCTCCCGCGCTACGGTCGGCGAGTTCGTCGTCCAGCCCGGGTGCGTCGAGCGGGTCGAGGAGCCAGAAGCCGTCCGTGGTTCGGAGGGCGTGACTCGTCCGCAGGAGGGACTCCTCGGGGGCCGCGACCCAGCCGAAGCCGTCGTCGAACTCGTCGACGACCGAGAGCGAACCGTCGGCCATACCCGAGTGCGGCGTCGCCCACGACAAGTACCTACCGTCATGCGGCGATCGCTTCCGTCGTCCAGTGACCGTTCTTCCGTCGCCGGCGACCGTTCTTCCGTCGCCGGCGACCGCTCTTCGGTCATGCGGCAATCGTTCCGCGGGCCGCAACCCTCATACCCGACAAAGCCATTGCGAACTAGTAACATGGACGTTCGTGTCCAGGGTCGCGCGCCCCCCGCGCCGTTCCTCGGGGCGCAGGACCGATTCGAGACCGAGTACGACGTCACGCTCCCCGTCCACGTGCACGTCCGCGACGACCCCGACGAACGCACGTGGACCGGCCACTACGACGACCGGCACGTCCTCAACATCTCCCAGCAAGCCGCGACCTCGGCGATGGCACGCGAACTCGCTCTCCACGAGTACGCGCACATGACGCGCTACGAGGAAGAGCACCCCTCGCACCTCCAGAGCACCGACGAAGCCCTCTTCCTGGGGCTCGCCGGGAACAGCGTCGAACGCCGGAAGGTCGCGCACTGCTACCAGATCGCGAACCACATGAAGGACATCTACGCCGACGACATCACCCTCAGCCTCGGCGACAGCGACAAACTCGTCTCGTTCTTCGAGGCGAGCCTCGCCGCCGCCGTCAGCGACCACGGCACCCCACCACGCGCCGGCCTGACGCCCGTCACCGCCGACGCCGACCCCGAGATAACGGCCGTGAACGCCGCGTTCGCGCTCGCACTCTGCGAGCGCCACGACCTCCTCCCCACCGACCACCGCCTCTACGACCTCGCGCACGCCGCCGGCGAAGACGCCCCCGGCGTCAGCGTCGACTCCTTCAAGAACCACTTCCTCGACCTCGCCGACGACCCCACCGAGAGCGAGTACCGCAAAGCCCTCGTCGACGTCACCCGCGAGTACGCACTCGGCGGCCAACAAGCGGCGGACTGAGAGCTACCGGGTCGCTGCGAGAAGCGAAGAGAGAAGAACTGCTTAGCGTGCGGCCGCCGCGACGCGCTCGGACTCTTCCTTCTGGTTGATCGCGTACGTCTGGACGTCGTAGTTCGCCGCCCCGACGAGCTGCTGGGCGAGCGACTCCGCCGCCGTCGTCGTCGTCTTGAACGACCCGCCGTAGACGCCCTCAGCGAGGAACATCAGCGACTGGTCGACGCGCCGCTGCGGCGCCACGTCGACCGCCTTCGGGACCGAGATGCCACCGTACTTCAGGCGGACGGTCTCCTCGCGCGGCGCCGCGTTCTCGACGGCCTCCACGAGTACCTGGATGGGGTTCTCCTCCGTGCGCTCGTGGACGATCTCGAACGCATCACTAACGATCTGGAGCGCCAGCTGCTTCTTGCCCGTGTTCTCGTCCGTCTGCATCAAGCGGTTCGCGAGCCGCTCGACGATCGAGAGCTCGGACTTCTTGAACTGCTTGTTCGAGTGACGACCCATCGTGTGCGCGATCGGCGTCACCGTGATGTACCGTTCGGTCGAGGGGTCGCTGTACTCGATGCCAGTGACCTCCCACTGATCGAAGAGCTTCGCTCGCGCACCCTCGTCGTCGGTACCAGCCGGCTTCTCGGGTTCGGGTGTGTCTTCTGCAGCCATGAGTTATCGCACCGGTTTCTCAGCGTTCCCGCGGACGAGTTCGATCATCGAGACGCCGTTGACCTTCTCGACCTTGTAGTTCACGCCCGAGAGGTCACCCATCGCACGACCCTTCGCCCCACCGATACCGGCGATCGTGACCTCGTCGTGCTCGTCGATGAACGAAATCGCACCGTCACCGGGACAGAACGCGGTGACCTGCTTCCCGTTCTTGATGAGCTGCACTCGCACGCACTTCCGGATCGCGGAGTTGGGCTGTTTCGCTTCGATACCTACCTTCTCGAGGACGATGCCGCGACCCTGCGGCGCACCCTCGAGCGGGTCGGACTTCTTGCGAAGTCCACGCTCGCGTCGCGCGTAGTCCGAGTCGGACCACCGCTGCTGCTGGCGGTCCTTCTTGAGCTTGCGCGCGGCGTACTTGCCGTTCGCCATAGTACCACCCGCTACCTGTCCGAGGCACTTAAGCCCACCCTTTTCGAGACGGCGTGACGGCCTGAGGTCGCTCTAGCGACCCCGATAACGCCCTCTGCGCCCGTCTCGCGGTTCGAGTTACGGTCTCTGCACGCGCCTTACCTGCAGAGGTCGCGTGTAACGCCGCGAGAGCCAGCGACGCGGACTACGTCAACTCGATGTCGTCGACGTCGACGTGCCGACGCGACAGGTCCCGCGCCGCCTCGATGTTCCGGCCGTCCGCGCCGATGGCGACGCCCGTGTCGGCCTCGTCGACCTCCACGTACGCCACCGTATCGCCGTTCTCGCTGATCGTGACGTTGTACACCGCCGCCGGCGCGAGCGCGTTCGCGACGAAGTCCGCCGCCGAATCGGCCGTCTCGACGAGCTTCGCCGCCGTCCCGAGGCGCTCCTCGAACTCCGCGACGTGCTCGCCACCCGGCCCGATCGCCTCCCCCATGTCGCCGCGAGCGACCAGGACCACCACGCGGTCCTCGTACACCACGCAATCGAGCCCGGTCGCTCCCGTGACGTCCTCGAACAGCGCGAGGACGCGACGCGCCTCGTCCGACAGCGTCCGCGCCATCAGTCAGCTTGCTCGGACGACTTCGGCAGCGACCCCATCCGGAGGTCGACGTCACCCGTCCCGAGCTTGATCGGCTTCCCGACGATGACGTTCTCCGTCACGCCGTTCAGGTCGTCGACCTCGCCGTGGATGGCGGCGTCCAGCAAGTGATTGACCGTGACCTCGAACGCCGCCCGCGCCAGCACCGACTCCTTCGAGCCACTGATGCCGTGCCGACCGATCGACTCGATCTCGCCGCGGTTCGTCATCATGTCCGCGACCAGCATCAGGTGCCGGACGTTCACGTCGTCCAGGCCCTGCTCGGCGAGCGTGTCGTTCGTCTCCTCGATGATCGTCTCCCGAGCCGCCTCGATGCCGAGCGTCCGATGGATCTCGTGGATGTTGTTACACGTCGACCGGGACGCGTCCACGCCCTCGATCTCTAAGGCGTCGCCGAACGACGACCCCTCCGTGTACAGCACGAACTCCTCGTCGACGTCGCGGTCCTCGTCCTCCACGTCCTCCTTCCGGATGACGACCCGCGAGATCTCCTCGATGCCCTTGAACGTGATCTCGCGGAGCTCCTCGACGAGCTGCAGGAGGTCGCGGTAACTCGGCTCCTCCGGGCCGAACTGGACGTTCGTCCCCTTCTGGATCGTCGTCACGCCCAGCGAGTCCTCGATTATCTCCGCGATCTCCGCGGCGACCTCGCCCGTGTCCGCCACGGTCGGCCAGCGCTCGTCGAGCGTCTCCGGGTTCAGGTCGACGGAGACGTTCATGTCCGCGACGTTCGTCGACACGTCACCGAGCGCGAGGATCTTCGTCGCCTCCAGCTGCCAGACGACCTCGTGCGCGCGCTCGCGACTCGCCGCGTACTCGTCCTCGAGGTGGATCGTCATCATCGGCGTGTCCGGCGTCTTCCGCGCGTCCACGAGCTCGATGAGACGCGGCAGTCCCTGCGTGACGTCGATCTCCGCGACGCCCGCGTAGTGGAACGTGTTCATCGTCAGCTGCGTCCCGGGTTCCCCGATCGACTGCGCGCTCACCGTCCCGACGGGATCGAGCGGTTCGACGCGCGTCTCCCGCCACCGGTTCGCGACCGCCTTCGCGATGTCGTCGGCCGCCTCCACGCTCGCGTTCCGCTCGTCGACCACGCGGTAGACGTCCTCCCGGAGCTCTTCGGGGACTTCGGCGTCCTCGACGACCGCCTCGACGTCCGCGGAGACGTCGTAGTCAGTCATCCGACTCCACCTCCGTGAGGAGGTCGGGGTTACGACGCGCGTCCGCGTGCTCGCTGAGGTTCGTCGGGCGCGCCTCGTCGCCGAGGAACTC
Source organism: Halorubellus sp. JP-L1 (assembly GCF_011440375.1). Taxonomy (NCBI): domain Archaea; kingdom Methanobacteriati; phylum Methanobacteriota; class Halobacteria; order Halobacteriales; family Halorubellaceae; genus Halorubellus; species Halorubellus sp. JP-L1. The sequence continues at coordinate 1,566,239 of NZ_JAAOIR010000001.1, forward strand.
CGCCTTCGAGCGGTCGTCCGCGAACTCGTTGTCGAGGATGCGGTCCGCGATCTGGTCGACGTCCACGCCGTTGTCCGCGTCGTGCGCGACCTGCACCGGACTCGTCGAGTCCTCGCCGAACTCGAACTGGACGATCGTGTCCGAGGTGTCCCGGACCGTGCCGTCGTACTGCGTCTCCAGCTCGGAGAGTGCGTTGATGAGGCGGCGCTGGAGGTACCCGGACTTCGACGTCCGAACCGCCGTGTCCACGAGGCCCTCGCGGCCACCCATCGCGTGGAAGAAGAACTCCCGCGGAGTGAGTCCACCCGTGTAGGAGTTCTCCACGAAACCATGGGCGTCAGCGCTCAGGTCGTCCTTCTTGTAGTGCGACAGGGTGCGGTCCTCGTACCCGCGGTTGATGCGGTTCCCGCGAACCGCCTGCTGGCCGACCGCGCCAGCCATCTGCGTGAGGTTCAGCATCGACCCACGCGCACCCGAGTTCGCCATGACGACCGCCGGGTTGTCCTCGTCGAAGTGCTCCTCGGCGATGTCGCCCGCGTTGTCGCGGGCCTTCCCGAGCGTCTGCATGATCTTCATCTCGAGCGTCTCGTCGACCGTCCGCCCCGGCAGACTCTCGAGTTCGCCGGCCTCGTACGTCTCGATGAGCTCCTCGGTGCGGTCGTACGCCTCGTCGATCGTCTCGTCGATGCGCTCCTGGGCTTCGCCGGGGATCGTCTCGTCGTCGATCCCGATCGAGAACCCGAAGTGCATGATCGAGCGCATCGCGAGCGCCGCGACCTCGTTGATGAAGATGCGCGCACGCGTCGTCCCGTACACCTTCACGATCGTGTCGACGATCTGCCCGCCGAACTCGCCGACCTCGTCCTCCGCGATCGTGCCCTCGACGAGCACGCCGTCCTCGACGACGACGTCGTCGCCGACGGTCCCACGGAACTCGAGGTTCAGGTCGTCCGGCAGCAGCTCCGAGAAGATGTCCCGGCCCGTCCAGTACGGCTCGTCGGTCTCGTCGTGCCCGCTCGGCGCCGGCAGCTCGTCGATGCGCGTCGCTCGCAGCAAGTCGAGCGCCTGCGTCTCGTTGAACTGCGGGTTCTGGTTCGTCAAGAGGTACGTCCCGCTGATGTGGTCCTGGATCGCGCCGATGATGTTCTCGCCGAACCGCGGCGAGAGAATCTGCTCCTGGACGCGCATCAGGACGCGCGCTTCAGCCCGCGCCTCCTCGTTCTGGAGGGCGTGCATGTTCATCTCGTCGCCGTCGAAGTCAGCGTTGTACGGCGGACAGACGACCGTGTTCAGGCGGAACGTCTTGTACGGCATCACGACGACCTCGTGCGCCATGATACTCATCCGGTGCAGGCTCGGCTGCCGGTTGAAGACGACGATGTCGCCGTCCACGAGGTGGCGGTTGACCTCCCAGCCGGCCTCGACCTTCTCCGAGAGCTCCTCGCAGTTCTTCTCCGTCACCTTCAGGCGGCGACCGTCCGGGCGCTTCACGTAGTTCGCACCCGGGTGGCCTTCGGGGCCGTTACTGACGTACCGGCGCGCGTCCGCGAGGTTGCGCTCCGTGACGTTCATCGTCTGCGTCATCTCCTTGGCCACGCGGTCGGGCACGCCGACCTCGTTCAGGGACAGCGTCGGGTCCGGACTGATCACGGTCCGCGCCGAGAAGTTCACGCGCTTCCCGGACAGCGAGCCTCGGAATCGGCCCTCCTTGCCCTTGAGGCGCTGACTGAGCGTCTTCAGGGGGCGACCCGAACGGTGGCGGGCGGGCGGCGTCCCCGAGATCTCGTTGTCCATGAACGTCGTCACGTGATACTGCAACAGTTCCCAGAGGTCCTCGATGATGAGCTGGGGCGCACCCGCCTCGCGGTTCTCCATGAACCGCTGGTTGATGCGGATGATGTCCACGAGCTTGTGCGTGAGGTCGTCCTCGCTCCGCTGCCCGTTGTCCAGCGTGATCGACGGCCGCGCCGTCACCGGCGGCACCGGCAGCACCGTCAGAATCATCCACTCCGGGCGACTGCGCTCGGGGTTGATGCCGAGCACTTCGAGGTCCTCGCCGGGGATGTCCTCGAACCAGTCCCGGATGTCGCTGGGCATCAGCTTGTTCATGTCCTCCTCGGTCAGGTCGACGTCGAGCGTCTTCTCGATCGCCTTCCGGTCGGACTCCCGCGGCCGGAACTCCCCGGAGAGGATCTCGTTCACGCGCGACAGGTCGATCTCCGTCGCCTCCGCGAGCTCCTCGCGACCCATCGGCTCCACGCCCGCCTCCTCGTCGCCCTGCATCGCGCTCGCGATCCGCTGGGAGTACTCCGACGTCAGGACCTGCTGGACCTCGTAGTACGTCGTCGGCTTCTCGTGCTGGATGTCGTACTGCTCCTCGCCGCAGAACGGACACCGGTCCTTCTTGCGAGCCTGCCGAATCGCGGCCTTCGTCACGTCGTTCAGGTCGTTCCCGAGCTTCCGTGCGTTGTTCAGGTCGCGCTCGAAGTCCTCGCGCTCGTCCTCGGTAAGACAGAGACGCGCGCACTCGCGGCACGTCCCGCGAAGCAGTCGTCGGATGAGTTTCGTGAACCCGACGTGGATGACGGGCGCCGCCAGCTCGATGTGCCCGAAGTGCCCGTTACACGACCCACTGTGCTTCCCGCAGGTCTTGCACTCCAGACCAGGGTCGATCACGCCCAGACGCGGGTCCATGAGGCCCATGTCGATTGGGAACCCGTCGTCGTCGTACGTGTCGGCCGTGATGACCTTCGTGGCGCTCATCTCGCGGTACTCCTCGGGGTCCATCAGCCCGAAGCTGATCTCCCCTATCTCCTTGGGTGATTGTCCTGTGGACATGATTTAGACTGCGTCCTCCAGTTCCAGGCGCGGCGCGATTCCGAGCGCCTTCATCTCGTCGAGCAAGAGCTTGAAGGCGTAGCTCATCTCGATCTCGTGGATGTCCGTCTCCTCCCCGCAGTTCGGACAGTAGACGCGACGTTGGTCGACGTTCTCGACCGCACTCATCCCACACTCCCCGCAGACGTTGATGAACTCGCGGTCGGACTCATCGAGCAAGCGCTCCTTGAGCGCCATCGCCGCACCGTGCCCGATGAGCACGTCGCGCTCCATCTCCCCGACCCGCAGTCCACCCTCGCGAGCACGCCCCTCCGTCGGCTGACGGGTGAGCACCTGCACCGGCCCGCGCGAGCGAGCGTGGAGCTTGTTCGAGACCATGTGGTAGAGCTTCTGGTAGAAGATGACGCCGACGAAGATCTCCGCCTCGATCTTCTCCCCGGAGACGCCAGAGTGGAGGATCTCCTTCCCGGACGAGTGGAACCCGCGTTCCTCGAGCCCGCCACGGATCTCATCTTCGTTCTCGCCCGTAAAGGGCGTGCCGTCGACGCGGCGGCCCTCGAGCGCACCGGTCTTCCCGCCGAGCATCTCCAGAACGTGCCCGACCGTCATCCGCGACGGTAGCGCGTGCGGGTTCAGGACGAGGTCCGGCACCACGCCCTCCTGCGTGAACGGCATGTCCTCCTGGGGCGCGATGTGGCCGACGACGCCCTTCTGGCCGTGCCGCGACGCGAACTTGTCCCCGAGCTCGGGGATTCGTTCGTCGCGCACCGAGACCTTCGAGAGCTTCGAGCCGTCCTCGCCCTCCATCAACGTCACCGTGTCGACGACGCCGGACTCGCCGCTCCGCATCGTCACCGACGTCTCGCGGCGCTTCTGGGGACTGAGGCCGCCCATGTCGTCGGGCTCCTCGAGGAACCGCGGCGGACTCGTCTTCCCGAGCAGCACGTCGTTCTCGCCGACGCGCGTCTCCGGGTTCACGAGACCGTCCTCGTCCAGGTGCGTGTACGCTTCCTCACCGCGCGCACCGCGCACGTCCTGACTCGGAATCTCGAAGCGGTCCTCCTGTCCACCCGGATACCGGCGTTCCTCGCCCTCGTACGTCCGGAAGAAGTGCGAGCGAGCGAGCGCCCGATCAACGGACCCCTGGTTCATCACGAGCGCGTCTTCGATGTTGAACCCCTCGTAGGACATGACCGCGACGACGAAGTTCTGCGCGGCCGGCCGGTCGTCGTACCCGATCTGCTCCGTGGTCTGCGTCTTCACCATCGACAACTGCGGATAGTGGAGGAGGTGCTGTCGCGTGTCCGGACGAATCCGGTAGTTCGCCGACGGCAGTCCGAGACTCTGCTTGATCATCCCCGCACCCATCGTGATGCGCGGACTCGCGTTGTGCTCGGGATACGGAATCATCCCCGCGCCGATCCCGAAGATCAGCTGCGGGTCGACCTCGAGGTGCGTGTGGTCCTCGGTGACGTCCTCGCGGTCGACCGCGACGAGGATGTCCTCCTCCTCCTCCGCGTCGATGAACTCGATGCGACCGTTGTCGACGAGGTCCTGGAACGACAGCTCCTCGTTCGACAGCGCCTCGATCTCGGACTGGTCGATGAGCGGCTCGCCGCCCTCCACGACGATGAGCGGCCGGCGCGCACGCCCCGCGTCCGCGTTGATGATGACCTCGCGCGTCCGATCCTTCACGGACACGTTCACCATCTCCGAGATGTCACCGAAACGTCGCTCCTCGCGGATCTGGTCCGCGAGCTCGTGCGGTTCGGGATGTGTCCCGACGAGACTACCGTTCACGTACACCTTCGCTTCGCGTTGCTGTTTGCTCATGTTAGTCGTCAGCGGGCTGATCGTGACCCTGGCCTTCCAGCCCCGGAATCCCCTCCACGCCCATGGAGTCGAGTTGTCGCTTGAGTCCCTGTTCGTCCTCGATGTTCTGTGAGAGCTCCATCGCCTGCGCGAAGTTCTTCACCAGCCCACAGTTCGGGCCCTCCGGCGTCTCCGACGGACAGATGCGACCCCACTGGGTCGCGTGCAAGTCTCGCGCCTCGAAGTGCGGCTGCGAGCGACTGAGCGGACTCCGCAACCGACGGAGGTGACTCAGGACGCCCATGAAGTCCGTTCGGTCGACGAGCTGGGAGACCCCAGACCGCCCGCCGACCCAGTTCCCCGTCGCGATCGGGTGCTCGAGACGCTCCGTCAACACGTCAGAGCGAACGACCGTGTTCACGGACAACTGACGGTTCCGCATGTTCGCACGCTCCAGCTGGTACTTCACGTCGCGCGCCAGCTTGTTCAGCGCCGTCCGGAACAGGTCCTTCATCAGGTCCCCCGAGACTTTCAGGCGCTTGTTCGCGTAGTGGTCCTTGTCGTCGCTCTCGCGCCGCCCGAGCGCAAGCTCGAAGCACGCCTCGGCCATCCGGCAGAGGTAGTACGCCTTGTTGATGCGCGTCTCCTCCTCCTCGACGCCCTCCTCGTGGAGGTGCGGGAGCAGGTACCGGTCGATGACGTAGTTCGCGCGCTTCAGCTGGTAGTTCTTCCCCTGGCCGGAGGCGACGCGCTTGCCCAGCGCCTCGACCGCCTCCTCCTCCGTCTGGACCTCGGCCGCCTCGAGGTTCTCCAGCATGTACTTCACGACCTCCGGATCGTCACTGACCCGATGCACGATCTCCTCGTCGGACTCCAGTCCGAGCGCACGGACGAGCGTCACGAAGTTGATCGAGCCCGACACGGACGGGAACGACACCTCCAGCAAGCCGTCGCGCGTCCGCTCGGTCAACACGAGCGCCCGATAGCCACGACGCTGCGAGAAGGTCTTCGCGACCTGGATCTCGTCCCCGTACTTCGTGTCGTACTCGGCGAGGATCTTGTTCGGCGCCAGGTCCTCGCTCGTCATCAGCACGCGCTCGCTGCCGTTCACGATGAAGTACCCACCCGGGTCCGCGGGGTCCTCACCGATCTCGATGAGTTCCTCGTCGCTGAACCCAGCGATGTTGCACTTGTCCGAACCGACCATGATCGGCATCCGGCCGACCTTCGTCTCCGTCTGGTCGACCACGCGCTCCTCGCCCTCCTCGCCCTTCACGATGGACATCTCCATGAACACGGGCGCGGAGTACGTGATGTTCCGAAGGCGCGCCTCCTGCGGGTACAGGAGTTCCTCTGACCCGTCCGCTTCGCGAACCCGAGGCGTCACGACGCGAACGTCGCTCAGTTCGACGAACACCGGCTCCTCACCCTCCTTGTCGCCGATGTCGGTCTCGATCGTCTCCTTCTCGTCGACGACCTGCTGCATTCCCCGGTTGAGGAACGAATTGAACGACCGGAAGTGGTGTTCTGCGAGGCGATCCTTCCCGAAGTACTCCCGTGAGATGACGCGTCTGTTCTCTCTATCCATTATTTATTCTACCACGAGTCGGTATACGGTCGCCGTGTCTGTCGTTCGCGAATCTCGAACGATCTTCAGTACGTCGCCGACGCTCGCCTCGTCGGGCAGCGCCGGGTCCTTCCGTTTGATCTTCGGCAGGTCGGTACGGTCGATATCGTACGCTTCGAGCACCTCCTCGAGTTTGGCCTCGTCGAGGAGCGTGTGCTCTGGCACGAGTTCGTGTTGGCTTACATCTACCATGAGTGTGTCTGGCGGGCGGGAGAAACTGCTGTCACGAGATACTACAGGCTCGTACAGGCGCGAGGCATTTAACGCTTGCCAAGTCCGATTGCGGCGTCGCCACTCGCTCGACCCGCCAGAGGGCAGCGGGCGGCACGACGGGCCGACAAACCTGATTCGAACTAAGGACGCTTCCCCCATAAATCGTTTGTGCCACGATGCACACACCCACACCCGCCACGAGTAGAAAGCCTTAATCGTCCAACCGCGATACGTGGTATTGCAGGCCCGGGTGGTGTAGTGGCCCATCATACAACCCTGTCACGGTTGTGACGCGGGTTCAAATCCCGCCTCGGGCGCTTTCTGACGACGACAAACCGACGAGCGAAGCGAGGAGTCTGTCGTCGTCGAAACGCTACGTTTGAATTGAATCAGGGAGCGAGCAGACGTGAGCGACCGTGGTTCGAATCCCCCTCGGGCACTTTTCCAGCGATCAACGACTGAGGAGCAAAGCAGCATGCGTGTCGGCTTGGGCACCCGGTAGTTTAATACATTCGCGTGGTTTCCTGCGGAACAAAGAACATGCCTGTCGGGAATTCGAAATCTGTCGGAGACGAGACGGAAGTAGCAATCCTACACGAGTTACTCGTCGCAGGGTGGAGCGTGTCAATTCCGTTTGGTGACAACGATAAATATGATCTCGTCGTCGATGACGGTGAGGATCTCTACCGGATTCAATGCAAGACGGCATGGCGAAACAAAGTAGAAACTATCCGGTTTAATACGCACTCGCAAACGACGAAGAATGGAGAGTATCACGAGTCGACGTACGACGAGGTAGCAGACGCTTTCATCGTCCGCTTTCCATACGATGGGCAACTCTACTGGATCGACGTTGAGGATGCGACCAAACAGAAGATGGAATTACGGTTCGACGCAGCTATCGATCACCCGTCAATAAACTGGGCATCCGAATTCGAGTTCGATCCGCACCGTTCCCTGTGAGGACCAGCGAGTCGCGACGCCGTGGTATCCCCCCGCACCGCCACATTGATTGAAAAGGTATAAAAAGGGCAACCTCCTCCTATAATTTGCAAGCCCGGGTGGTGTAGTGGCCCATCATACAACCCTGTCACGGTTGTGACGCGGGTTCAAATCCCGCCTCGGGCGCTTCTTCCAGCGACCAACGAACGAGGAGCGTCGCGACGAGCGAGCGGTCGGTGAAAAACGCCGAAAAGGGATTCGAAGCGGGGAGCGAACCTCGTGAGCGACCGTGGTTCGATTCCCGCCTCGGGCGCCCTCTGACGGCGACAACGCGACGAGCGAAGCGAGGGGTCCGTCGCCGTCGAGGGAGAGACGAGTCCGAGCGGTTGCGGATGTGGGTGCCAGTTCGTGAGTGGTGGGTGTCTTCGTTGGCGGAGTTGGTGTTGGTGAGCGGCGCTGGCGGTGTGCGGTGCGTCGAAAAGTGTCAGAGGCGGTGGCGGTTGGGGCCACTTCCATCACGAAGCTGCCACCGTCGGTCGACAGGTCGGTGTCCTCGGTGGATGACAGGGCGTCCCTGTCGACAGTTCGGCCTTGTCTCGGGTACGTATTAGTGGTCCCGGTGACTCAAGGAACTGTTTGAGGCTCCGTTCGCGTCGGTCTCGCCGGCTGGAGCGGGTTGTACGACCCTGGGAGTGGCCGTGTCCTAGTACGTGAAGGCGCGGGCTGTGGTTGAAGTGGGATGGGGCGGCCAGGCGGGGTATGCGATTCGATGTACTCGGGCGCGACGACCGCGCCATCGAGGGGTTACCGATTCGACTGGTCATCGCGCTCGTCGTCGGCGTGGCGAGCCTGTCGGTGATGATGAACATGCTCGCGGGCGTCGGTGGGTTGGCGGCGCACGAGGTGGACGCACGACCGACGCCGTCGGTGGTCGCGGAGGGCGAGTCGGAGGTGACGGTCCGGGTCGTCGACGACGCCGGGGATCCGGTGGAGAACGCGACGGTGGTGTTGACGTCGGGGTCGGCGGACCTGGACGGGGTGGTGTCGGGGCGGACCGGCGAGGAGGGACGCGTGAAGTTGTCGGTGTCGGCGTCGCTGGCGGCGAACCGCGAGCAGGGAACCGTCGAGGTCTCGGTGAAGCCGCCGGCTAGCGGGGGGTACACGGACGACCGTGAGAACGAGATGCTGCTCGTCGTCGAGGAGGAGTAGAGAGACGGTACTATTCGTCGTCGAAGAACAGCAGCGGGGCTATTCCCAGTCGATCCACTCGTGCTCCCAGCCGGTCTCGGCTTGGGCGGCGCGGGCGGCGCGTTCGGCGTCTTCGCGCGCGGTCCGGTTCCGTTCGAGTGCGCCGGTCTGTTCGCCGTCGACGAGGAGGGGCGCGAAGGCGACGGGGCCGTGCGTGGTCTCGGTGCCGTCGGCGTCGACGGCGACGAGCGTCTGGCTGGCGCCGCGGCCCCGCGGGATGACGAGGCGGCCGTCGGGCGCGAGCTGGTCGAGTAGCGGGGCGGGCGGGTCGACGGCGGCGGCTTCGACGAGGATGCGGTCGTAGGGCGCGTAGTCGGGGAGGCCGCGTGCGCCGTCGCGGCAGTCGACGAGGACCTCGGGGTAGCCGGCGTCGGCGAGGTTCTCGCGGGCGTCGTGGACTATCGGGCGCGTGATGTCGACGGCGTGGACGTGCCGGGCGCCGGCGATCTCGGCTGCAACTGCAGTCGTATAGCCGACGCCGACGCCGACGACGAGGACGTCGTCGCCGGGATCGGGGGCGAGGACTTCCATGAGTCTGGCGGCGGTGCTGGGGGAGAGCACTCTCGTGCCGTGGTGTTCAAGGGACTGGTCGGCGTACGCTTTGCGGTCGTCGTCGACGAACGCTTCTCGGGGGACGGTCCGCATGGCGAGGCCGACGTCGTCGGTGTTGACGACGGCTTTGGCGTCGTGTTCGAGGCTGTCGACCATGTCCTCTCGCAGCACCGCGAGCTCCATGGTCGATGGTTCGTCCGCGAGAGATTAAGTCCTTCGCGGCGTGGCGACGACCGCGTGCCGGTCGATTCCGGGGACGGCGCGGATCTCGACGGTCTCGAAGCCAGCCGTCTGGAGGGCTTCGCGGAGCGTGTCTCCGGTGCGGTGGTCGCCGGTTTGGCCGGTCGCGAGTGCGTCGAGGCGGCGCGTGGGGGTTCGCGGGGAGCGCTCGCGGACGTGTTCGACGAGGACGAGTGCGCGGTCGGCGACCGGGGGTCGGGTGGTGCTCCCGTCTGTGGCTTCTCGCGTGAGCGCGTCGTGCGCGGCGGTGGCGAAGGCGTCGAGGGCGTCGTCGTCGAGTCGCGGCGCGAGGTCGCTGGCGAACGCGAGGTCGGCCGTCGGAAGGTCGGCGGCGAGCGGCCCGGGGTCGAGTGCGACGTCGCGCGGCGCGAGCAGGGGGCGGGCGGCGTCGACGGCGCCGGGGTCGTCCCGGAGCGTGACCGCGTGTCCGCGGGCGGCGAACTCGGTGGCGTACCGGCCGGGCGCACCGCCGACGTCGAGGACGCTCCCGGCATCGGGAGCCGCGCGGATAGCGGCGCTGACGGCGGCGTTCACGGTGGCATCAGGCGTTGTCTGCTCGTACCCGAGGCGGTTCCGTTCGAAGTCGTCGGGTCGACTGTCGCGGGCGGCGGCGACGGGGTCGTCGCTGGCGATGGCGTCCGGGAGCGCGCCGTAGCACTCGAAGCGGTCGGTCTCGTGTGGGAGCCGTCCGATGGATCGGAGGTCGGTCTTCGTGAGCAGGCCGAGCGCGCGGTTCGTGGGTTCGTACGCGTCGCCGACGCGCTCGAAGAGCCCGCGGTCGGCGAGGACGTCGACGAGGACGCTCGCGGTACGTTCGTCGACGCTGGCGTGGGCGGCGACCTCACGTGGGGTGTCCGCGGATTCGAGAAGCGCGTCGAGGACGCCGGTCTCGCGGGCGGCGCCGAGCGCGGCGACGGTCGCGACCGCGTCGCGTGCATCGTCGTTCATGCGGGAGTCATCGACCGGGGTCGTGGTAAGTCTCCTGAACCCTCAGCCGCGCATCGTGACGAAGCGGACGCCGCCGCGGTCCTCGCGGTCGAGGACGCCATCGTGCTTCTCGGCGTACACGAGCCGCTGGTGGCCGTCGCCGACGGGTGCGAGGACGCGGCCGCCGTCGCGGACCTGGTCGACGACCCGCTGCGGGAGTTCGCTGGCGGCGCACGTGAGGTACGCGGCGTCGTAGGGCGCGTGCTCGGGCCAGCCGTCGCGGCCGTCGCCGACGCGGACGGAGACGTCGCCGTAGCCGAGGTCGGCGAGCGTCTCGCGAGCGCGCTCGGCGAGCCGTTCGCTGTACTCGACGGTGTAGACGTGCTCGGCGCCGACGACCTCGGCGGTGACGGCGGCGTGGTACCCGCAGCCCGTGCCGACCTCGAGGACGCGCTCGCCCGGGTCGAGTGCGAGCGCGTCCACCATTATCGCGACCATGTGCGGGGCGCTGATCGTCTGACCGTCACCGATCTGTAGCGGCCGGTCCGCGTACGCCGCACCCCGGTCGCCGTCGCGGACGAACGCCTCGCGCCGGACGGCGCGCATCGCGTCGAGCGTGGACGAGCGGGTGACGTCGCCGCGCTGCGAGAGCCGGTCGACGAGCGCCCCCCGTCTTGCCTCGAACCCCGAAGTCACGCGTGCTAGCACGACCCGCGGTGAAAAGAGTGTTCGCGTCGACGCCCGCTGCGAGTTCGAAGTCGCTCCCGTCCCGCTACCAGGCGGACCAGGCAGTGGTCTTCTCGTCCCAGGCGTACACGCGCTTGACGTCCTTCGCGAGGACGGTGTCGCCCTCGTGGTCCCGCTTCTTGAAGTCGTGGCTGACGGCGTCCTCGCGGACGGCGATGTTCTTGATCGTGAACTCGTCGTCGCCGAAGCTCTCGGTGTCGCCGACGATGAACTCGAAGTCGCCGGGGACGTACACCTTGATCGAGCGCGTCTCGTCGTTCGAGCCGTCGCGCGGGTTCGCGGTGACGTTCACGGGGACGTTGTCGACCTCGCGCGTCCAGATGGTCTGGACGTCCTCGGCGGTCGCCTGCTGGCGGCGCTTCTGCTGGTCGAGTTCGAGGCTCGTGATGCGCACCGTCATCAGGGCCTCGGGCGTGTCGAGGACGAACTCTTCGCCGACGGCGAGGGTCTCCTCGGCGGGGACCTCGGCGCTGGCGCTGAAGGACTCGCCGTCCTGACTGACGACGACGTCGGTGTCGACGGTGCGTTCCTCCTCGATGCGTGTCTTGTGCGTGTGGTCGCACTCGGTGCACTTGACGGTGTACTGCGCGCCCGTCGCCGTGAGGACCTCGTGAACCGTCTCCATGGACGGGGAGCACGAGGGACAGGGGAGGGCGACGCGCTCGGCGGTCTCGCTCATACCACGAATGGGGCGTCCAGGCACTAAAGCCGTCCGAGTTACGGCCACCGCGTGGGCGCGTGGCAGGCCACGTCGGGTTCCCGGGGGGCGAACGCTTTTTGCACCCGGCCGGGCAACGGCCGGGTATGACAGAGAACCCGCCGCCGGCGGCGGACGACGACGAGGCGACTGGCGAGGTGGAGTCGGTCGACGACGAGACGACTGGCGAGGTGGAGTCGGTCGACGACGACGGTGTGGACGCCGTCGGTGTCGACGACGCTAGCGCTGACGACGTTGGCGCCGGCGACGTTAGCGCTGACGACGCTGACGACGACGCCAGCAGTGGTGCCGAGACCGCCGCGACCGACGCTGGAGAGGCTGACGGCTCCCCGTCGCCAGGGGTGCCAGACGAGTCGAACCTGCCGGGCGACGACGAGGTACCCCCGGACGTCCAGAAGTACGAGCGGTTCACGAAGATGGACGGCGCGCAGTACGAACGAGTGAACGACTTCCTTCGGGAGCGTACGTACGTGACTGCGCGCGAGTGGGCGATCGCGCGCCTGTGCTCGGACTTCCGGACGGAGACCGGCGTGGAGATGACGAAGATCGGCGAGAACCTCCCGGAGCTGGTGCCGTTCATGACGGACACGTACACGCCGCAGGCGGTGAACCAGGCGCGGTCGTCGTTCGAGGAGAAAGTCCGGAAGGCCGGTGCGACTTTCCTCTACGGTGCGATGTGTGACTTCTTCACGGCCGAGGAGCTGGACGACGTGATGTACGAGTCGACGGAGGTCGCGAAGTTCCTCCTCGAGGTCGAGGGCGTGGACCTGTCCGTGGACGAGGAACTGGACGCCGAGGAACGCATCTCTTCGGTGATGCGGGAGGTCCGGTCTGCGAGCGAGGATCTCCGCGACGAGTAGCTGGAGCCTGCGGTCGTCGATGGACGTTCGCGAAGGTAGTAAGCCGCTGATACCGTGGTGCGGTGTCGTCGTCACCGGCCTCCACCCCCGTGATGGCCGGCGAGCGGTCACCGCGATACGTGCGTGAAGTCGAGCCGCCCGTGGGTCGGTTGGCCTGCCGCTGCGTTCGCGGCCGACGCCTCGTCGGCGCTGAACGCTATCATCCCGTATTACTGGGCTACCAATAAAGGGGGTCTACCGTTTGGAACGGTTTCTCCAGGTATAGGCCTCGTTGGGCGTCTTCAAGGGAAGTTCTGCGGTTCTCAGCGATGCGTTGAAGCGGTGGGTCGGCGGGCCGCGGATTCGGGCAATCTGACCGGGTCGAAACCGGTTCCATCACGCGATTCAAGGCTCGGTTGAGGGGTTTCTGTCGGAGGTATCTCGTCGGCGATGCCGGTACGGTCGAAGAGCGCGTCGGCTCGCGACGGTCGGAATGCGTTCCGAACGGTCGGATGGTGCGTGGAGCGCGAGACGGATTCGAACCGCGACCGCGACAGCCGATGTCGCTCGCGCGCCGCCAGCGTTCGCTAGCGTTGACAGCGGGATGAGCGGTCAGTCCCGTTGGCGTTGACGCCGGGATGATCGTCGATCTCCGAGTCAGGTCAGTCCTCGGCGGGCGGGAAGAACAGCGACGGGTCGTCGTGCGTGAACGTCGAGACGTGCTCGCTCGCGAGGTCGCGGACGTGCGTCCGCATCTCGCCCTCGCGGGTCGCCGCCTCGATCATGTCCTGGGCGGTCTCGTCGTCGCTGTCGTAGAACGCGGGCGAGACGACGGCGATCTCGCGGTCGGCGTCCTCGAGGACGACGACGAGGAAGACGATACCGGCCTCGACCGCCCGGAACACCGAGCAGGCGTCGAACGCGGCGTCGGGCGCCTCGACGAGGTCCTGGATCTCGCGCGCTCGCTCGCCGGGGACGACGAGGTCGAGGCCGTACCGGTCGACGGTCGCGTGCTGGCCGGAGAGCACGCCGATGTCGCCGGGGTGGAGTTCGACGACCTGCCAGCCGTCCTCGCGATACTCGGCGGCGGTCGCCTCCATGTCCGAGACGACGGCGTCCCAGTGGTCGAGGACGCCCTCCGGGGGCAGGTGCGCTTCGGGGTCGACGTCGACGTGGTCCTCGTTCATGCACGAAGCGGCGGGACCGGACGGCAAAAGGGTTGGGAAGCACGCCCACGCCGGACGACGGAGTACGGGCGTCCGGACGACACAGTACGGGCGTCCGAGCGACACAGTACGGGCGTCCGAGCGACACAGTACGGGGCCCGGACGACGTCGCAGGGGAGCCGGTTCGACGAGAAACCGGGGGGTGCCGGCGGGGCGACCCTGATTCGTGTGGAAACGCTTTTCACGGGTGCGACTGCCACGTTCGAGTAGTGACCGATCTACTCTCCATCTCCGGCCTGCACACGCGTTTCGATACCGATCGGGGAACCGTCCGAGCGGTCGAGGACTTCGACCTGACGGTCCCCGAGGGGAAGACCGTCGGCCTCGTCGGCGAGTCCGGTTCGGGGAAGTCCGTGACGGCGCTATCCGCGATGGGACTCGTCGACGACCCGGGGTACGTCGCCGAGGGCGACATCGAGTTCCACGACCGCGACCTCGCGCAGCGGCTCGCCGGCGAGTACCCCGAGCGTGCGGGGACGTTCGTCGACGAGGGGCGTGGCGTCGTGGACCTCTCGCAGGCGCCCGAGCCGGCGATGCGGTCGATCCGCGGCGGCGAGATGAGCATGATCTTCCAGGACCCGATGACGTCGCTGAATCCCGCGGTGACCGTCGGGGAGCAGGTCGCCGAGAGCCTGCGGCTGCACCGGTACGGGAACCGCTCGAAGGACACGTGGTGGAACGCGGTCCGCGAGATCCTCCCGAAGTTCGGTGGGAACGGCGGGATGAGCGAGGAAGTGCTAGAGGACACCGTCGACATCCTCGAGGAGGTCGGGATTCCGGAGCCGACCGCCAGGCTCGACGAGTACCCACACGAGTTCAGCGGCGGGATGCGCCAGCGCGTGCTCATCGCGATCGCGCTCGCGTGCCGCCCGCAGCTCTTGATCGCGGACGAGCCGACGACGGCGCTGGACGTCACAATCCAGGCGCAGATCCTCGACCTCATCAACGAACTCCAGGACGAGCGCGGGATGAGCGTCCTGTTCATCACGCACGACCTGGGCGTGGTCGCGGAGACGTGCGACCGGGTCGCGGTGATGTACGCGGGGAACGTCGTCGAGGAGGGCCCGGTCGAGGAGATCTTCGCGAACCCGTCGCATCCGTACACGTACGCGCTCCTCGAGTCCATCCCCCGCGAGGACAAGGACCGGTTGACGCCGATCGAGGGGAACGTCCCCGACCTCATCGACATGGACGAAGGCTGTCACTTCGCGGATCGATGTCCGTGGGCGCACGACGCGTGCGTCGGCCAGGAAATCCCGTACCTCCAGCACGGCGACGCGGGCGTCGACCACGTCTCGAAGTGCGTGCTCGAGGACTTCGACGAGTCCGAGTACCTGAGCGGCCAGGAGCCGGTTCGGTCCTCGGCGGCGACGCAGTTCGGCGACCCGCTCGTGGAGGTCCGGGACCTCAAGAAGCACTTCTCGCGCGCCGACGACATGCTCGACAAGTGGCTGTCGAGCGAGACCCAGAGCGTGAAGGCCGTCGACGGCGTGAGTTTCGACATCCGCGAGGGCGAGACGCTCGGGCTCGTCGGCGAGTCCGGCTGCGGGAAGTCGACGACGGGCGAGACCATCCTGCGGCTCCTGGAGCCGACCGACGGGAGCGTCGTGTTCGCGGGCGAGGACCTCGCCGACCTCTCCGGGCGCGACCTGCGCGCGAAGCGCCGAGACATGCAGATGATCTTCCAGGACCCGCTGTCGAGCCTCGACCCCCGGATGACGGTCGGGCAGATCCTCATGGAGCCCCTGAAGATCCACGACCTCCCCGAGGAACGGCCAGCCGAAGACCAGAGTCGGCGCGAGCAGCGTCGCGAGCGCGTGCTCGACCTCATCGACGAAGTCGGACTGTCTCGCGACCAGATCGACCGGTACCCCCACGAGATGTCCGGCGGGCAGCGCCAGCGCGTCGGGATCGCGCGAGCGCTCGCGGTCGACCCCGACTTCATCGTGTGCGACGAGCCGGTGTCGGCGCTGGACGTGTCCGTGCAGGCCCAGATCCTGAACCTCCTGGAGGACCTCCAGGAGGAGTTCGGGTTGACGTTCCTGTTCATCGCACACGACCTCTCCGTCGTCAGGCACGTCTCGGATCGCGTCGCCGTGATGTACCTCGGCGAGGTCGTGGAGGTGGCGGACACCGCCGAGTTGTTCGCGGACCCGAAGCATCCGTACACGCAGGCGTTGCTGTCGTCGATCCCGGTTCCGGATCCGACCGTGGACACGGACGACCGCATCATCCTGGAGGGCGACGTCCCCAGTCCGATCGACCCGCCGTCGGGCTGTCACTTCCGGACGCGGTGCCCGCAGGTCATCCCGCCGGCGGACCTGGACATGCCCCAGGAGACGTACCGCGAGGTGATGAGCGTGCGGCAGCGCATCGACGAGGAGTCCATCGACCTGCAGTTGGCGTGGAAGGAAGCCGAGGCGTCCGACGCGGACGAGGAGTCAACGACGGCGGCCGCGACGGACGGTGGGACGCCGGCGGGCGGCGAAGACGGGCCGGGGCCGGCGGCGGTGGACGCGTTCACGGACGTGCTCTGGGCGGAACTGTTCGAGGACCCGTCCAAGGTTCGTGGTCGGTCCCGCGAACTCGTACAGGAGGCGTTCGAGCACCTGGCTCGCGAGGACTGGACGGCGGCGGCGGCGACGCTCGAGGACCGGTTCGAGAGCGTCTGCGAGACCGTCAATCCGGTCCTGCAGGACGACGACCACCCGGCCGCGTGTCACCTGTACGCCCAGCCGGCGAACGCGACGACCCCCGATGCAGACGCGCCGCCGAGTGGCGAACGGTAAGAAGTGCCCGTTTCGACGTGATTTTACGCCGAAGTAGATCGCGGAGAGCGGACGTTTTCGCTGCCGGGGAGGCGAACACCGGCTACAGACATTATGAACGTTTATATAGGCGGCGTTTGTGGCAATGCCTATGGCAGATGGTGACAACGGCATGGAGAGACGCGACTTCCTGAAGACAGCAGGCGCCACGGCCGCCGCGGCCACGACGACGGCGACTGCCGGCTGTATCTCGAGCCTCACCGGGGGCAGCGGTGGGTCCCTCGTGTACGCTCGCGGTGACCACCCCGAGAACTACGACCCACAGCAGACCACGAGCGGCGAGGTCGCGAAGGTCACGAACCAGATCTTCGACACGCTCATCCAGTTCCAGGCGGGGAGTGGCGGACAGCTCACGGACGGGCTCGCGAAGAGCGACGGCTGGTCGCTCTCCGGTACGACCGCGACCCTCGAACTGAAGGAGGACGTCACGTTCCACGACGGCTCCGACTTCACGGCGGCGGACGTGAAGGCGACGATCCGTCGGTTCACGGACGAGAACTACGACTACTACCTCGGTACGGAGAACGCCTCCGGGTACGCCGGGTTCACGTTCGGGAACTGGGTCGATGAGATCGACGCGTCCAGCGAGTACACCGTCGAGTTCACGCTCACGCAGAAGTACGCGCCGTTCCTCCGCAACCTGGCGATGTTCGCGGCCGCGATCCTCAACCAGGACCAGATCACGGGTCTCGACGACCAGACCCAGCTCGGGACCGAGCCCAACGGCACGGGACCGTTCGCATTCGAGGAACTCGACAACTCGAACCAGCGCGTGCTGCTGTCGGCGAACAACGACTACTGGGGCGAGGGGCCGAACGTCGGCGAAGTCGTCTTCAAGACGATCGGGCAGAACTCCTCGCGAGCGCAGGACGTCGTGAACGGCGACTCGCACATCACGGACAACCTGGGTGCGGAGTCCTCGACGACGATCGAGGAGGCAGACACCGCCCAGATCAAGTCCAAGCCCGGCATCAACAGCGGGTACATGGCGTTCAACATGGCGCGCAAAGAGGAGTTCCGCGACCGGCGCGTTCGCCGCGCGGTCAGCCTCGCCGTGAACACGGAAGCGGTCGTGAACACGATCTATCAGGGCTTCGCGGTGCAGTCGAGTCAGCCGCTCCCGCAGGGCGTCATGGGCCGCAAGGACGACCTGGATCCGTACCCGAACGACAAGGAGCAGGCTCAGAGCTTGCTCGAGGAGGCCGGTGCGGCCGACATGGAGTTCGAGCTCGCGACGTTCTCGAACCCGCGCGGGTACAACCCGAGTCCGATCCAGACCGCGAACCAGTTCAAGTCCGACCTCGAAGAGATCGGGCTGACGGTGAACATCAACCAGTTCTCGACGTTCTCGTCGTACCTCGAGTACACGGACGCGGGGAACCACGACGCGTGTTTCCTCGGCTGGTACACCGACAACGCGGACCCGGACAACTTCATGTACGTCCTCCTCGACCCGAAGGTCGAGATGGACGCGGTCCCCGACGGCCAGGACTGGGTCAGCCGAGACACGGAGGGCTACAGCGTCCTGAACGCCGCGGGCTGGGCGAACACGGACTACATGCAGCTGGTGCGTGACGCACAGTCGACGTACGACGAGGCGACGCGCAAGCAGAAGTACCAGCAGGCGAGTCAGATCGCGCACGACGAGGCGCCGTGGGTGTTCGTCGACTACGCGAAGACGATTCGCGCGATCCACGAGTCGGTCGTCTCCGATTCGTTCACCGTGAGTTCCGTCGGCGGTCCCTTCCTGGAGCTCGTCGAGCTCGAGTAACGGACGCGGTCGCTCGTCTCGTCGACGAGCACGAGTCGCGGTGTCGGGCAACTCACCCGGCGTTTTCAGGACCGGTAGCGACCGGAAGAATCGCGTGACAGCGCCGCGTACTGGGCGTCGATGACAAGCGTTTTATTGTGGCCGTCTGTGTGACCAGCCAACACAGGCAATGGTCTCGAAGCGATTCATCCTGAAGCGTCTGCTGTTGCTCGTGCCGGTGCTGTTCGGCGTGGCGACGTTCGTGTTCGCCATCCTCCACCTCTCGGGGGGTGATCCGGCGCGCGTCATCGCCGGACAGCGTGCGTCCGAGGAGGTCGTCCGGCAGGTGCGTCAAGAGCTCGGGCTGAACGACCCGATCCTCGTCCAGTACGGGCGATTCCTCGTCGACGTCGTCCAGTTCGACTTCGGGAACTCGTACTCGATCTCGCGCGGGAACCCCGTTCGCGACGTGCTCGCGAGCCGGCTCCCCGTGACGCTCGAGCTCGCGCTCTACGGGCAGTTCATCGGGCTCGCGCTCGGGCTCCCGCTGGGCATCCTCTCGGCCATCAAGCAGGATTCGTTGCTCGACCACTCGACGCGCATCGGCGCGCTCGCCGGGATCTCCGTCCCGATCTACTGGTCGGGGCCGCTGCTCATCCTGTTCTTCTCGGGGTTCCTCGGGTGGTTCCCGGCCGCGGGCCGCATCGGGTCGACGGTCTTCCTCGACAACTCCTGGACGCTCCTCGGTATGGAGCTCCCGTTGACGGGGATGGTCACGATCGACACGATCCTCCTCGGTGAACCGGGTGCGTGGCTGTCGGCGGTCTCGCACCTGTTCCTGCCGGCGGTCACGATCGGCGTGTACTCGATGGCGCTCATCTCGCGGATGATGCGGTCGTCGATGCTCGAGGTCGTCCGGCAGGACTACATGCGGACCGCTCGCGCGAAGGGGCAGGGCGCGAAGATCACGATCATGAAGCACGGGTTCCGGAACGCGATGATCCCCGTGATCACGGTCGTCGGCATCCAGTTCGGGACGCTCCTGGGTGGCGCGGTCCTCACCGAGACCGTGTTCGGGATCGGTGGCATCGGGACGCTCATCGTGAGCGCGATCAACGCGACGGACTATCCGGTCGTCCAGGGTGCGGTCCTGACGTTCGCGCTGCTGTTCACGCTCGTGAACCTCGGCGTCGACATCACCTACAGCTACCTCGACCCCAGAATCCAGCAATAACATGAGTACCGAAACGCCCGACGCGACGACCGACGTCGAGGAACGCGGACCGATAGAGCGATTGCGGAACTCACCGTTCCTCTCTGACTTGCTCTCGAATCGCCTGGCGCTCATCGGGATCGGGATCATCGTCTCGATGCTCTTGATCGCGATCTACGCCAGAGTGTTCTACGACCTGCAGGCGCTCACGTCGTCCCGTCTCGGCGGGACGTTCCCCGACCGCGTGGCCCCGGGGTGGGCTGGCGGGCCGGCGCCGGCGAACGAGATGCTGTTCGGGACGGATCAGGCGGCGCGGGACATCTATCGACGGACGATGTACGGCGCGTGGATCGCGATGAAGTTCGGGACGATCACGGTCGGCGTGTCGACGGTCCTCGGCGTGACGCTCGGCATCATCGCGGCGTACTACGGTGACGTGACTGACAACGTCATCATGCGGACGATGGACGTCCTGCTGGCGTTCCCGTCGCTCCTGCTCGCGCTCGCGCTCGTCGCGATCTTCGGCGCGGGCCTCTGGAAGGCCGTGATCGCGTTGACGCTCGTCTACACGCCGCGGTTCGCGCGCGTCGTCCGCGGAGCGGCGCTGAAGGTCCTGGAGGACGAGTACATCGATGCGACGGAGGCGCTCGGTGCGAAGGACCCGCGCATCCTGTTCCGGCACATCATGCCGAACACGCTCGCGCCGATCACGGTCCAGTCGACGCTGAACTTCGGGCTGGCGATCATCGACATCGCCGCGCTGTCCTTTCTGGGGTTCGGCGCGCAAGCGGGTGCGCCGTCGTGGGGATTGATGCTCTCGAACGGCGTCGAGTTCGGCCTGCAGTCCGGGCGCTGGTGGATGTCGTTCTTCCCGGGCCTGTTCCTCGCACTGACCGTCCTCGGGTTCAACCTCCTCGGAGACGGGATGCGTGACGCACTGGACCCGCGGATGCAGGACGCGGTCGACTGATCGCGATGGACGCGGAGGCGACGACGGCCGAGCGCGTTCGCGCGTACGTCTGGCCGCGTCTCCGCATCGTCGGCGGTGCGTTCGCGGTCGGTGCAGCCTGTAGCGTGGGACTCCTTCTCGTACTCGTCGGTGGCGGCGGGTGGGCGCCGGTTCCGGCGGCGCGGTTCGCGTTCGCGCTCGGCACGCTCGCGTTCGGGCTCGGACTCCTGGGGTGGTCGGGGTCGGCGATGGCGGGCCGCGGGTTCGAGGCGATGCAGGAGCACCTGGACACGAACACGGACTGGACGGAGGCGGACTCGCGGCGCGCGATGGCACGCATCGGCGCGTTCGGCGCGGGCGCGATGCTCGCGACGGGCGTCGCGGAAGCGATCGCGCTCGGCGCGTGAGGCGAGAGTCGCGCTACTCGCGAGCGTTCTCGCCGATGGCGCCCGCGGGGAACGCGTCCTCCCTCGCGTCGGCGCCGCCGTCGTCGGCGCTGGCGTCGTACGCGAGCTCGCCGCGCAGGTAGACGCGCTCGGGGAACACTCCCTGCCAGCCCGCGAACGGCGTCCACCCGCACTTCGAGTGGAGCGCGTCGCCGTCGATCTCGGTGGCGTCATCGAGGTCGACGAGCACGAGGTCGGCGTCCATGCCCTCGGCGACCCGGCCCTTGGCCGGGAGGTCGAAGACGGCCGCAGGGTTGGCGCTGAGGAGGTTGCGGACGCGTTCGAGATCGAGTCGGCCCTCGCTGGCTTCCTGGAGGAGGAGCGGGAGCATCGTCTCGACGCCGGGGACGCCGCTGGGTGCGTCGAGCAGGGTCGCTTCCTTCTCCGCGACGGTGTGGGGCGCGTGGTCTGTCGCGACGACGTCGACGGTGCCGTCGGCGACGCGCTCGTAGATGGCCTCGCGGCGCTCCTCGCTCCGCAGCGGCGGGTTCATGCGGCCGTACGTCCCGAGCTGATTTTCTCCTCGGAGGTCCGCGCGCGACAGCAGGAGGTGATGCGGGCTGACCTCGCAGGTCGCGCCCGCCGCGCTCGCGACGTCGACGCCCTCCGGCGTCGAGGTGTGCGCGATGTGGAGGTCGGCGTCGGCGTCCGCGCCGACCTCGCACGCGCGCTCGACCGCCGCGGCTTCCGCGTCGGCCGTTCGATACGCGCTCCAGGCGTCCGCGTTCGCCGCGCGACCCTCGCCGTCGCCGGCGTTCTCGAGCGCCGACTCGTCGAACAGCGTTGCGTCCTCCGCGTGGACGGTGACGGTGACGCCCGCGTCGCCAGCGCGCGCGACGGCCTCCGCGAACAGGTCCGCGTCGATACCCATGTTCCCCGTCGAGTCCGCGAGGAACACTTCGCCGAGCGCGAACACGTCGCGCTCGAAGAGCGAGTCGGGGTCCCAGTCCTCGGTGACGCCGCCGTTGATCCCCCAGTCGACGTACGAGTCCGCGGCGAACGCCACCTTCTCGTCGAAGGCCCCGCCCGTCGTCGTGGGCGGACTCGTGTTCGGTTGGTCGACGACGGTCGTCACGCCGCCCGCGACCGCCGACTTCGACCCCGTCTCCCATGTCTCCTTGTGCCCGTACCCCGGCTGGCGGAAGTGCACGTGCGCGTCGATCGCGCCCGGCAGCAGGTGCTTGCCGGTCGCGTCCACGACCGCCTCGTCGTCCGTCGGCGATTCGCCCCCGCCGAGGTCGCCGACCGCCACGATCTCGCCGTCGTCGACGCGGACGTCCACTCGCTCGCCGTCCGCGAGCGTCGCGTTCCGAAAGAGCATACGCGACGGGTCTCGGCGCGGTTCCCTGAAGGCTCCGGTCCCAGCCGCGAATCAGCGTCGGTGTAGCTAGAGGTCGGTGGCGTCGACGACCTCGCGCTCGCGGTCGCCGACGAGCGCGTCCTCGAGCGCCTCGCGGACCACTCGGGGGTCGCTGGGACCGCCCGTGCGGGCGACGCTCCCGACGGAGTCCGGGTCGAATGGCACGTCGAGCGCATGGTAGACGGCGTCGAGGACGCCGGCGAGTTCGGCGTGGTTCGCGACGACGAGGACGCCGCTCGTGATGGCCGCGCCCGACGTGACGCGCTGGGCGAGGCCGGCGAGCTTGCCGCCGGACGGCGCCCGGAGGGAGTGCTGGCCGGGGCAGAACGAGTCGGCTGGTTCGCCGCGCTCCGCGTCGACGCCGAGGGATTCGAGCGCGCGCTCGACGTCGGTCGTGAGCGCCTCGTAGCGCTCGTCGAGGCCGCCGCGGACGCCGTCGACGGGCGTGAAGCGAGCGAACGCGAGCGTGGTCTCGCCGTCGTACGCGACCGCGCGGCCGCCGACGGACCGCTCGACCGGTTCGTACCCGCGGTCGCTGGCGGCGGCCGCGGCGGCGTCGTAGCCGTCGCTACGCGTGTCGCGACGGCCGAACGCGACGATGCGGTGGGGCGTCCACACCCGGACCGCCGGCTGCTTCGTGTCGGCGACGCGGTCCCGGAGCGTGCGCGTCGCCGCACCGTCCGCGTCCGGGTCGGGCATGCGGCCGCGGACGACGAGCGCGCGGTGTTCCGCTGGCATACCCCAGCAATCGGACCGCGGCGGTTTAGGCGCACCGTCCCCAACGCGCTGGCAGATGGCAAACGAGCAGGCAGCCGCGACGGGGATGTCGGTGACCGACGGCGTCGTGACGCTCCCCGCAACCGTGCTGGAGCGCTATCGGCGGTACACGGCGTACAACTCGCCGTACGTCGCGCACGACCGCGGGTGCGCGATCGACCTGTATCCGGAGGGCGATGCTGCCCCGAGTCCCGTCGCCGGCGAAGTGATCGCGACCGAGACCGTGCGCGCGCCCCCGAAGCCGTACGCGCCCGCGGAAGACCACCTCGTCGTCGTCGACTGCGGCCCCGTCGTCGCCCGCATCATGCACGTCGACCCGAGCGTCGAGGTCGGAGATAGCGTCGAGGTCGGTCAGGACCTCGGCGACCTCGTCCGCGCCGGGTTCTTCGCACGCTGGGTCCCCAATCACCTCCACGTCGGCTTCCGACGGCACGACCAGAACCACCTCCGGGCGGGCGGGTCACTCCCGCTCGACCTCGGCGTCGACCCGACGCCCGTCGACTGGGACGGCACCGGGACCGTCGTCGACGCCGCCGACACGTACGCCGTCCTCGACGCCCCCGAGGTGCCCGACGACGGCTTCTGCGGACTCGCCGCCACCGTCGACGGCCAGCGGGTCGTGCTCGACGGCGGGTTCCAGCACTACGACGCCGGCGGGCTGCACGCGGACGCGACCGGCCCAGTCTCGCTGCTCGGCGAGACCGTCGGCGACGCTCGCAAGAGCCCCGGCAGTGCGAACGACGTCGCCTGGCGTCCCGTCACCGTCCGCGCGAACGACCGCCCCGTCCACGGCATCTCCCTGTTCTGCGGACAGCGCGGCGACTACGCCGTCAAGATCGTCGGCGACGACCACGGCCTCGAAGCCGGCGACCGCGTCGAGGTGACGCTCGACCCTGCACCCCGCGAATGAGCAGCCGTCGCTCCGAAGCAGCCAGAGAACCGCCTCGAAGGTTCGTTCTCGCCCTTCCATCACCGTCGGGTGCCTGCGTCCGTCGGTTTGGCTGAAATAGCGATTTGGGGCTCCTCAAGACGTTTATGACTCCCTGCGAAACGGATTGCATAGAGAACGTTCGATATGAATCGACGACGTTTCCTGGCGGGTACCGGAGTCGGCCTGACGGGTTCGTTGGCTGGCTGTGTCTCACGAATGGACGATCGAGCGGGCTCTGAGGGGACAGATAGTCTCGGGATCCGGTTCTGGCTCGAAGAGGTATCACTCACCCAGTCCGAACGCGAGCAGGTGACCTCGATCGCGTTCGATGACCTGTCCAGTGACCAACGAGAGATCGTACGGACCGTGTTCGAAGAAGGCGAATACACGACAGCACACGAGTCGGCATCTCCGGCACTCGAGGCCCTTCGAGACCGCATCGAACAGCGAACGGGCAATGGGGAGACTCTGGAAGCGTACCTCAGACGGAAGGACACCTACTACCGGGTCGGGTTCGCTGACGGTGACCACATCATCGCTCACCCCGATCACTGAGACCGGCACCGCGTTCCCGATTTGGCCATACTGGATATGCGCCAGCTATTCAGCAGACGGAGTCTGAGAGAACGTGCACGAGTGAGTCGAACCGTCGAGACGTCGTCCGCTGCATCTATCGGCTCGACCCCTTCGATGACCCCGAGATTCAGGCGTTGGCGCCGCGCTATTCGTCGTCCGCGCTGCTGTCTTCGCTATCGCTCTCGTCGTCGTCCACTTCGTCCGCTTCGTCGGCGTCCTCGGGGTCGAGGTTCCCGAACGCGTCGAGGATGACCTGCTTCGTGGTCGCGCCGCGGGTCGTCCAGTGGTGCGCGTAGTCGAGCATGTCCTCGTAGATGTCGGGCTTGCAGCCGGCGGCTTTCGGGTGCCCGCCGCCGTTGACCTGTGCCGCGACTTCGTGGCAACGCTGGAATTCGTCGGTGCCGCGGATGGATGCGGAGCCCGCGGGCTTGACGACGACGCTCGCGTCCGCGCCTTGCTCGCGGAACGCCTCAGCGACCTCGTTCTGCGAGCACCGGCCGTACGTCACGCCCACCGTCACGCCGTCGACTTCCTTGATCTCGCCGCGGTCCACGGCCTTCTCGATGAGCGCGTCCTTCTCCACGCGGCGCTCCGCGAGCAGTTCCTTCGCGTCGGCCGGCAGTTCCGCGCCGTGCTCGGCGACGATCTCGATGTACTCCTCGGGCTCCAGCCAGTACGCGAGGTCCGCGAGGTCGTCGCTCCGCGGGTCCTCGCGCAGCCAGAGGTCGTGGTCGCGCGTGACTTCGGCGAGGTCGACGTACGCGTCGTCGAACGCGTACTCGAGGCTCCGGACGGCGACGTCCGCCGTGCACTCCTCCTCGCTGTCGCCGACGACGAGGTCGACGCCCGCCTCACGGACTTGCGCCGCAACGTCCTCGTCCCACTGGTGGTGGTCGAACCACCGCACGGAGTCGGCGGTCTCGACGAGCGCCGCTAGCTCGTCCTCGACGTACTCGAACTTGTCCGGGCAGAGGTCACAGACGAACACGTCCAGGCCGGGCTCGCCGTGCTCGGCGACGAGTTCCATGCCGTCCTCGAGGTCGTGCGGGCTCGCCGGCACCAGGCCCGCGTCGCCGTACGCCTCCCGCAGGAGGGCGACGCACGCCAGGCCGTCGGCGTCCGGGTCCGCGACGACCGCGACCGACTGCCCGGCGAGCGCGTCGATCGCCTCGCGCTCGCGTCGCTCCTCGTCGACCTCGTCCGGCACGAAAAAGCCCGTGCCAGGGAGCACCGACTTCCGGGCGAGGGGCATGTCCTCCTCAGCGATGAGAGACTCGTCCATACGAGAGCGAAGCCGTCACGCGGCAAGTAGCCGGCGGTTCGCGACCGCGTCGCCCTCCGCTGCCCGAGGCCGTCGCGACGGTAGCGTCGACTACTACTCCTCCTGGAGCTGGCGTACCGTCAGCACGGGCCTGTCGCACGTCCGCACCACGCGCTCGGCGACGCTCCCCACCAGGAACCGGTTCTCGCCGTGCCGGCCGCGGGTACCGGTCGCGACGAGGTCCGCGTCGACCTCGCGCGCGTACCCCGTGATCTCCGCCGCCGGCCGGCCCTCGCGGACCGCCGTCGTGACGTCGTCCGCCGACGCGAGCGCTTCGACCGTCGACAGCGCGTCCTCGCCGTCCGCTTCGAGCGCGTCCCGGAGTTCGTCCCGCACCGACTCGGGCGAGGACTCCACCTCGGAGGCGTCGACGACGTACAGCGCGTACACGGCCGCATCGAACCGATCGGCGAGATCCAGCGCCACGTGGACCGCTCGCTGCACGCTCTCGGAACCGTCCGTCGCGACGACGACCGAATCGAACATACGCGATGGAAGGACCGGCCGCGGCTTAAACCCACCCGACGCCACGCCGACCCAGTTCGGCGAACGCACGAGGCTTTTTGGTGTCCCGCACCGCACTCCCGGCCATGAGTACGCCCGCGCCAGACGAGGCGCTGTCCGTCGACACCGTCCTCGTCCCCGTCGACGGCAGCGACGAGTCCATCGACGCCGTCGAGTACGCCGTCGCCATCGCAGAGGAGTACGAAGCCAGCGTGTACGCGGTGTACGTCGTCGGCCAGGACGTCGTCCGCGCCGTCGAGGACGGCGCCGTCGACGCCGAGGAGGTGTCCTCGAACAGCACGTCGTTCATGGAGGACGTCGAACCCATCGCCGAAGCACACGGCGTCGCGCTCAATCACTCGACCGCGTACGGGTTCTCGACCACGCGGAAGACCCAGCATCCCGGCAGCGTCGTCCTCGACACCGCCGACGAGGTGGACGCGGACTTCCTCGTCGTCCCTCGCGAACCGATGAGCGAGAGCGGCGACGTCCTCGCGAAAGCCGCCGAGTACGTCCTCCTCTACGCCAGCCAGCCGCTCCTCTCCGTCTGAACGACACCGCGCCATCTGAACGCTACGGAACCGCCGGCCTGAAGGCCCCCGGACGCTTGCTCTGTCAGTTACCCCTCGGGCGAGAGCCGCAGGCTCATCTCGAGTTCGAAGCTCTCGGAGCCGCACGTCTCGAACCCGATGTCGCGGTACAGCGACACGGCGGCGGTGTTCCAGCGTTCGACCGTGAGCCACACGCGGTCGACGCCCACCTGCTCACCGTGGCCGAGGAGCGTCACGAGCAACTCGCGGCCGATGCCGGCGCGCTGGTACTCCTGGAGGACGAAGATCGCGAGCTCGAACGCGTGCTCGCCGGGCTCCCCGTGGGCCTCGTCGGGAACGAGCGTCGCGTGCCCGGCGACGTCGTCGCCGTGGAACGCGGCGACGTTGATACCGTCGTCGAAGATGGCGTCCAACCAGTCGTACACGCGCTCCTCGCCCGCCGGCGGGATGCCCTGCGCGCGGTCCGCCGGGTCGAACGCGACGTACATCTCCGCGACCGCGTCCATGGCGGTCTCGTCCACCGCTTCGAGTCGGATCTCGCGGTCCTCGCGGTCCGCGAACGTCCGCGGCGGCGTCGGGAACCCGCTCGCGGGCTCCTCGGGATACGTGCGATTCCGCGTCATCTGACGAGACGCACCGTCGTCGTTGCGTTCAGGAGGACGAACTCGGTGACGGGACCGAGGCGGATCTTCCCCATCGGGCTCTCCGTGCCGCCGCCGATCGCGAGTTCGTCGAATCCCTCGCGTTCGGCGATGTCGACGAGCGTACTCCCGGCGTGCCCGCCGAGGACCCGCACCTCGACGTCGAGGCCGTGCTCGGCGGCGACCGCTCGCGCTCGCTCCGCGACCGACTCCTGGGAGCGCTCCATGTCGTCCTTCTCGATGACCGCGATGGTGAGGTCGTCGCCGGCGTCCGCCGCACGCTCGACCGTCTTCTCGAGCGCGCGCATGGACTCCTCGCTGCCCGCGACACCCAGCAGTACCTTCATGCTCGCATCCACCGGCGGCGACGGCAAAGTGGTTTCGCCACGCTACGCCTCCGCGACCACAGGCACCCCGTCCGTTCGCGCACCATGCCGACGGCAGGTTAACGCGTGAACCAACCTGGAAGAAACCGGCAGCAATTGACGCATCTCTGGACGGTCGCACGGCCGACCGCCGGTCCACGATCGCCCGTCTCACGGCCTACGGTCGTTCGACCGTCGGGAGGTCTACGACCTCCCCGTCTCGCGGCTCCGCCGCTCGACTACGGTCGAGGAAGTTCCACTTCCTCGCCGTCCGCATACACGGTCGGATCCCGGATGACGCCGTCGGAGTGGATGGGCGCGTCCGTGTCGCCGCCGATGCCGGCGTTGTCCCCGATGGCGATGTGGACAGTGCCCGCGGCCTTCTCGTCGAGGAGCACGGACCCGACGAGCTCGGTCACCGCGACGTTCGTCCCGATGCCGAGTTCGGCGAGGTTGTACACGGCGTCGCCTGCCTCCGCGGCGAGGTCTGCGAACTGCTCGCGGATTTGGGCGTCGGCGATGTCCGTCACTCGTCCGTCCTCGACCTCGAACGCGAGCGTCTGGTCGTCGTCGAGGCGCTCGTACGGCATCATCGTCCCGTCGACGACGAACCGGCCGTTCGCGGTCTCGGGCGCGACGAACACCTCGCCCGCGGGGAGGTTCGAGAAGTCGCCGTCGTCGTGCACCATCCCGGTGTCCGACCGCCACTCGCGCTCGCCTGCCTCGAACGTGATGTCCGTCCCGAGGTCGGTCGTCACGCGGACCTCGTCGGCGTCCGCGACCTGGTCGAGGACGGCCTCGCAGTGCGCGGCGATCTGCGCGTAGTCCGCGTCCAGCCCGGTGACGAACACGTCCTCGGTGATCCCGGGGAGGGTCGCGCCGCGAGCGCCCGCCTCGGTCGCCGCGGAGCGCGCTCGCGTGTGACTCAGGCTCTTCGACGTCGGCGCGAGGAACACGTCAGCCGCTTCCATCGCCGCCGCGACCGCCGCCGGCGGTTCCTCGCCGTGGTTGTCGCCCGGCGGGTACTGGAGGACGGTCGCGTCGTCCGTCGCCTCGAGCGCTGCGTCGTACAGCGCCTCGCCGATGGGACGTCGGTCGTCGTCGGTCACCACGACGACGCTCTCGCCGTCGCCGACGTTCAGGCACTGCTCGATCGCGGTCCGCGCTGGCGCAGCCAGTTCGCTCATGGTCGCCACTGCGGACGGCGACCGATTAGGTGTTGTCGTCTCGGGCCCACCAGCGTCCACGGCCCGACCCCGCCAGCGTCTGCGAACGCTAACTCGTCGGCGAGTGAGGATTCAGCGTGTGTGACGGCGACTCTCGGAACTATTACGGGCGTGGCTGGCGGAGTCTCGCGCATGATACAGGTCGCGGTCAACGGCTACGGCACCATCGGCAAGCGCGTCGCGGACGCCGTCCGCGCACAGCCCGACATGGAGGTCGTCGGCGTCGCGAAGACGCGCCCGAACTTCGAGGCGGAGACGGCCGTCGAGAAGGGCTACCCGCTGTACGCCGCCATCGAGGACCGCATCGAGCTGTTCGACGACGCCGGCATCGAGCTCGCCGGGACCGTCGACGAACTCGTCGCCGAAGCCGACGTCGTCGTCGACGCCTGCCCGTCCGGGGTCGGCGCGGACAACGTCTCGATGTACCGCGAGCACGACACGCCCGCGCTCCTCCAGGGCGGCGAGTCCGCCGACGCCGTCGACGTCAGCTTCAACGCGCGCTCGAACTACGACGACGCCCGCGACGCCGACGTGGTCCGCGTCGTCTCCTGCAACACCACCGGCCTCAGCCGCCTCGTCGCTCCCCTCGAGGAGGCCTACGGCGTCGAGAAGGTGCGCGCGACGCTCGTCCGTCGCGGCGGCGACCCCGCCCAGACCGACCGCGGCCCCATCAACGACATCCTCCCGGATCCCGTCTCGCTCCCGAGCCACCACGGACCGGACGTGAACACGATCTTCCCGGACCTCGACATCGACACGCTCGGCCTCAAGGTCCCCGCGACGCTCATGCACATGCACTCGATCAACGTCACGCTCGCGGACCGCCCGAGCGCCGACGCCGTCCGCGACCTCCTCGAGGACGAATCGCGGACGTTCGTCATCCCCGAACACATGGACATCGACGGAGCGGGCGCGATCAAGGAGTACGCGCAGGACGTCGGCCGGCCGCGCGCTGACGTCTGGGAGAACTGCATCTGGGGCGAATCCATCACGATGGAAGGCGACGACCTGTACCTCTTCCAGGCCATCCACCAGGAGTCCGACGTCGTCCCCGAGAACGTCGACGCCATCCGCGCCGTCCTCGGCACCGACGACCAGCGCGACAGCATCGAACGCACGAACGCCGCAATGGGCATGGGCATCTAACTAGCCGCAGTCTGCCGGTCTCCTCCTGGCTTGCGCCAGCAGGCACGTCGCTGAACAGCCTCCGAGCGGAACCTCCTGACGCCATGTCACTGGCAGATACCTCTCAGGAGATCGGGACGCTGAACGACGACCAGCGCGAGTGCATCGAGAACTGCTTCGAGGCGACCGAGGTGTGCGAGTGGTGCGCCGACGAGTGCCTCGGCGACCCCGACATGGAGGAGTGCGCGCGCCTCTGCCGGGACGTCGTCGACATCGCGTCGCTGCACGCGCGCCTCATGGCCCGGAGCTCGGACTACAGCGGGTCGCTCGCGGAGACGTGCGCGGAGGTCTGCGAGGCCTGCGCCGAGGAGTGCAGCCAGCACGACGCCGACCACTGCCAGGTCTGCGCGGACGTCCTCACCGAGTGCGCCGAGAGCTGCCGGCAGATGGCGAGCTGAGGGCTCAGTCGCCATTCGTTGTGTATCGACCTCGCTGACCGATTCCGTTCGACCGTCCGAGCAGGAGACCCATGCCACCAGACGACGACGCCGAGACCGTCGAGTCGATCGAGACACGCCTCGAGGACCTCGGCCGGTACTCGCGGTTCTCCAGGCTCGGACTCGGCGTCATCGTCGCCGCGTTCGCCGCCGCGGTCGTCGTCCACTTGCCGCGGAACGTCGACTCGACCGCGGCCGCCCTCGACGCCGTCCTCATGCCGACGATCTTCGTCGGCATGGGACTGCTCCTGTTCGCCATCGGGATGCACCTCCACCTCATGCATCTGAACCTGGTCAGGCAACTGCGGGCGGACGGCGGATCCATGGACGACTCGCATGCGGACGACGACGACCGATGATCGACCATCGACGGTGGCCGCATCGCGCCGTCGACCGGCGTCGACGCCCGACGCCGGCAGGTACTTCGACAACCATCACCACGGACAGAAGGCTTTTGAGTACCCTTCCGTTACAGGTAGCCATGCGGCGTGACGACAACGACGAGCCGTTCGACGACTTCTTCAGAGAGATAGAGCGGATGATGAACGACATGATGGGGGACGGCTCGGACGTACACTTCGACGGTGGGGACGCCGGGTTCGGGTCCGACACGCACGTCGACGTCCACGAGACCGACGACGAAGTCCGCGTCGTCGGCGACCTCCCGGGCGTCGAGAAGGACGACATCACACTCGAGTGCGACGGCGAGACGCTCACCATCAGCGCGCACACCGACCACCGACAGTACGACGAACGCGTCACGCTGCCGGCGAGCGTCGACGAGCACTCGGCGACCGCGACGTACAACAACGGCGTCCTCGAGGTCGTCTTCGAGTACGCCGACTCCTCGGCCGGCATCGACCTCCAGTAACGCGCCGTCGCGTTCTCTGGCTTCGCGCCTCGACAGTCCGTACTCAGGACTCGGCCGTTCGTTCGACGAGCGCCGCCAGTCGGTCGTAGAAGCCGTCCTCGTACTTCGTCGCCGCGTCGACGGTCGGTCGCGCGTTCGTCTCGTTGACGACGACGCGGTCGTCGGCGACGAGGAGGTCGACGCCGAGGAACCCGATGTCGAGGACGTCCGCGACGCGTTCGGCGAGCCGCCGCAGGTCGGGGTCGAGGTCGACGCCGGTCGCGGTCGCACCGCGGTGGACGTTGTGCTTCCAGCGACCGCGAGCGCGTTCGTCGTCGGCGAGCGAGCGTTCGACCGCGCCGACGTACTCGCCGTCGACGACCATCGCGCGGTAGTCGGTCGCGTCCGGGACGTACTCCTGGACGAGGAAGGACTTGTCGCCGGTCGCGCGGTAGTCGTGGACGAGCTCGAGGTAGTCGGTGACGCCCAGGAACGAGTCGGCGTCGTCGAGTTTCGCGACGCCGACGCCGCGCGTCGTCGAGTTCGGTTTCACGACGACCGGCGGATCGAACCGGTCGTAGGCGTCGACGAGCGCGGCTTCGTCGACGGGGTTGGAGACGAAGACCGAGTCGGGGACGGGGACGCCTTCGCGGGCGAGCGTCGCGAGCACCGCGGCCTTGTTCCGCGAGGTCAGGACCGCGTCGCGGCCGTTCACCCACGGCACGGCCAGGAGCGCGTCGGCGACGCCACCCTCCATCATCCGGCCGGGATAGACGAATCCGGCGTCGAACGCGTCGAGGTCGCCGTCGACGCCCGCGAAGCCGTCGCCGCCGGTGACGTCCACGGTGCGTTCCCTGACTGGGACGTGCGCGACCTCGATGCCGCGTTCAGCCAGCGGATCGCGGATGCGCTCGAAGGTCTCCTCACGGTTCGCGACGGCCACCCGGAGCATACCCACGAGTCGGGAGTGCCGGTACAAAAACCCGCGGACGCACGAACGACCACCCGCGAACGGACGGGTGGCTCGGTCGACGCTCCTCTCCGGCGAAGTTGCGCGGAGCTATCAGTACTGGATAGAACGCGTCAGAATGGTGTCGCGCGTCCTCAGGAGACGAGGAGTTCCTCGCCGCGTTCGACGTCGATGCGACACGGCGGACTGATCTTGTTGTACGCGCGTCGGAACGCCTCCTTGCCGGCGGTGGCCTGGTCGACGTCGCAGTACAGCGTGAACAATCGCTCGCCGTCACCGATGCGCGCGGCGGTGCCGACGACCTTCCCGAACGCCTGGCGCATCCCGTCGGAGACGCGGTCCGCGCCCGCACCCGTCGCCTGCTTGTTCTCCCGGATCACGTGGTGCGGGAACTTCCGCAGGATCATCTTGTAGTTGCCCTCGCCGAGCTCCTTGATGAGGTGCCGGTTCGCCGAGAGGCGCGCGGCCTCGAGGCTGCCGTGACGGATCTGGAGCTCCTCGTCGACGCGCAGACTGATCTGGACGGGATAGTCCTCGGGGTCGCTCTGCGCGTCGCCCATCTTGTGCTGTGCGATCTTCGACCCAGGGATGCCCGTGATGTACTCGCGCCGCGTGTACGGCGGCTTCGAGATCTCCCGGTACATCGACGCCGGTTTCTCACTCATGGTTATTACGGGAACGTGCGCCGAGCGCGCAGTTAAGGGCTTCGAAGCGGGCTGGCGCCGCGGCGGAGCGACGCGACCGTTTCGCCGTCACTACTGGGAACCCGTAGCTTGGTGTGAATCCCGTGGTTCGGTGTGAACCCGTGGCTCAGTGCAGAGTGAGAGCGTACAACAGGGCGCCAGCGCTGCCGGCCGGTTCGTGGTCCGACGGCGGTGGCGGGCGTCGTCGGCGACTGGTCGTCGCGGTCGATCTCGTCTGGTTCGGTCGGTCGTGTCCGGACGGGTCAGGCTGCGACGGTGTAGGTGCCGTCGTCGAGCGAGACGTGACCCGCGCCAGTGAGGCTGTTGAGGACGCTGAAGAGGTCGATCTTCCGCATGTCGAGACAGCTCTGGAGGTCTTCGACGGTCGCGTCTTCGGTGACGTCGAGGTACAGGTAGACGAGCTTCGCGCGGGGCGAAGTGATGTCTTCGGGGAGGGTTTCGGGCTTGGCGAGGTGCGTGGACTGTTGCATGCTCATGACGACTGGAACGACGGTAGAATACAATATAAGTCTATGCCCAAGGTGATGGAAATGCCTAGAATGGCATTATATGAATAGATACACCATTGCACACGAGAGAGCGTGTGCTGTACATTCACACCGGACGGCGTCGGGGTGACGGCGTGGCGTCGATGCGCCGGGTCGACGAGTTCGTCGCGAATCCCCAGTCTCGGCGTGAGCGGGTCGTTACGCACCAGGGACGGCATGGCGACGAGTCGCGACGTCGTGGTGACGGAATGCATCTGGCGTCGTTGCTCGGTGTGGAAAACGCGTGATAGCGGCCGTGCAGCCACTCACGACCGCCTAAGCATGAGTTGCGCGTGCTCACAGAGACGGCGTGGAACGCCGCCCCGACGATACCGACGCGGCGTATTGCCGCAGTATTCTGTTTCGACCATTAGTGCATAAATATACCGGCTAGAACAACATCTATAGCGAAGAGCGAGTAAATCATGGTGCTTTACGTATTTGACCCAGTATTAGTAGACAGTTGGAGAGTTTTCTCTCGGCGCGTTGGGTGGATTCGGACGAACGGGCGGCTGTGGGCGTGGTGAGGTGCCCGGTCCGACCCGGAGTCGTAGCGCAATCCGACGGGGTGCCATCGGTCTCGTGGCCATCTTCCCGGATCGGTCGGGGCAGACTGGTCGAGGCGGATTGGTCGGTCCGCCCGACGACCGATGGGTTCTCGTCGGGTGCGCTCGTCCGCTGTCGTATGGCGGAGGAGGACGGCGAATCCGGCGAGTTCGAGACCGCGCGCTCCGAGCGAGCGGCGATGTACCCGATGACGGGGTACGCGCTCGTGCGCATCGACTACGAGGAGCCGCCGGGGGAGGCGCTGACGAAGGTCGCGCACTACGGACGACTGGAGGCCGTCGAGGTACCGTCGGCGGGACCGATGACGGAGTACGTCGTGTACGACGCCGATGGGAACGCATACGACCGGGACGCCATCTCCGAAGCGTCCGCGAAGCGATAGCTCACCCCTTCGTTTCCAGTGGAATACGAGAGACTAGGCAGAGAATAGAAACGAAATAGAGGTATAATATTTCGTATACTTTCTCGAGTGGAGGGCGGCGATCGATTGCGCGGACTCGACCGTCCGCCGCAATCGCACTTGAATGCGACGTTCCAGAGCGGAGACAGTCTCGGTGCGGCGACCACCAGAACCTCTTTCGGGCCGCCGCGTGCATCTGACGGTATGTCACCTGACGTGTCCGACCTGTCGCTGGAGAAGCGCGTCGTCCTCCTGGGGCTCGCATCGCTCGAAGCCGAGGACGGGACGCCAGCGCACGCACCACGAGTCCGTCGCTCGTGCAGCGAGCGCGTGGCACCGCACTCGGAAGCGGTCGTCGGGACGCTCGACGAAGCCACGGTCGCACGCGCACTCAACGAACTCGACGCCAGCGGGCACGTCGACCGCGTGACACCGGATACGACGTCTGCGGTCGGCAAAGGCCGCCCTGAGTTCGCACTCGCCGCACCGACAGACGCGGCCCTCTCCGCGCTCGGCGATGACGATGCACTCGCGGACGCAGTCGACGCAGTCCGGGACGCGACGTAGGCGCTCCGTCGCTCGCAGCGGGACCGTCAGGACGCGAGGCCGATCGCGAGGGCGGGGTGTAATGCGTCGGCGCCGTCGGATGGCGCGAGACGACCGCGTCACGCGTGCGTCGACCCCTGCATGGACGGCTGCGGACGCCATTCGTGCCCGACGTCGCGCATCAGGAGCGCGTTGTCGAACGTCACCGCCGACGCGGGCAGTTCGTCCTCGAAGTAGCTCGCGTGCACGTCCTCGACCGACAGCGGCGTGACGCGCCACTCGTCGGTCGCCAACTCGACGCCCTCCAGGCGGTCGCCGTTCGGGGACGGACAGTACCCGACGCTCCCGCACTCGTGGTACGCCGACGCCGCACCGACTGACTCGAAGACGCTGTCTGCCGGGAGCGCGTCCGCGACCTGCCCGCGAACGCCCATGCTGACGTCGTGGCGGTCGTTCCGCATCCGCACCTCGTAGCGGCCATCGCCCTCCGCGACGTCGAAGTCGGCGTGATAGTGCCGGCCGAACGCTCGCGACCCGACGAGGCTGTTCAGGCGCGAGGACGTGTCGCGACGCGGCACGAACACGCCAGCGCGCGTCCCGCCGTCCTCGTCCCACGTCACGCCGATCCGGTGCGCGGCGTTCTCCGAGGTCACGCCACAGACCGCCGGCAACCCCCGCGGTCGCATCCCTCGCAGACGGATGCAGCAGATGCCGCCGATGGCGTACGACCCCGACGGCGTCTCGACCGTCCGCGGCCGGAACTGCGCGGGAAGGAGCTCCGAGAGCGCGCCGGGATCGATGCGGAAGTTCACGAGCACCCGACGGTCGATGACGCCCCGGATCGGCGGAACCAGGCTCATGCCGCCCAGAACGACGACCGGCGACACGAATCTTTCGCCGCTCGAGCCGTCGCCGAGAACGCCGGCATCTCGGGCATCTCGTCGTCGCGGCCGACGAGCGCGATGC
The DNA here is from genome assembly GCF_011440375.1 of Halorubellus sp. JP-L1. Taxonomy (NCBI): domain Archaea; kingdom Methanobacteriati; phylum Methanobacteriota; class Halobacteria; order Halobacteriales; family Halorubellaceae; genus Halorubellus; species Halorubellus sp. JP-L1. Next base: position 1,602,758 of record NZ_JAAOIR010000001.1, read on the forward strand.
GTGCCAAGGTTCGAGAGGCGAACGCGACCGACGAACACGGTCCCACGTCGAAGGAGAGATCCCGGTCGACGTCAGCGCGCCCGACGACCGACCGAGGCGAGGGGGGTCGTCAGAACGACGAGAGGCCGCGCTTGAACTTCTGGACGATGTTCTTCTGCTGGAGGTAGCTCGCGGCCGCGAGCAACGTCGGCGCCCACAGCCCGACGAAGATCCCGCCCTCGCGGTCGCCCTTCACGTAGAACTTGTACCACGCGTACAGCACCGACCCGACGGCCATCGTCGCGACCGGATCGCCCGCCGTCATCGGGACGCTGTCCATCATCCGCTCGGCTTCCTCTTTGGCTTCGGACTTCGACTCTTGGTTCTGGAACACGGACATTGCATCCCAACCTGAGGAGTCACCACGGTTCGCTACTCTGCCGTCACGCGCAAGGCGACGCCGCCGACGCGAGCGCGAACTCGCCCACCGCAGGACGGCCGAGAGTGACCACACGTCACAGCCCGCCCTAGGGCCGCATGTACGCGTACCCCTCGTTCTCGAGTCGCGTCACCTCGACTGCGCCCTCCGGCACCGTCTCCACGCCATCGACGAGGTCCGCCGGCGTCAGGTCCTTCGTCTCGAGCGTGTTCTCGCAGGCCGCGAACGACACGTCGTCCGCCAGCAGTTCTCGGACGTTCTCCGCGTGCTCGCCCTCGCTCGTCACCGCGTCGATACCGCCCGCTTGCGCGACCACCGCCACGTCGTCGATGCTCTCCGACTCGTCCTCGAGGAGGTTCCGCGCGATGGCGAGCGCCGTTTCGTGCTCCGATTCGTCGCCGGACACCAAGTGTACGAGTGACTGCATGCGTCGACGATATCGCCCGCGAGACGGGAACCCGTGCTGCTTGCAGGACTATCCTCGCCGACACCGTTCGGCTCCCCTCGACCACCCACTACCCGGTCGGTCGTCCACCACAGTGCCACGGCTGCAGCTGCAGGCAGCACGGTCTTTCGGTGCGACCTCGCCACGTCACCCCTTCCCTTCCTCCCTCCGCGCGCGGTCGGCACGACCGTACCTACGCCGAGCCGCCGACGCGCTCCACGACCGCCACGGCGGAGCGGTCCACGCCCACCACCGCCAGACACGCGACGAACGCGGTCGTCCCGAGCTTCCCGCCCAGCCCGACGAACGCGGGCGCGACGACGACGAACACGAGCCCGCAGAGCGCCCCAGTCAGTCCGACCCGGACCGCACCCGCCAGTCGCTCGCGCGTCGACATCCCGACGAACGACGCGCAGAACGCGACCGCCGCCAGCCGCCCGCCACCGTCCGCGACGACCACCGGCAGCACCACGCCCGCCACCACGCCGACCAGCGCCGACCCGACGACCGCGCCGAGCCCGTACCGGACGCTCAACGCAGCCGTGACCACCGCAGCCACCGCCCCGACCGGAACCAGTCCCACGGCAGCCCCCCACCGAACGCCACCCGCCGCCCCGGACCCGACGCCCAGCGCCAGCCCCGTCGTCGCGCACCCGAACAGCGCCAGCGTCCCGAGCTTCCCACCGAATCCCGCGAACGACCCCTCCGCCGCGACGAACGCCACCCCCGCGACCACGCCCGCAGCGACCACGCCCCCGACCGACGGAAACACCGCCGGCGACGCCATCCCCACGAACGACCCGCAGTACGCCGCCGTATCGACGCCCGACACGAACACGCCGGCAACGAGCCCGACCACCGCAGACGCCACCACCGGCCCGAAGCCAGCGTGCACACTCAACACGTACGTCGCACCCGCCGCCACCGATGCCGCGAGCACGTCCACCACGTCCCCACCCTCGACGCCCAACCTCCTCTCGACGCCCAACCCACTCACGCCACCCTCGACCGCCACCCCACCCATCCCACCGACCATCCGCCGCCACTCGACGCCAGCCGCCACACCACCGACGACGAGCACCCACCCACTCACCCCCACGCTCGCCACCGAGACGACCGCCGGCTCGACGACCGCACGCCCGAGCAATGCCACTGCCGTCCCAACCAACGCAACGAACCCACACCCACGAACGAACCACTGCACGACCCACCATCGACAGATCGCACCCGAAAACGTTCCGGAACGCGACAGCCATCCAATCCCGCACTCCACGACCACACCACCGGCACCGCCACCGCTTGGTTCGCGAGCGCGACGAACCACGTCCTACGACGATCCTCGTTCCGACAACAGCACCCAGACCCCGTGTCAGCCCCAGCTTCGAACCACAAACAAAGGTACCCGCTTCCCCGCCCACGACCCCGAACAGCCAGATCGCCGACGGATGGACCGTCGGGTTTCACCGACGACTCGCAACGCTCATCGTCTCGTTCACAGCAGCAATGCCGCCTCCCGGATTTGAACCGGAACCAGACGTGCTCGCTTCGCTGCGCGCGACTGGTAGGATTCAAATCCGCTCGGCGTCGTTTCTTCGACCGTTCGCTCCGCTCACGGTCTCAGAATATGCCGCCTCCCGGATTTGAACCGGGGACAGCTCGATCTTCAGTCGAGTGCTCTCCCAGTCTGAGCTAAGGCGGCTCGCAGGCTTACGTCGGCGGGTTTGCTGTAAAAGGATTTCGAATCGGTGGCAGTCGGTGGGCGGGCTCGGAGTCGGCGGCGGTGGCGAGTCAGGCCGTCCAGATGGCGGACTCGGTCGCGCCGAACGGGGCGACGGGGTCGAGCGTGGCGTCGCCGAAGTCGTCGGGTGCGAACGCGCGGCGATGGTGGCGAACGGTGTGAAGATGGTCGGCCGAGCGAACGGGCGAGCGAGTGGCGCACGCCATCTGGAGAGCCCGTCCGGTCGTGGTTCGGGCTCGGGATGAAGAATGCGTCGCGTTCGATGACCGTAGGTGACTGCTACGGCGCGCTCGCGGCGTTCCGGTGGGATGGGTTGACGGGAGGTTAGAGCGGGCCGGCGTGCGTGACCTCGTCGAGGGTTCGACCGGCGAAGTCGACGGTGCCGGTGTCGGTCTTGGGGTAGCCGTGGTCGACGTAGAACTGGCGCGCGCGGTCGTTGTCGGCGAGCACCGGGATACGGAGGTGTTCGAACCCGCGGTCGCGGAGCCGGTCCGCGACGCGCTCGAGGAGGCGATGCCCGACGCGTTCGCCCCAGTGGTCGGGGTGGACGTAGCACGTGTACAGCGTCGCGGGCGTCTCCAGATTTGCGTCGTCGCCAGCACTGTCGCCGTTCGCGCCGTCGTCGCCGTCGCTGGCCGCGTCGTCTTGATCGTCGTCGTGGTCGGTCGGCGTTGGGCCGCCGGAGGCGTAGCCGACGACGCCGTCGGCGTCGTGGTCGGCGACGAGGAGCGTGGAGGCGTCCCGGAGGACGCGGTTCTCGACGCCGTCGGTGCCGTACCACTCGTCGAGCTGGGCGTCGAGCGCGTCGGCGTCCAGGTACTCGCCGTACGCGGCGTGGTAGGCGGCGCGGGCGACGCGCTGGATGCCGGCGACGTCGTCGAACGTCGCCGGCCGGATCGTCACGGCCGGATGCATGATCGAAACGACGACCGTCGGCGTGAAAAGCGGTTCCCCGGCGTGGGAGGGGTCGCGCACGATGCCGGGCGCTGAGTGACGACCCTGTTGAAGTTCGGCGGCGAGAGGGTCGAAACGGCGGCGAGAGAGGGTCGAGAAGTGGGCACGGACGGAGTCGAACCGTCGGCCTCTTCCTTGTAAGGGAAGCGTCATGACCAACTAGACCACGTGCCCGCAGTCGACGAGAGCGGACCCGTGGTCCTAACGCTTTCGCTCTCTTCCCAAGCGCTTTCTCCGTGGAGGGCGTCGGGTCGAACGGACTCGTGGATCGAGAACGATGGTGGCAGCTGGCCGTCCTCGGCGTGATCGTGGTGCTCGTCGCACTGGTGTTGTTCCAGTCGGGAGCGTTCGCGGTGCCGTGGGCGACGGACCGCGACGCGGGCGCGGTAACGGTATCGGACGCAGAGTCGGGGGCGTCGACGTGCGTCGCGGTCGAGGTCGCGGACACGCGCCCGGAGCGGTTCACGGGATTGAGCGAGCACGACTCGCTCGCGAACGGGAGCGGGATGTGGTTCGTGCACGATAGCGAGGAGAACGTGACGTACGTGATGCGCGAGATGAGTTTCCCGATCGACATCGTGTTCGTGAGTGCGGACGGGCGCGTGACGTCGGTGGCGTCGCTCCGAGCGCCCGAGGCGGGCGAGGACGGCGAGTCGATCCGGGCGTCGGGGCGCGCGAAGTGGGTGCTCGAGGTCCCCCGTGGCTACGCGGCCGCGAACGGCATCGACGAGGGCGACCGCGTCGACGTGACGTACGGAACGACCGAGTGCACCGCGTAACTGTCCGAACGACCGAGTGCACCGCGTGACTGACGGACGGCCGACCGCTCGACGGAACGGTCGGCGACGCGGCCCTGACGGGAACACCGGCCAGATGTGTTAACGAACCTCACGGCCGCTTTTTGTACTGTGGTTCGGATTCCGGTGCGTGCTCGTCGAATCGTGACGATAAGCCGTCCACGACCCCCGCAGTTGTTTCGAAACGTAATAAGTCATAAGCGTTCGTAGACACAGATACGAAGCAATGGAACTCGACGACGCCGACGACGACCCGTTCGAAGAACAACGAGAGCAAGCCGAGAACCCGATGAAGCGGCTGTTCCTCGAGTACGGTGCCGAGAACAGGCTCGCGTTCGTCGTCGGGCTCTTCTCCAGCGTGGTCGCGCGCCTCCTCGACCTCATGCCGCCGGTCATCCTCGCGATGGCGCTCGACACGACGTTCAACCCCGACGGCGACCAGGCGTTCTCGATCTGGCTCGTCCCCGACGCGTGGCTGCCGACGGAGCCAGGCGCGCAGCTCACGCTCTCCGCGGGCATCATCGCGGTCGCGTTCCTCGGTGGTGCGGGCTTCCACTGGACGCGCAACTGGGGGTGGAACAGCTTCGCGCAGCACATCCAGCACGAGGTGCGGACGGACACGTACGACAAGATGCAGCGGTTGAACATGGACTTCTTCGCGGACAAGCAGACCGGGGAGATGATGTCCATCCTCAGCAACGACGTGAACCGCCTGGAGCGGTTCCTGAACGACGGAATGAACTCCGCGTTCCGGCTGAGCGTGATGGTGCTCGGTATCGCCGCCATCCTCTTCTACTACAACTGGCAGCTGGCGTTCGTCACGCTCGTCGTCGTCCCCCTCATCGGATTCACGACGTACAAGTTCGTGAACATCATCCAGCCGAAGTACGCCGACGTGCGGTCGTCGGTCGGCGCGCTGAACTCGCGCCTAGAGAACAACCTCGGCGGCGTCCAGGTCATCAAGACGTACAACACGGAGAACTTCGAGTCCGACCGCGTCGACGACGTCTCGCAGGACTACTACGACGCGAACTGGGACGCGATCAACACCCGGATCAAGTTCTTCCCTGCGCTCCGCGTGCTCGCGGGCGTCGGGTTCGTCGTGACGTTCTTCGTCGGCGGCGTCTGGGTGTTCGACACGCTCTCCGGGAACGCGGGGCCGTGGTTCTTCACGGGGACGCTCTCGCCGGGGGAGTTCGTCGCGTTCATCCTCCTCAGCCAGCGGTTCATCTGGCCGATGGCGCAGTTCGGGCAGATCATCAACATGTACCAGCGCGCTCGAGCGTCCAGCGAACGCATCTTCGGGTTGATGGACGAGCCCTCGCAGATCGCGGAGGACCCGGACGCCGACGACCTCGTGGTCGACGACGGCGAGGTCGTGTACGACGACGTCTCGTTCGGGTACGACGAGGAGACCATCGTCGAGGACATCAGTTTCGAGGTCGACGGCGGCGACACGCTCGCGCTCGTCGGCCCGACCGGCGCCGGCAAGTCAACGGTCCTCAAGCTCCTGCTGCGGATGTACGACGTCGACGAGGGTGCGATCGAGATCGACCACCAGGACCTGCGCGACGTCTCCATCCCGAGTCTCCGCCAGCACATCGGGTACGTGAGCCAGGACACGTTCCTGTTCTACGGGACCGTGGCGGAGAACATCACGTACGGGTCGTTCGACGCGGACCGCGAGGACGTCGTGGAGGCGGCGAAGATGGCGGAAGCGCACGAGTTCATCCAGAAGCTCCCCGAGGGCTACGACACGGAGGTCGGCGAGCGCGGCGTGAAGCTCTCGGGCGGGCAACGCCAGCGCATCTCCATCGCGCGCGCCATCCTGAAGGACCCGAGCCTGCTCGTCCTCGACGAGGCCACGAGCGACGTGGACACGGAGACGGAGATGCTCATCCAGCGCTCCATCGACGACCTCGCCGAGGACCGCACGACGTTCGCGATCGCGCACCGCCTGTCGACGATCAAGGACGCCGACCAGATCGTCGTCCTCGAGGACGGCCGCATCGTCGAACGCGGCACGCACGACGACCTCATCTCGAACGACGGCCTCTACGCGCACCTCTGGGGCGTCCAGGCCGGCGAGATCGACGAACTGCCCGAGGAGTTCGTCGAACGCGCGAAGAACCGCGAGAACCGGATCGAAGTCGAACAGGACGATTGAACTGACTTATTAGCATACGGCGGCCGCCAGGCCGCCGTTTCCTGTTGTCCGCTTTGACTCACTGGCATACGGCGGTCGCCAGGCCGCCGTGTCTTCGCGCTCTCCGACTGAGTAGCATACGCCGGCCGCTCGACCGGCGTTTCATCTCGCTGAATCAGGAACGTACGCCGGCCTCTCGGCCGGCGTTTCTCCTCGTTCTACCTGATTCGCAGTGTGCGGTGACTGCCTGGATGAGTGTGGTTAGCGCCAGTCGTCGAGGTCGACGACGGCGTTGGCGTCGATGGTGAGCCAGTTGGTGACGAGGTCGGTGGCGTGGGCGCGGGCGGGGGCGGGGCAGATGGTGCAGCGGCGGCCGTCGATGGTGTCCTCGTGGAGTGTGACGAGTCCGGGGTCGTCGGTCGTCGAGTCGGTGGTGGATGCGTGGGCGTCGTCGTGCTCGAGTTCGGTGCTGGGGTCGGCGTTCGGGTTGGATGCGGGCATGGGCTCTGGTCTCGGTCGAACGTTGGCCGCGTACTGGCGTATAAAAGTGCGGTCGTTCTCGACTGGCTGGAGCGCGTCGTCTGAGCGTGGATGAGGCGGGTGTGGCGACGAAGCGACGGTTCGAGGTGGAGTGGTGTGCGTCGCGAGGTGTGCGTTGCGAGGCGTGCGTTTCTTGCGGGCCGGGGGCGACGTGTGGAGCATGGATGTCGCGGATGCGACGTGGACGGACGTGCGCGACGCCGACCCGGACGTCGGGGTCGTCCCGGTCGGGAGCACGGAACAGCACGGGCCGCACGCGCCGCTGGGGACGGATACCGTCGCGGCGGAGGCGGTGGCGGCGGCGGGCGTTGAGGCCTACGAGACGGCGGACGACGCGCCCGTGGCGCTCGCCCCCGCGATCCCGGTCGGGGTCGCCGAAGAGCACCGCGCGTTCGCGGGGACGCTGTGGGTGTCGCCGGACACGTTCCGGGCGTACGTCCGGGATACCGTCGAGAGCCTCGCGAGTCACGGCGTCGACGCGGTCGTCCTCGTGAACGGCCACGGCGGGAACGTCGACGCGCTCCGGGAGGTGTGCGCTCGCGTCTCCCGCGACGACGTCGCGGACGCGGCGGCGTTCACGTGGTTCGACGTGGTGAACGCGGACGTCCCGATGGGGCACGGCGGCGGCCGGGAGACGGCGTTGCTTCGACACGTCGCACCGCACCTCGTGCGTGAGGACCGCGTCCAGCAGGCCGCGGAGGGCGCGAGCACGCGCTGGGGCGACTGGGTCGGAGGCGTGAACGTCGCGAACGACGCTGACGCGTTCACCGCGAACGGCGTCGTCGGCGACCCGCGGGACGGGGACGCCGAGCTGGGCGCGGCGATGCTGGACGACGCGGCGAGTTCGCTCGCGGACGTCCTGCGCGCGCTCGCCGACCGGGACTGAGTTCGAGCGACCGACCGCGTTCGTGCCGCCGGCCGCTCGAGGGCATCGACGGTCACGCGGACGTCGAGTCGGCGTCGCAGTCGGCGTCGGCCGACAGTGCGGCGACGCCGCGACCGACGAGGACGGTGGCGACGAGGAGGACGCCGAGACCGGCGACCGCCGCGACCGGGCCGAGCGCGTCCGCGACGACGCCGCCGAGTGGTTTGAGGACGAACCGGACGGTCCCGTAGCACATCGCGGCCGCCGAGAGCACGGTCGCGCGCCCCAGCGAGTTCACGTGGTCGTTCAGGTAGCCGCTCGCGACCGGCGCGACGACCTCGCGTCCGGCCTTCATGACGACGAACGCGGGCATCGCGACGACAGGCGCGAGTACGGCGGGCGCGACGAGGAGGGCGCCGACGACGAGCGGGACGACAACGAGCGCGGTCGTCCGCCCGAGCGCGCGCTCGATCCGGTCGGCGTTGTAGCTCGCAACCGCAGCGACGAGCGAGAACCCCGTGTAGAACGGGCCGAGTGCTGTCTCGGAGAGTCCGACGCGCCGGACCGCGATGGGCTGGATGTAGGTGTCGGCCGCGCCGACGACGCCGAAGAACAGCGCGAGGCCGACGACGACCGACCGCACTGGCGGCGTCAGGAGTTGCGCGCGGACGACGCGCGCCGCCTCGCGGACGCCGAGGCGGTCGTCGCTCGAACCGGCCGTCTGGTCGGACGCGCTCCCGCCGCGGTCGACGCGCGGCATCGCGAGGAGCACCGGGATGCCGGCGGCGTTGACGGTGCCGCCGACCCAGAACGGGAGCGTCGGGTCGAGCGCGTACAGCGCGCCGGCGCCGAGCATCGTCGCGGCGCTGACGGTCATGTTGACGGCGCCGCCGCGACCGCGGACGCGCGTGTACGCCGACTCGTCGAGGCGCTGCGCGAGGACGTCGTAGAGCCAGGCGTCGCCGGCGCCGGACGTGAACGCGCCGCCGACCGCCCAGACCGCGTACACCGCGACGAACCCGGGGAACGACTGGACGACTGCGAGCCCGTACACGGACGCGGCGCGCAGTACGGCACCGAGGAGGAGGCTGTTCCGGCGGCCGACGCGGTCGCCGACGTACCCCGTCGGGACCTCGCCGACGACGCCGACGCCCGCCGAGAGCGACCCCAGGAGCGCGATCTGCGTGTAGTTGAGGTCCCGCGAGAGCAGGAAGACGGTGAAGATCGGCCAGAAGAACCCGAAGGTCGCCGTCGCCTGGTACGCGTAGTACTTCGCGACGAGCGCTGGCGGGCGACGCATCGATACCACCGACGGGGTCGGGGTTTGTAGGCGTAATCTACCCCGCGTTTTAGTAGACTATCCGATACGAACCGATTTGGGAGTGGGACCGAGATTGGAGGTATGGTCGCGGACGACGGAACGGAGACCGGGGAGCAGTCGAACGCGGACGCGTTCGCGCTCGTCGGCAACGAGCACCGCGCCGCCATCCTGCGGGCGCTCCTTTCCGCGCACGCCGACCCGGAGACGCCGTACCCGACGCCGTTCGCCGTACTCCGCGAGCGCGCGGGCGTTGCGGTCTCCTCGCAGTTCGCGTACCACCTCGACGAGCTCGTCGGTGCGTTCGTCGCGAAGACCGGCGACGGCTACCGGCTCAGGTACGCCGGGTGGAAGGCCGCCGCCGCGCTCGCCGCCGGCACCTACGCCGACCAGCCCGCGTTCGGCCCCACCGGCGTCGACGGCGCGTGCCCGCACTGTCGAGCGAGCGCGCTGCACGCGAGCTACGGCGACGCCTGGCTCACCGTCGCGTGCCACGGCTGCGAGCGCGTCCTCGCGCGCTACCCGTTCCCGCCCGGTCCCGCCGCCGACCGCCTCCGCGACGACGGCGTCGACGGCCTCCTCTACGCGTTCGACCGGCGCGTCCGCTCGCACTTCGCGCTCGCCGCCGACGGCGTCTGCCCCGAGTGCGCCGGACGGACGACGAGAGGGCTCGAGGTCGTCGCCGACCCCGACGAGACGGCGCCGACCGCGACCCGCGGCGACGGACACGCCCTGGAGGCGGTCGCGGACTGCGAGCAGTGCGGGAACCACCTCGCGTTCCCCGTCGGCCTCCTCGCGCTCGAGGACCCCGACGTCGCCGCGGCGCTCGCCGACCGCGGCCTCGACCCCGGGACGACCCCGTTCTGGGAGCTCCCCGTCCTCGACGACGACGCCGTCACCGCGAGCGGCACCGACCCGCTCGAAGCGACCGTCGCAGTACGCGGATTCGACGCGGCGGACATCAGCGACGCTCCCGACGTCGTCCACGTCGTCGTCACCGCCGACCTCGACGTCCGCGTCACCGAGGACCACTGACCCCGAATTGGTTCGCAAGAGTCCGGATCCGTCGAAATAGTCCGCGAGAGCGCCGGCGAGCGCCCGTCGCCGAGTCGGGGTGGATTTCCGTCGACTCTCAGAGCGAGACCTGTTCGGTCTCGACGCTGACGCCGTTCCGGACGTTGTCCAGCAGCGGCGACGTTTCCTCCACCACCTCCCGGAGCTCCTCGAGTTCCTCCGGCGAGGCGTCTGACTCCACGTACACCGTGCAGTTCACGTGCTCGTACCCGGGGCGGACGTCCTCGGAGATGCCGAGGAACCCCTGGAGGTTGACGTCGCCGTCTAGCTCCAGCCTCAGCGAGTCCAGCTCGATCCCCATGCCGGCGGCGTGTGCCGCGTACCCGACGGTCAGGCACGACCCGATGGCCGAGAGCAGGAGCTCGACCGCATTCGGCCCCGTCCGGTCGCCGAGGATCTCTTCCGGTTCGTCGCCCTCGATCTCGAACGTCCGCGTGTGGATCGTCTCGCCCGCCTGGTCGAAGTCGTCGATCCGCGTCATGGACCGCAGGGCATCCGTCCACTCGGTCTCCGCCCGGAACTGGAACTGGCCGACTGTCGAGTCGTCCGTCACTGCCTCGACCGTCTGCTCGAGCTTCGATACGTCAACGCCGTTCATCGTCTTCGTGGTATGCTTCGGCATGCAATACCGTCTACGGGCGACAGGAGCATCGAGGCGTCGCGTGATAGACTTGCATTCGGTGCGCGGGTTGCAGCCACTGCCCGGGTTGCAGTCGACGAAACGCCGTCGCCGCTGCAAGTACCCCCGACGACTGGTAGCGACTCGGACTACGCGGTCGGTTCGAGACCGATCGGCGTCGCTTCGCGTCGATAGGACTCGTACAGCGACGCCGCCCACGCTCGCGCCACCGGGTCCTCGGTGTCGACGAGCACCGCGACCGCCCCGCTGTCGGGGTCGCAGCCGCTGATCGCGACCCTGGTATCGAGGATGCCGACGCCGAACGCGGGCAGAGCGTCGTGCACCGAGACGGTGAGGTCACCGCCCGACAGCCTGTCGGCGAACTGCTCGGGACACGTCTCGTGGATGCGCCCGACGACGCCAGGGGATTCTATCAGCTCCGTCTCCATGCCCGCATCCAGCGCCCGGCAGAACTCGTCCACGCACGGCGCCAGGAGGGACACGTCGAACCCCACGAACCGCAACCGGTCCGTCTCCTCGAGCAGCGAGGCGAACCGATTCACCGGCCCGTAGGGGTCCGCCGCCCTCGCGACCGTCACGACCGCATCCGTGCACATCTCGATCCCGAAACCGTCCGCTTCGTTCGGGAGGAGCCGCCAGACGTCGCGGAGTCGTCGCTCGGTCTCGACCCGGTCGAGCAGCTCCCGGACGCCGACCGCGACGAACGCGCCCGGTTTCGTCGCCTCGTAGTACTTGCCGTTCCTGCGGATCCAGTTCCGGTCCTCGAACGCGCGGAGCGTCCGCCCGATCGTGGACTGGGACACGCCCGTCAGCGACAGCAGGTCCGCTCGGGTCCGCGGTCGCGTGGCCAGCGCGCCGAGCGCATCGACCCGGTGCTCCGACCGCACGAGGAACTCGACGTCGTCGAGCGGTCCGGTCGAAGCACTCGAAAGCATGGGAGACGTACGCACGGAGCCATCATAGCCATTCGGTCGAGTAAGATGGCGCTTTGTACCCACTTGCCGAGTCGCCGCCCGTCGAGGGAGCGGTCCGGGTGCGACCGCCAGTTTCTCAGATTCCACCCTCGAACGTCGCCGCATGGACTCACCGCCGACCGTCGTCCTCACGAACGACGACGGCATCGACGCCCCCGGCATCGCCGCGCTCCACGACGCCCTCCAAACCGTCGCCGACGTGACCGTCGTCGCACCCGTCGACAACCAGAGCGGCGTCGGGCGCGCCGCCGACCGCGAGTTCGCCGTCCGCGAGCACGACCGCGGGTACGCCGTCACCGGCACGCCCGCGGACTGCGTCGCGTACGGCCTGCACGTCGTCGACGACCCCGACTTCGTCGTCGCCGGCGCCAACGACGGCCCGAACGTCGGCGCGGACAACGTCGGCCGCTCCGGGACCGTCGGCGCCGCCGCCGAAGCCGCGTTCCTCGGTCACGCCGGCATCGCCCTCTCCACGTACGACCCCGTCGAAGGCGGCCTCGTCGAGTTCGAGCGGAACGCGTTCGACGCCACCCAGGACGTCGCCCGACGCCTCGTCGACGCCATCGCTCCCGAGACGCTCACCGACGCGGACGCCTACCTCAGCGTGAACGTCCCCACCGAGACGACCGACGACACGCACCTGCGGCTCACCGAACCCGTCCACGACTACTCGCTCCGCGTCGACGAATCAGGCGACGGCTACGCCGTCACCAGCGCGTTCTACGACCCGCTCCGCCCCGACCGCGACGAACGAGTCACCGACCCCGTCGGCACCGACCGGCGCGCGCTCGCCGACGGCGACGTGAGCATCGCCCCGCTCTCGACCACCACGAACACCGTCGACCACGAGCCGTTCCGGTCGCTCGAAGAACGATACTGACCTCCGGCCTCGCCACGGCCGAAACCGGGACCCGGCCTCGCAGGGGCGTTACTCCTCGTCCTCGTCCGCGTCGGCGTCCTCGCTCGCGCCACCGTCCTCGTCCGCGTCGGCGTGTGCGTCCTCCAGCGTACTCCGGAGTTCCGGCACCGTCGACGCCAGGTCCCCGACCTGGTCGTGCGCGTCCTCGATCGTCGCGATCAGGTCCTCGACCGTCTCGATCTCCGCCTCCAGGTCGTCGGCGTCCTCGAACGCGTCCGCGCGCTTCCCCATCACGAATGCCTTCTTCGCGTCCCGGAGGTGGTCCTCGGCGTCGCCGACGTCGAGCGCCGATCGCAGCCCGTTCAGGACGCCGAGGACGTTGTCCGCGTCCGACTCCCAGACCTCGTCCGCCTCCGGGAGCGCCGCTCGCGCCTCGGCGAGCGCCGACTCCACGTCCTCGCGCATCTCCGACGCCATCTCGCCGAACAGTTCGTCGTCGTCGAGACTGGTCTGACTCATGCCGAGAACGACGCCCGCGAAGGGGTTAAGTACCCGCCTGAAAGTGAAAGTGAAATCCCGGCCGAGAGCGCGCCACGACCGCATCTGTGCCGAGTGGACCGATAGAGACGACGCCCCCCGTCGCTCCTCGATCGAGCGCTCGCCGTCGACCCCGACCCATCGCTCCGCGACCGGTCACTCGCGCTCGACGGAGTCGACCTGCATCAGCGGGTAGCCGTCCTGCATCGCCATGCTCGTGTACACCGTCACGCCCTCGTACTCGATCCGCATCGACACGTCCACGAGCGACCCCGTCAACTCCACGTAGTCCGCGCCTGCCTCGGCGATAGCCGCTGCCAGGGCGTCCTCGCGGATCGCGACCTGGACGTCCTCGCAATGGGGCTGGTTCTCGATAGATTCCTCCATCGCTCGCGCGAGGCTGGCCGCGCTCGTCGGCGACACCGGCGTCCCCGCGAACTGGTGGTAGAGCGATCCGAACTTGATCCCCGCCTCGAACGCGGCTTCCTCGCCAGTCGTCGGCTCCTCGACCATACCTCGAATCCGAGGGCGACGCCAAAGGGGATTCGGGTTCGAGCGCCGCGCCGACGCGAACCGCACGCTTCTTGTTCGCGGTCGTCCTGCCACCACACGAATGGACGACCCCGTCCTCCTCACCGGCGCCCGCGGGCACGTCGGCACCGCACTCCTGGACTACGCGGGCGAGGAGTACGACTGGCGGCTGCTCGACCGCGACCCGCCCGCCGACGCCGACGAGTACCCCGGCGAGTTCGTCGTCGCGGACATCACCGACGAGGACGCCGTCCGCGACGCCGTCGCGGGCTGCGGCGCCGTCGTCCACCTCGCGGGCGACCCGCGTAAGACCGCGCCCTGGTCGAGCGTCCTCTCGAACAACGTCGACGGCACCCACACCGTCCTCCAGGCCGCCGTCGACGAGGGCGTCGAGAAGGTCGCGTTCGCCTCCTCGAACCACGCCGTCAAGCACTACGAGACCGAGCGCAAACCCGACCTCTACCGCGAGCACGACGACTTCCTGCTGGACGGCTCGGAACTCCCTCGCCCCGGGAACCTCTACGGCGTCTCGAAGGCCGCCGGCGAGACCCTCGGCCGCTACTACCACGACGAACACGACCTCAGCTTCGTCGCCGTCCGCATCGGGAACCTCACCGAGGAACACCCCCCGAAGGACTACGAGCGCGGCCAGGCGATGTGGCTCTCCTACCGCGACTGCGGGCACCTCTTCCAGCGCACCATCGAAGCCGACTACGACTACGAGATCGTGTACGGCATCAGCAACAACGACCGAAAGTACTACTCGCTCGAGAACGCAAAGGACGTCCTCGGCTACGAACCGCGGGACAACTCCGCGGAGTACGCGGGCGAGTAGGGTGCTTTTCGAGCGCTTTTACCCCGTTGAGAAAAGTCGGATTTCTCTGCATCATCCCGCCCTGTTCTTGTAGTCATACAGGACGGTTAGGTAGGCCACTGAAATGCGTCAGTTCTCTTGTAAGTAAACCGCAAGAGGCCTAGTTTTTACGGTAGAACGCAAGACTGCAGAAGGAAAATTGGAACAAAGGCTATCTTTGTCTTTTTATCGTCTTCTTATGGGTTCCTAAGAGAATCAACCCTGAGACCCGGTTCGAAGTTCAGAACCCCCGACCATCTTAAATAGAAGAGCAGAGCAGGCTCTGGGATTTGAACCTGTTCCTCTTTGTTAGAAACGAAGTCAAAGATATAGTCATCAACATCTTCATCTTGTTTTACCCATTTATTCATCCTTTTTAGGTGCTTAGTTACGTTCCCGCTCTGGGGAGGTTTGCCTGCACATCCGATCCTTATTTTCTTCTTTAGCTCATTCAAGCTATAGCTTGTGCTAGGTTCATTCGCTGCAATCCCCCGTAGTATGGCATCATATCTGGTCCCTTTTGTGCCGTCAACAAATTCAAATTTATCTTCACTTCTCCCATGTGTCCGACCGCTGATAAGACCGAATTCCGTGGAATAGTTTTCATTCAAAGAGCTTGCAGCATTTTTGAGGATTTTTATTGCATCTTGTTCGCTCCCATAGATGTCCACCTCATCCTCTTGTTTATAGTATATGTCATTTGATACGCAAAAATGGTAGCAGAACTTTTGCATCAGCTGAGGGGATTCGAGTGCTTCAAAAGCAAGGGTTTCCACAAAGTCGTCGTTGACCTCGATATTTAGCTTATCAAATCCCTTGTTTGCGATCTGGACAAGGTCGTCCTCCGACCACTGGCGAAGAGAAATCGTATCGACTCGTGAATTTAAATCGGAGTCGGCAGAAGTGAGTGCATCACCTCGATAGTCGATATATCCCACGCAAATTAACGCGTCTCTGTCTATTGCCTCCTTAATTTCTTCAGCAATATCCTTATGAATATCATCGGGTATTTTGTGAGCGTCGTCGATGAAAATCACAAACCGTTCCTCCTGAAAAAGCTCAAGAACAGTATCTATCCCTAGATTCTTTTCTTCGATTATAGTCTCAAACTCTACTTCTGTATCGTCTTTCTTATATTGCCCAGTTATTGCTTTGATACTTGCCGCCAGTTTTTTGCTAGTTGTTTTTCTCTCTCCTTCCTTTGTTTCTTTAGTGTATTTCGTGGGTTCGTCTAATTTATTCAGCACTATCTTCCACAAGTCGTCCTTTGACTCGACTTTGTTTCCCCTTACAGGAACATGATTTGATGGCACCCTCTCAACCTCTTCTACGACATACTTCACTAATGCTGACTTACCCGTTTTTGAGGGTCCAGAGATAGAAACTGCGGCTGTTTCTTTGAATAAGTAATCTGCTAGTTCCTCCTCTTTATGTCCTTCTCGCCTCCGGATATAGGTGTGTTCGGGATAGCCGGTTTCCCGAAATACCTTCCCAACCCTTAAGTCATTCATTCTGGAAAAAAGACATGGTGGCGTGTATTAAACGTTAGCCATTCGCAGATTCCTATATGGAGTCCATCAGCGGCAAAATTAATACGGGAAGTCAAGAAAGGTTAGTTCTTCATGTGGAATTCTTACTGCTCTGTGCCCTCTGATGCGTGCGGCAACTCCGCGGAGTACGCTGGCGAGTAGCCGCGAGCGGCCGATCCACTGCGGCTGCGAGTGGGCGCGGCGCTACGATTGCTCGTCGACGTCCGCACCGGCGGCGTTGCGCTGCACGCTCTCGATGCCGTTCCTCGCGCCGGCCTTCCGGTCGTAGCCTTCGCCGCTGTCCGCGATCACGTTCCCGTTGTCGTGACGGAGCCGCCACCGCCACTCGTTCGCGCGGTCGCGATAGATCTCGAACGTCGCCTTGCTTCCCGCGGGGACGGTCTCGGCGACCTCCTCGGTCGCCTCCCGCTCGCCCGCTGCGTCTGCGTCGTCTCCTCCCGCACCCGCGTCGTCTGGCGACTCCGCGTCCGCGTCTACGGCGTCGCTCCCGATGCCGCTCGCCGCGACGTCGGCGTCGGTGTCGACGTCGCCGTCGGCCGCCGGCCACGCGAACTCGACCTCGTAACTCGACTCGTCGCCCTCGCGCTCCACGTCGACCTCCATCTCGACCTCGCCCGGCGGCGTGACCGTCACCGAGTCGGCGACCGGAACGGCGTCGCCGCTGTCGAACGCGTTCGCCACGTTGTGCAGGTACGACGCGATCGCTTTCCGGGTCGCAGTCTGAGTGGTCTTGTAGAGGGGTTCATCCGACATGCTCTAATCGACGGCCGCCGCGCGGATAACTGTTGAGCCGTACTCGTCGGGCAGTCCCCGCGCTCTCTCAGGCCGCACGCGTATATCTCCTCGCGTGCTATCGTTTGGCATGGGAGCCGAGGACCGGAACGACGACGAGTCCGCGGGCGACGCAGACGACCTCACCGACGCGGAGGCGTCGGCGCTGCACGAGGTCGAACTCGGCATCGAGCACCTGCATCGCGCGCACGGACACCTCGTCGCGTTCCACCACGCAACCGGCCGCGGTATGGACCACCTCGCCGACGCCGAAACGCGCCTGCGCGAGACCGGGCACGACGCGCTCGCCGACGCCATCCGCGACGAGTTCCTCCCCCGGGGCGTCGCCGAGAGCGGACACCCCGACGACCCCGGACGGTGGTCGTACGACCTCCTCGAGACCTACGAGGAATCGTTCCTCCGCGACATCGTCGCGTTCGGCGCAGACGCCACCGACGAGATCGCCGGCGGCCGCCGGCACGTGAAGGAACGACGCCAGGAACGCGAGTGGAAGGACCGCGCCGAGCGAGACTGAGCCAACAGGGCTGGTCGAGCCGACCGGCCCGGCTCGCTGGCGTCAGTCGAAGAGGCCGTCGACGTCGCTCGCACTGATAGTCACTCGAACAGGCCGTCGACGTCGCTCGCACTGATAGTCACTCGAACAGGCCGTCGACGTCGCTCGCACTGATAGTCACTCGAACAGGCCGTCGACGTCGCTCGCGCGGTGGTCGCGGCGCTCGACGTGGTCGGCGAGGCGCTGGTAGACGATCGCGTAGTCGTCGTCGGCTGTCGCGAAGTCGACGAGGAACCGCTCCAGTTTCGCGGCCTCGTTCCGCGCGCTCGCGGCGCGGTCGTCGTCGGATTGGCGCTGGCGGTCCTCGCGAGCGTACGCGGCGGCGCGTTCGACGACGGACGCGTCGAGTCCGCGTTCCGCCGCGAGCGCTTCGGCGGCGAGCGCCGCGGCATCCGGCGCGAGTCGCTCGCGCGTCACGCGCTCGCCCTCGAACTCGAGGACGGGCATCGCGCGGCGTTCGACGACCTCGGGGTCGCTCGCGAGCGTCTCCAGCACGCGGCGGACGAGCGCGACGTCCACCCCACTGTAGTCGTCGGGGACGCCGTCGAGGTACTCGAGCGCGCTCTCGGCGAGCCCCACGCACCCCTCCCAGTTACGCCCGCGAGCGTGATGCACCGCCGCCGTCAACTGCACGAGCCCCTGGAGGAATCGACCGTCGGCGTCGTCGCGGTCGCTCTCCAGCCACGCCCCCTCCAGCGGGTCGTGGGCCGCGTGATAGAACCCGTCGTTGAACAACGCCAGCCCCGCACGAAGATTCGCTCGCACACCGACCCGTACGCACTCGCCGACCAACGGTCTTTCCGTCCACCGGCCTCGAACCGACTCGCGCGTCGCGCCGGTCGCCACGGCGACGTCGACGCTGGCTCGTCTCGTTTGGGAGGCATGCTCTCGGTCAACCAGCTCTTTCACGTAACACAAGGCTTGCAGTTCTTCGACGCGAACGATGACGCATGCGACGTCGTGCTCTCCTTCGAACGACCGCCGCAACGACCGCGCTCGGCGCCATCGCCGGCTGCCTCGACGGATCCGGCGACGACGACTCCGAGACAGAGACCACCGCGACCGACGACGGAACCACGACGCCGGCGACCGAGTCGACCACGACGACGCCGGCGCTCGAGGTGACGTCCCGGGACATCCAGACCGAGTCGACCGACTGCGGGAGCGAGAACGCCGGCAGCATCGAGTTCACCGACAGCGGTGCGGATATCAGTGGCTCCGTCCCAGCGAACACGCCCTGTTACGAGGCGCAGTACGTGAACGAGCGCGTGCTCGGCGGCGTCGTCGAGGTCACCGTCGGCATCCAGGAGACCGACGCCGAGAACTGCCAGTCCTGCCTCGGACAGATCGAGTACGCGGGCACGCTCGAGACGAACCGCGACCCGCACTCGCTCGTCCTCATCCACGAGTTCACGCCCGAAGGCGAGGACGAACCCGTTACGCAAGTCGTTGCGGACAAGACTCGCGACGACTGACCGCTCGCGCGTCGACTCGATTACTGGCCGACTGGCACAGTCGGTCAGCCGGCCGACGACTCGCCCACCGATCCACCCCCGGTTCTATTCGCCCGTATACGGTATTCAAGATATAGAAGCAACCAATGGGTTTTTGATAAGTGAGTGAACTGTACATGATGTGGTTCCAATGATGGACGTCACTGCGATACCGACCGTACCGCTACAGAGCGATGGCGCGGGGATAGTCATCCTCCTGGTGTACCTCGCGATCATCGTCGTTTCCATCGCCGGCATGTGGAAGACGTTCGAGAAGGCAGGCCAGCCCGGCTGGGCCTCCATCATCCCGATCCTGAACATCTACTACATGCTCAAGATCGCGGACCGAGACGCCTGGTGGCTAATCCTCTTTTTCATCCCGGTCATCAGCCTCATCCCCGCGATCATCGTCCCCATCGACATGGCGAAGAACTTCGGGAAGGGCACCGGATTCGGCCTCGGCCTCGCATTCCTCCCGTTCATCTTCTACCCGCTCCTCGGGTTCGGGGACGCGAACTACAACGGCCACGGGCCCGCCGGCGGCGCCGGCGCCGGCGCCAGCGGCACCCAGTTCTAGACGGCACGACCCCGTTTTCTGCGAACACACCCTTACCCAGTCCCAACCACGAACGTCCGGACGAAGTTTGACGCTCCTGTCTCTCGGCGTCTTTGTCCGCTGAGAACGTCCGGACGGAGTCCCCGCGAGCAGGGCGAGACCTTCGGTCTCGCTGGCAGCCGGCGCGTAGCGCCGGCGACGAAGGCGAGCGGGGGCACGTCCGGACGGAGATTTGAACTGGGCGAGACGGTCGCGCTCACTGCGTTCGCGCGCTGCGACTCGCTTGCTCAAATCTCCGTGTCATCGTTTCTCCCGACGCAGACGCCTCGCTATCGCTCGGCGTTGTTGCGTCGGGAGAAACGTCCGGACGGAGATTTGAACTCCGGTCCCTGGCTCCGCAAGCCAAGAGGATAGTCCACTACCCTACCCGGACTCATCTCTACGTTTCGTGGTGGTACACAAGAGGGTTACGATGTGTAGGGGTGGAATCGCGGGGCGGCGCGTGGGGGCTGCTAGCGCGGGGGCTGGATGAAAACAATTTTTCAGCGTGGACAAGCCCTTTCAAAACACGGGTCGTTCGTGGTAGTATGAAGCGACGGGCGCTATTGAAGCGGGCGAGTGCCGTGACGGGTATGGCCGCGTTCGCCGGGTGCCTCAGCGAGGGCGCTGGTTCCGGTGATGTGGAGACGACCGAGGAGACCGGCGGTGACGAGTCGACGACGGGAGAGTCGTCGACGACCGACTCCACGACGACCGAGCCGACGACGACCGAGGCGCCGGTGGCGGTCGCGAAGCAGAGCCTGGAGACGACGAACACGGGCTGTGGGACGGAGAACACAGCCGAGATCGCGTTCGGTAAGAGTGGTGCGTCCGTCGACGGGAAGATCTCGACGAGCGATCCGTGCCACGAGGCCGCGTTCGCGGACGTCTCCTTGAGCGACGGGGCGTTGACGGTGACGTTGGAGGCGATGGCGACGGACGCCGAGGCGTGCGAGCAGTGCCTCGCGGTCGTCGAGTACTCGGCTGGTGTCGAGACGGAGAACGGCGTGCCGGAGTCGGTGACGGTGAAGCATCGGGCGCAGGGGGAGACGTCGGTCGTCGCGGAGCAGTCCCGATAGCTCCGAAACACGACGTTGACTCGCGCGCTCGTGGTGGTCCGAGGCTTCTTGTAGGGAGCCGCAGTAAGCCCGGCGATGATCGCGATTCGTCGACGTCGGGAACCGCAAGCCGGGACCGCGCTCTCCGCGAGAAGACAACGCTTAAGCGGCGTCCAACCATGCGGAATCGTACGATTATGGGCGCGATAGAGGACGTCTACGAGGACCTCGACACCGACGTCGAGCTGGCGGAGTTCCGGGACGCCGTCGAGGCGAAGGTCGAGCAGATGGGTGGCCTCGCCGACGAGGAGTCCGCCGCGATGCTCGTCGCGCACGAACTCGAGGACGGCGAAGTCGAGGGCGTCGCGGACGTCGAGCCGGGGATGGAGGAGGTGAAGTTCGTCGCGAAGGTGACCTCGGTCGGCGAGAAGCGCGGGTTCGAGCGCGACGGCGAGGACCAGCCGGACGGCCGCGTCATCAACGTCGAGGTGGCCGACGAGACGGGGAGTGTCAGGCTCGCGTTCTGGGACGAGAAAGCGGACGCCGCCGAGGAGGAACTGGAGGCAGGAATGGTCCTCAAGGTCGGTGGGCGACCGAAGGAGGGCTACAACGGCGTGGAGGTGAACGTCGACGACGTGGAGCCGGCGCCGGACACGGACGTGAACGTGGACGTCTCCGGGGAGAGCACGATCGACGGACTGAGTCTCGGGTTGTCGGACGTGAACGTGAAGGGGAAGGTGCTGGACACGGAGTCGGTGCGGACGTTCGACCGCGACGACGGCAGCGAGGGGAAGGTCGCGAACCTCGTGCTCGGCGACGAGACCGGGCGCGTTCGCGTGACGATGTGGGACGGGCAGGCCGAGACCGTCGACGACGTGAACGCTGGCGACAGCGTCGAGGTCGTGGACGGCTACACTCGCGAGCGCGACGGCGACCTCGAGTTGCACGTCGGCGAGCGCGGCGCGATCGAGGACCTCGACGAGGAGGTCGCGTACGAGCCCGAGTCCGTGCCGATCGACGACCTCGAGATCGATACGACGGTGGACATCGCTGGCGTGGTGCGGTCGGCGGACCCGAAGCGGACGTTCGACCGCGACGACGGCAGCGAGGGCCAGGTGCGGAACGTGCGCGTGCAGGACGACTCCGGCGACATCCGGGTCGCTTTGTGGGGCGACAAGGCGGACTACGACATCGGCCCCGGGGACCGCGTGGCGTTCGCGGACGTGGAGATACAGGACGGCTGGCAGGACGACCTCGAGGCGTCGGCGGGCTGGCGGTCCTCGGTGACGGTGCTCGACGGGAACGCCACGGAGGCCGACGCGGGGACCGACGGGAGCGGGGACGAAGGTGCGACTGGCCTGGACGCGTTCGCGGACGACGGAGGCGACGACGCCGGCGATGGCGCAAGCGCGTCCGATAGCGGGGGCGGCGGTGGCGTCGCCGCGACGACGCAAGC
Source organism: Halorubellus sp. JP-L1 (assembly GCF_011440375.1). Classification (NCBI taxonomy): domain Archaea; kingdom Methanobacteriati; phylum Methanobacteriota; class Halobacteria; order Halobacteriales; family Halorubellaceae; genus Halorubellus; species Halorubellus sp. JP-L1. The sequence goes on from NZ_JAAOIR010000001.1 coordinate 1,624,944, forward strand.
GCGCGAGGACGGGGAGCGCGTCGAGTTCACGGGCACGGTCGTGCAGGCCGGGAGTCCGGTCGTGCTCGACGACGGCGAGGAGACCATGTCGGTCGACACGGACGCGGACGTCCACCTCGGCCAGGAGGTCACCGTCCGTGGGGACCTCGTCGACGGACGCGTCGACGCCGACGACGTCGTCTGACCCGACGAGAACGACCGCCGCCATCGTTCCCGCTATAGTCCTGATCACGTCGGCCGCGAGTGACGACCTCGTGTGACGTGTCGAGAATGTACGATGCGCGTTCTCCGTCGTCCTCGTTCCGTCACGGAAACTACTAAGGCGTGGCCGAACCCGGGTTGGTGTATGAGCGTCGAGTTGCCGTTCGCGCCGGTGGATACGATCATTCGACGGAACGCTGGCGACCTTCGCGTGAGCGCGGGTGCTGCGGAGGAGCTCGCGCGCCGGATCCAGTCCCACGGCGCGGGCCTCGCCGTCGAAGCCGCCGACGTCGCAACCGAGGACGGCCGGAAGACGCTGATGGCGGAGGACTTCGGCGTGACGGCGAATCTCGACGGGGACGCGCTCGAACTCCCGGTCGCGCCAGTCGACCGGATCGCGCGCATCGACATCGACGACTCGTATCGCGTCTCGATGGACGCCCGCATCGCGCTCGCGGACATCCTCGAGGACTACGCGGACAACGTCGCGAGTGCCGCGGCGACGCTCGCGCGACACGCCGACAGACGCACCGTGAAGGCCGAAGACATCGAGACGTACTTCGCGCTCTTCGAGTGACCCCCAGATGAACTTCGGTTACAGCGGTACGTGCCTCGACCACGACACCGGCCCCCGGCACCCGGAGACGGCGGACCGCTTGCGGGCGATCCGCGAGGGGTTGAAGCGCAAGCACGGCGTGGCGTACGTGGAACCCGACGCGGCGAGCGTGAGCGCGATCGAGCGCGTGCATGACCCCGACTACGTCCGGGAGCTCCGGGAGTTCTGCGCTGACGGCGGCGGGGACTGGGACCCGGACACCGCCGCGGTCGAGGAGTCCTGGAACGCGATCCTGCAGAGCGCCGGGATCGCGCAGTGGGTCGCCGAGTCCGCGCTCGACGGCGACCAGGGGCGGGACACGCCGTTCTCGCTCGGCCGGCCGCCCGGGCATCACGCCGTCGCGGACGACGCGATGGGGTTCTGTTTCGTGAACAACGTCGCCGTCGCCGCGGACCACGCGCTCTCCGAGCGCGACGTCGACCGCGTCGCGATCGTCGACTGGGACGTCCATCACGGGAACGGCACGCAGGACATCTGGTACGACGACGACCGCGTGTTCTTCGCGAGCCTCCAGGAGTCCGGGCTCTACCCCGGGACGGGCGAACTTGACGAGACCGGCGAGGGCGACGGCGAAGGGACGACGTTGAACCTCCCGATGCCCGCCGGTGCCGGGGACGCGGACTACGCCGCCGCCATCGAGGACGTCGTCGCGCCCGCCGTCGAACGGTTCGACCCCGGCCTCCTCCTGGTGTCCGCGGGGTTCGACGCGCACCGCCACGACCCGATCTCGCGGATGCGCGTCTCCACCGAAGGGTACGCCATCATGACCGACCAGTTGCGTGCGCTCGCCGACGCCGTCGACGCCCCCATCGGGTTCGTGCTCGAGGGCGGCTACGGCCTGGACGTGCTCGCCGAGGGCGTCGCGATGGTTCACGAGACGTTCGACGGCCGCGACCCGATCCCGACCGACGAGGCCGTCGACGACGACGTCCGCGACCTCGTCGACGAAGCCCGAGCGATCCACGACCTCGACTGACTCGCTTCTCGGTCTCCCCTGCTCCTTCCGACGGTCGACGCACGCTCGCGGTTCGATACCCGATCTCGCGTTCAGGGTTCGGGGTGGAAGTACGCGGCGAGTTCGACGCCGAAGTCCTCGGCGAGCGTCGCGACCGCGTCGTCGACGAGGACGTCGTAGCCGGCTTCGAGCGCGCTCTCGACGTGCGTGCCGAGGCGGACGTCGAACACCGCGTCGCTCTCGAGGAACGCCTCGGCAGTGGTGTGCTCGCGCTCGCGCTCGACGACGTACCGGCCGTCCGCGACGAACGGCCCGTACGCGTCCGGGTCGGCCGCGTACTTCTCGTAGAACCCGCGCGCGTGGTCCGCGACGTGCACGGGCGGGCCCTCGTGCCGGCGGACGCGCGGCCGCTCCGCGACCTCAAGTTCCACGAGGATCGCTGCCGCGGACCGGTCCTGCGTAGCGAACGTTGCCGACCGGAGGACGTCGAACCCGCGGCGGTCGAGTTCGTCGACGAGCCCGGCCTCCGACCGGCGGAGCTGCGGCCAGAGCTGGTCGTCGACGAGGTCCGGCGGCGAGAACGCGACCGCCATCGGCGTCGTCCCCCGCCGGTCGACGTGCTCGCGGACGTCCGCCGCCGACAGCGGTTCGGGGTCGGTCGCCTCGAAGCGCTCGACGGACGGAGCCGCGAGGAGCGCGCGAGCGTGATGCTGGAGGCGCGCGACGTTCCCCGCCGAACACACCGCCGCGACGTTCCGCTCCGGGTCCGTCGGGTCGACGACCACGAGCGCGTCGTCGAACGACGCCGCCGCGTGCCCCTCCGGGTCGATCTCCACGGGCGGGTGCCAGTCCGCGACCGCCTCGACGAACTCGCGGAACCCGCCGTACTCGGCGACGAGCAGCTCCGTGACGTACCCCGAGAACCCACGCGTTCGGAGATCGCTTCCGTACACGCCGACGCCCTTCAGGAACTGCTTCGTCACGCGCACCTCGCCCGCGAGGTCGTCGTCGAGTCGCGCCTCGAGGTACTCGTTGTGGAACGGCGTCCGGTCGACCGCCGACCGGATCTCGCTCGCCGACTCGACCGCGTAACACGGCACGCAGTCGACGTCGAACCCGCGATACTGGCCCTTGACGTACGGGTGCTCCGCGTACTCCTCGCGGCCCTCCGGCAGCACCGCGTGCCCGACCTCGAGTCCCCACGCCTCCAGGTCCTCGCGGTCGACCTCGGGCGGGAATCGCACGAACAGGTCCACGTCACGGTCGCCCGCGACCCACGTCCCCCTGGCAGTGGACCCGACCTGCATCACGTCCGCGCCAGGACACAGGTCCGCGACCGCGTCCTCGGCGCGCTCGGTCAACGCCGCCACTACCTCCCGCATCCGCGCCCACTCCTCCTCGCTCGGGTCCACGCGCTCTCGAACCCGCGACACCACCCGCTCGAACGCGTCCCCGTCGTCTCCGCCCTCGCCGGGCGACTCGTCGCTCATACCACAGCACTCGCCGCCTCGCACGGAAAACCCATCGAAACCACCACGCGACGCCCACCGAAACCCCCGCAAACCACACGACACGCCCCCGCACGCCCCACGCCGAAACGAAAGCCCTATACAGCGACCCGCGACAACACAGTATTGCAGAAGCCGTCGTAGCTCAGATGGTAGAGCACCACGCTGTTAACGTGGTTGTCCCAGGTTCGAGTCCTGGCGACGGCGCTTCTCTCTCACCCACGTCGCCGTAGCGACCGCTCGGCCACCAGCGACGGAGAGACGTCGCTACGCGTGGAGACAGCACTCGTCCTCGCGACCTCGCTCAGAGTTATCGTGACGTCGCCCGAACCGACTAGAATGGCTTCGAAAGACTACGTGAAGCACGTCTGGACGATCGGGTCGTATCCGGACATCGGCGAGGACTTCCTCTCGATGGCCGCGCACCTCGTGGACGCCGCCGACGTCGGCCCGGACCAGGCGATCCTCGACGTCGCGTGCGGAACCGGAAACGTCGCCATCACGGCCGCACGACGCGGTGCACGCGTGACCGGCGTCGACATCACGCCAGCGATGCTCGAGGACGCCCGCGAGAACGCCGCGATCGCCGACGTCGACGCCGACTGGCACGAAGGCGACGCGGTCGACCTCCCGTTCGACGACGACGCGTTCGACGCCACGCTCTCGTGCGTCGGCCACATGTTCGCGAACCCGCCCGACCTCGCAGCCTCGGAGCAGGTCCGGGTGACGCGCCCCGGCGGCCAGATCGCGTTCACGTCTTGGACGCCCAAGAGCGTCGTCCCCGCGATGGCGAACGTCATGAACGAGTACCTCCCGCCGAACCCCGACGCTCCCGAACCGCCGTTCCGTTGGGGCGACCCCGACGTCGTCCAGGACCGCCTCGGCGACGGCGTCGCCGACCTCGAATTCGAGACCGGGACCGTCGACCAGCGCTCGCTCTCCCCAGCGCACCTCTGGGAGAGCGCAAGAACCCAGTCCGGAATGTTCATCGTCGCCCTCGAAGACGTCGACGACGCCGACCACCCTGCCCTCCGCGCCGACGTGCTCGACGTCATCGACGACTACTTCGATGACACCACGAACACCGTCCCCATTGAGTACCGACTCGCGAAAGCAACCGTCGCGTGAGCGACCGCAACGACGACGCCCTGCAGCCATGCAGACAGATCGACCACGACCATAGAGCCAACCTGCGTCCGGACGAGATACCCCAGCTACGTCTCACAGACTGCTTCGCGAAGTTCGTCGAGGAGCGTCGGATGATGCTCCGCAAGCAACGCCACATCCTCCGGCAACTCGTCCCGGATGCGACTCCTGATACGCGAAGCCGCCTGATGCTTCCGCGTATCCCCGTGCTCCTCAGCAATCTGCTCGCGCTCCGTCTCCGTCAACAAGGCACGCGTCTTCGCCATACCGTCGCCTGCACGAGCGAGCCCATTAGCAGTACCCATCGACCCATACTTAGCACATGTGCTAATTTTAAGTATTTTCAGCGTGTGATTTCGGGTGAAACGATAGGAGAGTTCTACGGGAACCAGCACACGAGTATGAACGAGAAAATGGAGTATGCAGACTTACGCGAGGCGGTGAAATCGTATGCGGTAGAGCACGGCGAGCCACCGACGACCGAGGAAGCAGCAAACGACGGAAGGTTTCCATCTCTCGCGACCATTTACAAGAGACTCGATGGATCCTGGAACGACCTGTTGGAGGACGCAGGCCTGAAGCGAGGACACGTGGGGGAGTACGGACCAGCCGAAGCAACTGATATGTTGCAGGACATGCGTGCCGTTCTGCATACTGTCGAGAGCAGTTACCTCACGACACGGCAGTACGCAGAGAATGGCTCGTACGCCGACGATACAATTAAGGAGACGTTCGGGTCGTGGCGTGAAGCGTGCGAACGAGCGAAGATCGACGCTGGTGAGAAGTACGGAGTGAGGTGTGAGGGACCGCGCGGTTCGACGCTTGAGAGTCGTCAGGAACTGAAAATCGCGGAGTTACTCCACGAGCGTGATATCGAGTACGAGGTCCATCCGGATCTGGATGGAACGTCCTGGGTTGGTGACTTTTACCTTTCGGCGTTCGAGCTGTGGGTCGAAGTGAACGGATTTGCCGATGGCGAACGACCGAACGCAGCCGATTTCGAGCAAAAACTCAAGCACTACGAGGAGCAGGGGCTAGATTGCGTCGTCCTCGAATCACCCGAAGAACTAGTGGCCGAGATTCGGGCTTGAAGTGGAGGAATCTAACGGTCTCGCGTCGCTGTCGTACGTATCCGGCAGACTCAAGGGGGATTGACCGCAAATCCCGGTAGAGGGCCCTTAGCTTAGTCTGGTTAGAGCACTCGGCTCATATCAGTTGCTTGACGCAGTCGCGGCGGGGTGTCAAGACTGTGGGACACCGAGTGGTCGGTGGTTCAAATCCGCCAGGGCCCATCTAGAGTCGGTCCAAGAGACGTCTCGTTATCGATTCTGGCTCGTATTCCGGTATTCCGGACTGCGGTAAGTGATGGGGCAGAGCAGGTTCAGGAGTCTGGACACTTCGCTCTGCCGTTGCGCCGCCTCGTCGTTTCGGGGCGTCGCCGCTTGCAGTGGAAGGCCCAACTCGTAACCAACGGTGACTGCTAGAGGGAGCGATACTGCCATGAAACGACGCACCTTCCTGGCGGTAACAGGAGCAACAGCAGCGAGCGTCGCGCTCGCCGGATGCGGCGAACCCGCCCAAGATAACGGCGACGGCGGCGGCAACGGTGGCGGCGACGACGACGTCGATTTCGACGCCGTCGAAGGGGAGACCGGCGAGACGGCGGACAACCTCGCGCTAACGAGTACCACCATGGTCGAAACCTCGCGCGGCGTGGCCGTGATGGGAACCGTCGAGAACACCGGTGAGACGGCCTACGACTTCGTCGAGGTCGAGGTGACGCTGAACGACGGTGACAGTACCATCGGTGAGGTGGCCGACACCAGCGATGACGAACTCGACGGCCTCGGTGCCGGTGAGCTCTGGCGCTTCATGACCAGCTTCGACGGCGAAGAGATGTACGCGGCGACCGGGTACACGGTCAATATCGACGGCGAGCTCGCGAACGGCGGGACCGAAACGACTAGCAGCTGAGCGGCTTCGTCGGATGACCGGTCGACTTCTCGAGGGATGGAGTAGCCAGTCCGCTTTGCTGTCCTCGCCGCGTTTCCGCGTTCTCTCTCGGTAACCTCGCCGAAAGAACCCGAGTACGGTATCCGAGACGTGCAGAAGTCCCGCAGGGAATCCAACGACGAGACCACCGAACCAGTACGCAAAGCGGACGATGTCGAGAGGAGGGGGGGATATGGTCATCGTTGAAACCCGCCGCTATGAGAGAGATCGCACCTGGCGAATTGCGTGAGACTCTTTGTCGTGCGCTGGATAGGGGGCGTCGATGAGTGGGTACTACGTCATGGTAGGCGATCGCGAGGTCGAGGGACCGTTCGAGTCGCGGAAGGAGGCCAAGCGGCGCGCGGACGAGTTGAACATGAACGAGGTCGGGACGAACTACACGGTGGCGAAGGCGTAGCGCCGGCCGTTCGCGCTGGCCGTCCGACACAGGGTTCGAGAGTTCTGGATGCGGACTGGTTTTGTGGGCGGCGGCGTTGGGTGGGGGTATGGACGACCGTGTTCGAGAGCACGCCGAGGTGCTCGTGGATTGGAGTGCGCGCGTGGAGGAGGGCGACGACGTGATCGTGAGCGTGAGCGAGGGCTGTCACGACCTGGCGGTGGCGGTGTCCGAGGCGCTCGGGGAGCGTGGGGCGAACGTGGTGACGCTTTACTCGTCGGCGGAGGCGAACCGCGCGTACTTGCGGGCGCACGACGACGAGTTCGGGCTGGGCGAGCACGAGCTGGCGCTCGTCGAGAGCGCGGACGTGGGGATCCGGATCGGTGGGGGTCGGAACACGAGCGCGATGGTGGACGTGGACGCGGCGACGCGCGCGGCGAGTTCGAAGGCGTCGGAGGCGGTTCGGGAGGCGTGGATGGACCTGGATTACGTGTCGACGCTGCATCCGACGCGGTCGCTCGCGCAGCAGGCGGAGATGTCCTACGAGGCGTACCAGGAGTTCGTGTACGACGCGATTCTCCGGGATTGGCAGGCGCTCGCGGACGAGATGGCGCAGCTGAAGGAGATCCTCGACGCGGGCAGCGAGGTCCGACTGGTGATCGGCGACCACACGGACGTCTCGATGTCGATCGAGGGGCGGACGGCGGTGAACTCGGCGGCGAGCGTCGCCTACAATTCGAGTAACCTCCCGAGTGGGGAGGTGTTCACAGCGCCGTACGACACGGAGGGCGAGGTGTGCTTCGACGTGCCGATGACGTTCCGCGGGAAGACCGTGCGGGACGTCCGGCTCGCGTTCGAGGACGGCGAGGTCGTGGAGTACTCGGCGGGGCACAACGAGGACGTCCTGGGGGAGATTCTCGACACGGACGATGGCGCGCGGCGACTGGGCGAACTCGGGATCGGGATGAATCCGGGCATCGATCGGTTCACGGACAACATCCTGTTCGACGAGAAGATGCGTGACACCGTCCACCTCGCGGTCGGGCGGGCGTACGACGCGAACCTCCCCGAGGGCGAAGACGGGAACCATTCGGCGGTGCACGTGGACATGATCGCGGACGTGAGCGAGGACTCGCGCCTGGAGGTCGACGGCGAGGTCGTCCAGCGCGACGGCGTGTTCAGGTGGGAGGACAAATTTACGGCGTAGCGCGGCGCTCGCTTCGCTCGCGCAGTAGACGAACAGCGACTACCTCGACGGGACCGACGCCTCGCGGGTCGCTACGCTCCCCCCTCGGCGGTCGCGCGGCGCTCGCTTCGCTCGCGCAGTAGTACGAACAGCGACTACCTGGACGGTACCGACGCCTCGCGGCTCGCTACGCTCCCCGCTCGGCGGTCGCGCGGCGCTCGCTTCGCTCGCGCCGCGTCAGGCGTCGATGCGTGCGGTGAGTTCGAGCCAGCGGTCGCCGCTGGCTGTGACGGTGACGTCGTCGTAGTCGGCGTCGGTTGCGAGCGCGCGGAGTTCCGCTGGGGTGTAGCGTTCGAAGTGGCGGTCGTCGTCGCTGTGGCGGTCTGTCCCCTGGCGTTTGAGGGTGGCGACGAGCGTTCCGGGGGCGTCGAGGACGCGACGGAACTCGCGGAGGGTCCCAGGGACGTCGTCGCGGGGGACGTGGAGGAGGCTCGCGCACGCCCAGACGCCGTCGAACGCGTTCGACTGGAAGGGGAGGGTGCGCATGTCGCCGCGGACGAACGGTGCGTCGACGGTGTCGCGAGCGCGCTGGAGGAAGGCGGTGGTGAGGTCGAAGCCGACGACGTCGTACCCGTGGTCTGTGAACGTCGCGGTGTCGGGTCCGGGCCCGCAGCCGACGTCGAGGAGGCGGGGGCCTGGGAACTTCGGGTCGACGTCGTCCCAGAAGCGAGCGGCGATCGATTCGGTCTCGTACTTCTCGACGTACGCTCCGGCGTCGGTCTCGTACGCTCGGGTCGTGCGTGCGAGTTCGTCCATACGGCCGCAGTCTCGGACGACGGAGAGGTATCTTTCGGGTCCTGTCGAGGAATCGGTCCGCGTCACCGAGCCCGCATCGTAGCCTCGCCCTCTCCCAACCGACGCTGCGCTCGCTACGCTCGCGCAGCGACCTGTGTGAGAGCAAGCTCTCACATGCTCCCGCTCGTTTCACTCGCGGAAACCTCGCACGGTACGACGCAGCCGCGCTCCCCGCCGGATCACGGCTACGATACCGCGCGCCAGCCGGTCCTCGAACGCTCGATTCGACTAGCGCCCGGGCCGGTCGAAGCGCGCGCGGAACGGCGCGCGCTTCGAGCAGGGGGAGGGCGGGGCGCGGTGCGGTGCGGTCGCGGTGGCGGCGGTGCGGTCGCGGTGGCGGTGCGGTCGCGGTGGCGGCGGTGCGGTCGTCGCTCCCCGCCACCGTCCACCGTTCGATGGTCACCTGCACGGTCACCTTTTCATCAACGTTTTGCGAGCGACGGCCGCGACCCGCGCTCCGCGCGGGTCGCACAGCCGTCGCTCGACAAAAGGTTGTGGGTTGAGAGGAGTAAGCCCCCTTCTGTTCGGCCCGGCATTCGGCTGAGCGTCCACGTCCGTGTCCGGGCTACCTTGTGGCGTGGACTTGCACCGGCGAGGATTCGCCGTTCCATCCGTTCTCACCGGTCAGCGCTCTGCGGGTTAACTCCCTTCCCTCGCGGGTCGGTTCGCGCGCGTCCTTGCTCGCGGTGAGGGGTGTCGTTTCTGTTCCAGCGCCAGCGGTCTCCCGCTCTGGACTTGCGTCCAGTCGCCTGCCCGGACGGTGGGGGGACTTTCCTCGCTCGCCCCGCGAGGGGCAGCGGTGGCCGGGCTCTCTCTACCGATTCCCCCTAGGGAGGTACGGGGGTTAAGTCCGGCGGTGCGGGCTCGTGGCGAAACGAAAGCGTTCAAGAGCGTTCCTGCCCGTAATAGGTGTATGTCGAAGGCGACCACCGCCAGTTTCTCGTATGATGACGGTGCGCGAGCGGTCGAACTCGCTCGCGAATCCGTCGAGTCGTTCGTCGTCAACGGACAGCGCGAACAGCCGGGGAGTATGCGGGACGCCTTCTACGAGCGAACCGGTGCGTTCGTTCGACTCGAGTCGACGCGAGGACGCGGGAGTCTCCGCGGTTGCGCGGGCGGATACGAGAGCGACGAGCGCGTCGGGCACGTCATCGTGGACGCCGCCATCGAAGCGGCGAGCGAAGATTCCTGTGGCTCCGAGATCACGCCCTCGGAGCTGGACAACCTCACGGTGTCGCTGTGTTACGTGAACAACGTCGTGTTGACGGACGACCCCGTGGCGGACATCGAGATCGGTCGGCACGGCGCGGCGATCGACACCGGCGCCGAGTCGGGGTGGCTCTACCCGACGGTTCCCCTCGAGCACGGATGGAGCGCGGAGGAGTACTTGGCGCGCGTCTGCCGGAAGGCGGGGCTGGCACCGAACGCGTACGAGCGCGAGGACGTGATGGTGACGCTGTTCGACGGACAGGTGTTCCGCGAGCGAAAGCCTCACGGGAGCATCCAGGAACTGGGATCGCCGTAACGGGGTCGAGTCTCCTTCTATCGGTCGCCACGTCGACGAGTCCCGACCGTAGTCGACCGACCGGTGCTTGAAGTACGATGCGGCGGCGACGGTCGGCGTGCCCGAGACGAGGGTGCGTCGGCGTCAAGGCGGGTGCGTGACTCGCGTCGACGCGAGCGGCCGCGACGAGTCACCTGCTCGCCATCTGACGTTCGACCCAGCGTAGCGTGTCGCGACGTTCGATCTCAGAAGTCGACGCGCTTCGCGTCGGCGAGACAGCGGTCGGTGGCATCCTCGAGGTCGAACTCGCGAACGATCTCGCCGTCGTCGACGAGCGGCTCGAGGAGTGGCGTGCCGTCCGTGGGGCCGGGGCGGTCGGCGAGCGCGACGTGATGCTCGCCGTCGTCGGTCCGATAGACTTGCTTCACGCCGGCGAGCTTCCCGCGCTTGGCGACTGGGTCGCCGTCGACCGCGACGATGTCGAGCGCGAAGTCGACGGGGTCGGCGTCCGTGATCGCGCTCCCGACGCCGAAGCCGTCGGCGACCGACCGGAGCGCGCGGAGTTCCTCGGGGCCGAGGCCGCCGCTGACGAAGACGTCGACTTCGTCGTGCCCGCGGACGTCTAGCTCCCACTGGACCTCGCGGACGATGTGCGCGAAGTCGCCGCGGCGACTGCCGGTGGTGTCGAGGCGGACGCCGTCGAGGCGGTCACCGAGCGCCTCGATCGCTCGCAGCACCTCGTCCTTCTCGTCGGTGAACGTGTCACAGAGCGCGATCCGGGGGACGTCCTCGGGCGCGGCGTCGTCGAACGCCCGCCAGGCGTCCTCCTGGTTGCCGCGGCCGAAGCACAGCATGAGCGCGTGCGGCATCGTCCCGCTGGCTTCGCGGCCGAGGACGTCGCCAGCGGCGACGTGACTGAATCCGTCGAGACCGGCGACGAGCGCTGCGCGTTCGACGACCGCGGCGATGCTCGGGTGGACGTGACGCGCACCGAACGAGAGGACGTTCGAGTCCGGGGCGGCGCGGCGCGCACGCAGTGCGCCGGTCGCGAACCCGCTGGCGTGCGAGAGGAATCCCAGGAGCGACGTCTCCAGGCGTGCGAACTCGCGGTACGCGCCCTCGATCCGGAGTACGGGGCCGCCGTCGAACAGGCGACCTTCGCGAATGGCGTGGGCGTCGACGTCCCGGCCTTCGAGGAGCACCGCGGCGTCCTTCACGCCCGCGAGCACCTCGAACTCGCCGTCCGGGAACTGGTCGGCTGTCACTTCCGCGACGACGTGCGGGTTCCGGTCCGCGGCCTCGAGCGCTTCGACGGTCCGGTCGAAGTACGCGTCCGTCGCACGCCCCGAGCGGACGTCGCCCTCGGCGATCGTGTCGAACGACTCGGTCATACCACGGGCTTGGACCGGGCACGCGAAAAGAGGGCCGGTTACGGCACGCCGCCCGCGACGGACGCGTTCGCGGTTCGTTGATGGCGGTCGTGGGCGCCGTCGAGTGCGCCGACCGTCGGCGCCCTGGCACCCTGCTGCTCGCGGTCGCGGACGCCGTCGAGTGCGCCGACCGTCGGTGCGTTCACGACGACGACCGTCTCGTCGGTGCGGACGACGCGGAACGCGTCCGCGAACGCACCGTCCTCGATCACGTACACGCCGTCGCCGCGTGCGGTCGCGTCCTTCGATTCGAGGAGGTCGCGGTACGCGGTCGCGAACTCGCGAGCGTCCCCGGTCGAGTCCCACGTCGTCTTCCAGACGTACCCGTGCTGGCCGTCGTTCTCGTACGCGACCAGTCGGTCGCCGCCCCAGCCGGCCGTGATCGGGTGGTCGTACGTGTACCGCCCATCCTCGGTGCTCGTGAGGTGGTCGCGAGGGACGACGTCGTTGTACCAGAGCGCCGCGTACGCGGTCGCCTCGCCGACGACTTCGCCGTCGCCGACGCGGTTCCACGGCGCGTTCGAGCGGTCCCGGACGGTGACGCGCTCGGGGCGTTCGTCCGGGTACGCGTCGGGGTGGATTACCTGTTCGGTGCTCGCCGGCTGCGTCTCGAACCCGTCGTCGACGGCCGCCCAGCCGCCGCGTTCGCGGAGCGCGGCGACGAACTCGGCGCCTTCGGCGTACGGGACGAACGTGGACACGAACAGGCCGCGATTGTACGCGAGACGCTCCCCGCCGCCGTCGGTGTTGCCTTCGCCGTCGCCGTCGGGGACGGACACGCAGTCGAACCGGCCGTCCTCGCAGCGCGCCTCGTACAGCGATTCGACGTAGTTCGCGTCCCCTTCGGTGATGCCGCGGCCGGCGAGCGTTCCGTCTCGCGTGCTCGCGTTCACGCGGAGCGTCAGCTGCTGGTCCTGAAGTGCGTGCTCGAGTTCGTGGACGAGCGTCGCCCGCGAGATCCGGAGGTCGCCGCCGTCGCCGCTCCCGATGACGACGATGCGGCCGTTCGAGTAGTATCCCTGGACGGCAGACCCGTAGAGGGCGTCGAAGGACTCGGCGACGCCGTCGTCCTCGCCGACGACGAACGTCGCCTCCCAGAACTGCTCCTCGGTGGGCGTCCCCTCGGGGTCGTCGCTCCCACCGGACCGGTACTCGTCGTGCGAGATGACTCGCACGCGAACGTCCTCGGTGAACTCGTGGCCGCGGATGCGTTCGATGCGCGCCATCATGCGAGCGGTCACGACCTCGAGTTCCGCCTTCGACAGGCCGTCGCTCGCGTCGACGGCCACCGAGTCGTTCCACCAGTAGCCGTCCTCCCACCCGAGGACGTCCGCGTCGGGGTCGGGACGGTTCGAGTCCGGTTCCGCGATGCCGCCGACGTCGAGGAACGCACACCCAGAGAGGACGACGGCGGCGACGACGGCGACTGCGAGGAGGGAACGACCCATCGCTCGCCCCTTGGTGGTCGACGCCTAAAAAGAGAGGCCGTGTGCGAAGACGGGTCGCGCGGCGTGGCTCGTCGCGAGCCGTCGGCGGAGTTACGCGACGACTGCGACGGACGGAGCCGCGACGGTGGCAGTCGTGCTGGCGACGACGCCGGGCGTCCCGGTGATTGCAGTGGCTGTGCCGGCGACGCTCGTGTTCGTCCCGTTCGGTGCGTACTCGGGCTTGAGGGCGTCGACCGCGTCGACGGTCGGGCCGTTCACGACGACGACGCGTTTGCCGTCGATGACGACGCGGAACGCGTCCGCGTACTCGTTCCCGGACACCCGGTACGTGTTCTCGCCGACCTGTTCGGCGCCGAGGCCGTCGAGGATCTGCTGGTAGGCGTCGCGGAACTCCTGGGCGTCCTGCTCGCTATCCCACGTCGTCACCCACACGTAGCCGTCCTCGTCGCTGTCGGGCGACGTGTAGGGGTAGACGCGGTCGTTCGCCCAGCCGGCCGACGCTTCGCTCTCGTAGTCGTAGAGGTCGAACTCGCCGTCCGCGCTGAGGAGCGCTCGCCAGTCGACGATGTCCAGACCGAGTCCACCGGCGCTCTCGGGGTACGACGCGTACCAGAGCATCGAGTAGATCGACACCTCGCCGACAGTGTCGTAGCCGTCGACGCCCTGGTTCTCGAACGTCGTCCAGCCGTCGGTCGCGGTGTCCTCGTACTCGATTGGTGCCGGTTCCTCTGCTTCGTCGGGCGTCCGTGCGTGGATGACAGTCTCCGTGGACTGCGGCGGGTTCCGCATCACGTCGTCGACGAGGTCCCAGCCGCCGGCCTGCTTGAGTTCCGAGACGTAATTCGGGCCGTCCGCGTACGGGTTGAAGATCGTGACGTAGATGCCGAAGTTGAACTCGCCACCGGCGCCGCCGTCGGAGGCGGGCGTGGCGACGCAGTCCCACGTCCCGTTCGTGCAGTAGTCCCGGTACACGTACTCGACGTAGTTCGCGTCGCCTTCGACGATGCCGTCCCCGGCGAGACTCCCGTCCTGGGTCGGTGCGTTGTACTTGTCCTGGCTCAGGTCGAAGTACTGGTCCTGGAGGGCGTGCTGGAGTTCGTGGACGAGCGTCGCGTTACTGATGACGGGCGTGTCCGGGTCGTCCGAGATGATGACGATCGCGTCCTCGGTCGGACTGTAGTAGCCGCCGACGCCCGTCGAGTAGAACGTCGAGAGCTCCTCGCTGACGTTCCTCGATTCGCTGGAGATGAACAGCGCTTCCCAGACCTGGTTGTTCCAGTCGGACTGGGCCTTCGGCGTGCTCGAGTTCGCGCTCTGGTTCGCGTACTCGCTTCGCGGGACGACCTCGACGGGGACGCGTTCCTTGAACTCCTTCTCTCGGATGTGTTCGACGCGCGCCATCGCTCGGGAGACGAACGCCTCGATCTCCTCGTCGGTGAGGCCGTCGGACTGGTCGACGTCGATCGATTCGTTGTGCCAGACGCCGTCCTCCCACCCGATGACGTCCTCCTCGGGGTCTGGGGGTGCGCCGTCGCTCTCGTCGGTGGTCGACGATTCGCTCGTGGTCGCGTCGGTCGCTGCCGTCGTGTCCGACGGCGTGGTCGTGTCGGCCGTCGCGTCCGCGCCGATGTCGACTGGGGCGTTGCAGCCGGCGAGGACGACCGAGAGGACCACCAGGGCGATTGCGAGTCGCTTCATACATGCACTCGCGGGCTACGAATAAAAGAAACGCCCGGTTGCGGTACGCTCTCACACCACATGGTGCGCGGCGGTATCGCGTTCCGGAGCCGAAGGATTACGGGGCTTGCGGGCGAATCTGGACGCATGAACGTCGATTCCGAGTCCACGGCGCTCGTCGTCGTCGACATGCAGAACGGGTTCTGTCACCCGGACGGGAGCCTGTACGCGCCCGGGAGCGAGGCGGCCGTCGAACCGGTGGCCGAACTCGTCGACCGCGCTCGCGACGCGGGCGTTCGCGTCGTCTTCACCCGCGATGTCCATCCGCCCGAGCAGTTCGACGACGCCCATTACTACGACGAGTTCGAGCAGTGGGGCGAGCACGTCCTCGAGGACTCCTGGGACGCCGAACTCGTCGACGAGCTCGACGTCACGGAGAACGATCACGTCGTCCAGAAGCACACGTACGACGCGTTCCACCAGACCGAACTCGACGGCTGGCTGTCCGCCAGGGGCGTCGACGACCTGCTGTTCTGTGGGACGCTCGCGAACGTCTGCGTCCTCCACACCGCCGGGTCTGCGGGCCTCCGGGACTACCGGCCGGTGCTCGTCGAGGACGCCATAGGCGCTATCGAGGACGACCACAGGGAGTACGCGCTCGAGCACGCGGACTGGCTGTTCGGCGAGGTCGTCGCGAGCGACGACGTCTCCTTCTAGCGCGTCGTCGACCGACCGCGGCGGGCGGTCGGGTCAGTCAGTGAGTCAGTCGCGCTCGGCGAGCCACTTGTCCGAGTAGGAGGCGCCGCACGTGCAGTGCGCGTACGCGTGGACGACGTCGCCCTCGGTGTAGAGGCCGTCGAACTCGTCGCCGTCCTTCTCGTCCTCGCTGAACGCGAACACGAACTCGACGACGTGCTCGGCGTCCGGCTCGTCGTCGACGGCGGGGCAGTCGCCGGACGTGAGGTCGTGCCCGATCGGGCCCGCCTCGCTCATCGCGCCCTGCGCGAAGTTCATCGCGTCCATGCCGGTGGCGGCGTGGAACGCGTTCCGACCGCTCTCGCCGTCGACGACGATGACGATGCCGTCGTCGGTGCGGACGCCGTACTTCTCGAGGCGCCCGAGGTCGTCCACGTAGTCGTCCGCGAGGTAGATCGCCACGTCGTCCGGTCGGTCCCCCGCGAGGAACGCCTCGCGACGGGCTTGCACGTCCGTCATGGCACGTACTCGACCGTCGAACCTGAAAAACTCCGCGTGTTCCGGCGCTCGCGTTCGTCCGCCGCGACCACCGTCGTGCGGCGGTCGTGTCGGAGCCGTCGCTACCGGCGTGGGCTTCGAAAGAAAGCCGCGAGTGGTCCGTGATCGCGTCGTCACCCGACCGTGGACCGCGCGTTGTGGTGAACTCGGCGCCGTCGGGCGCCGACATTGGTTGCCTACCGATGTGGGATACGCCGAAGCGTATCGTTCGTTCGCGATTCCTCGATACC
The DNA here is from genome assembly GCF_011440375.1 of Halorubellus sp. JP-L1. Taxonomy (NCBI): domain Archaea; kingdom Methanobacteriati; phylum Methanobacteriota; class Halobacteria; order Halobacteriales; family Halorubellaceae; genus Halorubellus; species Halorubellus sp. JP-L1. Next base: position 1,641,343 of record NZ_JAAOIR010000001.1, read on the forward strand.
GTCCGTGATTCCGCGTCCGTGCGGCTGCGTATCGGACCGATGTCGCGTGAGCCTCCTGGGATCACGCTCCGTCACGTGCGTGCGTGACGGCGTCGGTACCGTCGTGCCTCGTTCTGGGATCGCCACTATCGTTCCGTGCGTCGGTTCGTGGACGGGTCCTCGAGCGCATCCGGCCGGCGCCAGACGCGCTGCCAGCGGCGCACACATCGTTCGCGTGCCACCGGCGCATCCCCGGCGTCAACGCCGGAGCGGGATGCGCCCGGGGACGTGTGTGCCCGGGTCAGTCCGGGATAGATGCGTGCCTCAGACCGCCACGTAGTTCTCGTCGCTGATCGTGTCCGGGACGTTCACGCCGTAAATCGTCGCCGCACCGGACTGGTCGACGAACCGGACGGTTGCCTCTCCGCCCTCCTGCAGTTCGTCACCGACGTCGGTGAGGTTGACGCGGATGACCGCGCGCTCGTCCTGGGCGCTCAGGGTGAGGGCGTCGTTCGTCGCGGACGCGATCGGCGCGCTGTTTCCGACCTCGTAGACGACGAAGTCAGTCGCGCTCATGGTGGTGTTCCACGATAGCGTCTGCGCCGCGTCGTCGCTCTGGTACTCGACGGTCGCGTTCGCGAGGTCGATGTCGTCAGAGCCGGCCGACTTCATGACCGTGAAGTTCAGGTCCGTCACGTTCTCCGTCCCGGAGTTGACGTTCCCGGCAGCGTGCACGACCGTGAGCTGGTTGGAGACCTGTGCCTGCGAGTCCGCGCTCGTGTCGGACGCGGTGGACTCGAGCAGTCCGGCCGTGTTGATGAGGACGCCCGCCGCCACCGCGGCGACCAGCACCATCGCGATGAAGATGATGAGCGTGCCGATACCGACCTGACCGCGGTCGCCGTCGTCTGCGTTGGGTAGAGTCAGCATCCGTTTACACCGCCACGTAGTTCTCGTCGCTGATCGTGTCCGGGACGTTCACGCCGTAGATCGTGCTCGCGCCGGACTGGTCGACGACCTTCAGAGTCGCTTCCTCGCCCTCCTGGAGCGCGTCGTCGATCGCAGCGGCGCTGAGGTCGACCTCGATGACCTTGCGCTCGTCCGTCTCGCTCAGGACGAGGTCGTCGGCCTGCTCGTTGGAGAGCACCGAGCCGGACGTGTCGTACACGAGGAAGTTCGTGCCGTCGCTGGCGGTTGACTCGTTCGTCCACGTCAGCGTCGTCGAGTTGTCGTCGCTCTGGTAGTTGACGGTCGCGTTCGCGAGGTCGATGTCGCCCGAGCCCGCGGACTTCATGACCGTGAGGTTGACCTGTCGGACTTCACCGTTTTCGACGTCACCGACCGCGCTGATTACCGAGATCTGGTTGGAAACCTGTGCTTGCGAGTCCTGGCTCGTGTCGGAGGCCGTGGACTCGAGCAGTCCGGCAGTGTTGATGAGCACGCCGGCTGCGACCGCGGCGACCAGCACCATGGCAATGAAGATGATCAGGGTGCCGATGCCGACCTGACCGCGTTCGTCGTCGTTCGTAGGGAGTTCCACTATCATTCTTTCCTCTGTGTGGGGATGCGCCCCGAATAGTGCATAGCCCCGGGTTACTATCAAGGGATGTATCAGTTCGTTCGCCGTATCGAGACGCGACTCAGGACTCGAAACGAGGGCGAGAACGGACTGCCTGTCGTCGCGCTTGCTATCAGTTCCGTGCGCGCACCGCTACTGGTGTCAGTCGAGTTCGAAGTTCCGAACGAACGCGTACGTATCAGAAGTGAGTTAGAAATCCAGTTCGGACGCTGCACGGAGTACGGCGAGCGTCTCCGCCGGCTCGCTCTCCGAATCGAGCTCGAGCGCGTACCAGCGTAGCATCTCGGTGAACACCTCCCGAATGTCGTTCGACGTCACCCGACGTCGTGAAACACCGTCCTCGGTCTTGACGGCCAGATCGACTCCGAACCCAGCGGACGACTGCGCTAATGCGTCGGTGGGCGACGGCGACCCGTCGGTCACCACTCGACCCCCATCGGAGCGGGTCGGGCGTGGACGCCCACCACTCGACGGCGGCGACGCGGTCCCGTCGGTCGTGACGAGGAACCGGTCGTCGCCGAGCTGCCGAACATTCTCGTCGTCGTCGAGCGCGAGCTCGTCGGCGGACAGCACCTCCCCGGATTCCTCCGCGGAAGCGCGGTCGCTACGAGACCGGTCGGCCGTCGCGTCGTTCGTGTCGGGTTCGTTCGTAGTCATACGTTGTTTGTTATCGTGTGCCCGCGTGGGGCACGGCCAGCATCCATCACACCTTCACGTACTTCTCGTCGCTGATCGTCTGCGGGACGTTGACGCCGTAGAGCGACTTCGCCCCGGAAGCCGTGACCATCGTGATCATCGCTTTCTGGCCTGACTGCAGTCCACCTGGCCCTTCGAGGGCGGTGTCGTTGACGCGAATCGTCAGTACGATGCGGTCGTCTCTGCTGTTCAGGACGTACGAACCACTGCCGTCGGTGGCCGTCAGGTCCACCGCGGAGTGGCTCTCCTTCAGCGAGACCGCGGCGTCGTCCGAGATGTACTCGAACGACGCCTTCTCCAGGTCCATGTCGCCGGCGCCCGCGGCCTTCATCAACGTCAAGTTGAGCGTGCCGACCGAGTCGTTCGCCTGGTCGACTTCGCCGACCGCGCTGACGACGACGATGTGATTGGAGACCTGTGCTTGCGAGTCCTGACTGGTATCGGACGCCTTCGCTTCGAGCATCCCCGCCGTGTTGATGAGGACACCTGCTGCGACGGCTGCGACCAGGACCATCGCTATGAAGATGATCAGGGTCCCGATACCGACTTGACCGCGACTGTCGTGTGCTTCGGGTACGTTCATCGGTAGTTCACCATCCGTGGTGGACCGTACCCGACTCGCGTACGCTCTCGCGAGAGAGCGCACTGCCCCCGACTCTGCCGTCCGACGGCTGCGAGGCTGGGCAGCGCCCTGGTCGTCGGTCGACCGGGTGCGGCCGCGAGCCCCGTGCCGGGGCGAGTCGGGAAGGTTCATCACGAGATACGGGGGGAGTGCCCCCGAGTCCGAGAACGGACCTGTTCGTATTCAAGACGTGTACGCGCTCGGACACCGATTCGAGTCTCGACTCACGCCTCGAAACGCGGACCGAGGACGTGCTCGCTTCTTTAGTCGTCTGTCCGGTACTGTCGGGTGGCGTATCCGGTATCGCTCGGGCGGACTCGCTCGAACCACGACGACGAGAACCACACGATACAATGGGAATCCGAGACGTCCTCGCCGACTTCCTGAGTTCGGAGGGGAGCCACGATCGCGCTGGCCGCGACGACGCGGAAAGCGGTGGCTCCGATTCGAGTTCGGGCGACGCGCAGGGTGGCGAGGACGACGCGGGCCCGCCCGAGTCGAGCTTCGACGTCGAGTTGGAGGAGCTCGATCAGGAGGAGCAGGTCGAGGCGCTGGAAGGACGCCTCGACGAGATGGAAGGCAGCATGCAGCAGAACCGGTCCGAGCTGGAGACGATCAAGGGCTCCCAGCAGGACGTCGCCGAGCAACTGAACGAGGTGAACGACACGGTCAGGCAGTTGCTCGGGATCTACGACCAGTTGACGGCGGACGTGAACCCGTTCATGGACGGGCCGACGCGCGACGCGGACCCGGACGCGGAGGGGTTCGGTGTCGTCGGCGGCGAGGAACCCGATCCAGAGAGCGAGGTCGTCGAGGCGGTCGTGGAGGGCGACGCGGACCCAGGCGAGGACGCGGAGGCGGCGGATGGAGACGAGGCGGACGAAGGTGAGGAAGACGAAGAGGCGACGACGATCGGCCTGGAGGACCTGCGAGCGGAGTACGAGGCGGAGGCAGCCGACGAAGGCGAGGAAGCGGTGATTGGCGACGACGCGGCCGAGGCCGCGGTTGGACAGGAAGATGAACCGGCTGACAACGAGATCGAAGTCGAACCGACGACGGTCGAGGAATCGATGAGTCGGACCGGCCGACCGAACGACTCGCGCGGCGACGCGAGCGCGTGGCGCGAGGGGATCGACGGGTCGGACGACGCCGACCGGACGGCTGCCGGGGAGTCGACCGTCGCCCTCGTCGGCCTCGCGGACACGTACGCGACGGAGATAATCGTCTTCGAGTGGGTGACGAGCCTGGTGTCGACGGCGGGGCCGGCGGCGACGCTCCGCGCCATCGCGTACTACGAGGAGATCGGGTGGATCGGGTCGGACGTGAAGACGTACCTCGAGGACGTCCTCTCGGGACCGGACCTCGACGTGAACGTCGACCCGAGCCGCGACCCGAACGAACTCACCGCGGAGGACCACGCCGAGAGCTACGAGTACATCATGAAGCTGGACGCGGTCCAGCGCACGATCGACGACACGGAGTTATAACATGGGTTTCAGTACGAGCGGTTCGATGGCGATCGTGTTCGTCGGCGTCCTGATAGCGGTCAGTACCGCGTACCCCGTGATGAGTACGGCGAACGAGCGCGTGCAGACGGCGATGGACGAGGAACGCGATCGGACGGTGGACCAGCGGAACTCTGACATCGCCCTCTGGAACGTGACGTACGACGCGGGCAACGACACGCTCGTCGTGCGCGTGAACAACACGGGGTCGCGGACGTTGTCCGTGACCGACACGGACCTCGTCGTCGACGGCGAGTACACGACGGGGTACGCGTCGAGCGTCGCGGGCGAGACGAGCCGATCGATCTGGGTGCCGGGGGAGACCCTGCGTTTCGAACTGTCGACGACGACGCGACCGGACCGCGTTCGCGTCGTGACCGAGTTCGGCATCGCGGAGACGGAGACCGACATATGAACGCGCTACCGAGTCAGCACGGAGGGCAGCGCGATGGCGAGTAGTTCCGTGTCCAGCCTGATACTGTTCATCGCGGCGATGATCATCGCGGCGAGCGTCGCCGGGACGATGGTGACGAACGTCGCGCAGGTCAGCGACGCGATAGACTCCCGGAGCGTGGACGCGGAGCAACGCATCGACACGGAGATCGAGATCATCTCCGACCCCGGGTCGTCGGCGGTGTACGACGACGGAAGCACCACCGTCTCGCTGCTCGTGAAGAACACGGGCGCGAACACGCTACCGGCCGAACCCGGGAAGGTGGACGTGATCGTCGACGGCGAGTACGTCTCGGCGTCCGCGCAGACGTTCTTCGTCCTAGACGAGACGAGCTGGCGGACGGGCACGGTCGTCCGCCTGGAGATCGATCGGTCACTGGACCCCGGCGAGCATCGCGTGGTGCTCGTCGTGAACGGCGACCGGGAGGAGTTCACCTTCTACGTATGAACGTGAACGGTCACTACTCGCTCGGCCTGGAGGACACGGACCGCGTGAATCACGCGGTCGGCGGCGGCATCCCCGAGGGCAGCCTCGTGCTCGTCGAGGGCGTCGACGGTGCGGGGAAGTCGGTGTGGACCCAGCGGATGTGTTACGGGATGGCCGAGGAGGGGACGTACGTCGCGTACGTCTCCACCGAGCTCTCGGCGGCGGACTTCATGCAGCAGATGCACTCGCTCTCGTACGACGTCGTCGACCACATGCTCTCCGGGCAAGTGCTGTTCCTGAACGCCGACGTGGACACGCACCGGGACGGCGACCGCCGCGAGCTCCTGTCGCGGCTGACGGAGCCGAGTACGCTCTGGCAGGGCGACGTCGTCGTCGTCGACGCGTTCTCGGCGTTCCTCCGGAACGACCCGCGGTTCGACGCGATCGCGGACGCCGGCGACGAGGACCACGAGATGGAGTCGCTACTGACGTTCCTGGAGGGAATGACGGGCCGCGGGAAGACCGTGATCCTGACCGTCGACCCGGAGGCGACGACCGAGCGCGCGCTCCGCCCGATCCGGAGCGTCGCGGACGTCTTCCTCCAGATCGAGACGGAAGAGGTCGGGCAGGACATCCGGCGGAACGTCCGTGTCCGCCGGTTCGCGAACATGAAGCAGCCGGTCGACGACGGCATCGCGTTCAACGTCCAGCAGGGGCGTGGCCTGACCATCGTGAACCGGACGATCGCATGAGGTAACAACTATGTCAGAACACGGCACCCAGCGAATGACGACGCAGTTGCGCGAGCACGCGGAGGACTACCCGCACCTCCAGAACCACCTGGAGGAGTTCCACGCGGAGTTCGGCGAGTACCCGCTGTTCGTGGAGAACGTCGGGGACTACGAGGCCGACCGACCGAACGTCTGCTATCGCATCAGCGACGACGTGTTCGTGCAGGTGTACGGCGACCTCGGCGTGAGCAAGACGTACTACTGCATCGAACCGCAGCTCGACGACGAGCAGCGCGACGTGTACGCGCAGATCCGCCAGCGCATCCTCGACCGGAGCGTGTCGCGGCCGGCACCCAGCGACGACGACGAGTTCGAGACCCACCTAGACGTGCTCTTGGACGAAGTCGTCTCCGTCGGGTCCGCCATCGGGAGTCTCTCGGGCGGCCTCGGCGGGTCCGTGACCGTCGACCAGCGGACGTACGAGTCGCTTCGATACCACCTCCAGCGCGACATCGTCGGCCTCGGCCCGCTCGACCCCGTGATGACGGACACGCAGAACGAGGACATCCACGTCATCGGCCCCCACCAGTGCAACATCGACCACGGGACGTTCGGGATGGTGGAGACGAACGTCGACTTCGGGGACCCGGACGCGTTCAACACGTGGCTGCGGAACATGGGCGAACGCATGGACTCGCCGATCAGCGACTCGAACCCGATCGTCGACGCGACGCTCCCGGACGGGTCCCGTATCAACATCATCTACTCGGACGACGTCTCCGTGAAGGGGCCGTCGCTCACGATCCGCCAGGGCGACGAGATTCCCCTGTCGATCTTCCAGATCACGAAGTGGGGGACGCTCTCCCCGGAACTCGCGGCGTACCTCTGGCTCTGCCTGGAGAACGAGCAGACGGTGTTCGTCGTCGGCGAGACCGCCTCGGGGAAGACGACGACGCTCAACGCGAGCCTGTCGTTCATCCCGCGGGACTCGAAGATATACACCGCCGAGGACACCGCCGAGGTCATCCCGCCCCACGACACCTGGCAGCAACTCCTCACGCGCGAGGGCCAGGGCGACGACGAGTCCAGCGACGTCGACATGTTCGACCTGGTCGCGGCCGCGCTGCGCTCGCGCCCGGACTACATCATCGTCGGGGAGGTCCGGGGGGCGGAAGGCCAGATGGCGTTCCAGGCCGCCCAGACCGGGCACCCCGTGATGTTGACGTTCCACGCGAGCGACATCGTCTCGATGATCCAGCGCTTTACCGGCGCGCCCATCAACGTCCCGGAGACGTTCATGGACAACTGCGACGTCGCGCTCTTCCAGAACCGCGTGAAGCAGGGCGACGACGTCCTCCGCCGAGTCACCTCCGTACAGGAGATCGAGGGGTACAGCGACTACGAGGACGGCGTCATCACGCGCCAGGCGTTCAACTGGGACCCCCGCGAGGACGACGTCGAGTTCACGGGGCGGAACAACTCGTACGTCCTCGAAGAACAGATCGCGACCCTGCTCGGTTACCAGGACACGCGGAAGATCTACGACGAACTCGATCGGCGCGCGGAGATCATCCGCCAGCTCATCGACGCGGACGTCCTCGGCTATCACGAGGTGAACGACGCCATCCAGAGCTACCAGCGCGACGGCCTGGAGGGCCTCCCGATCGACGTCGCGAACCTCCAGAGCGTGACGATGTAGGGCCATGTCGACGGCACAGCAACCCGACGGCGAGGTGTCGGTCCGGTCGGTCCTCGAGGACCTCCAGCAGTCCTATCGGCGGATGGAGATGCCGATGCGGACGTACCTCCTCGCGGTCGTCCTGCCGGCGGTGCTGTTCGCGGTCGGCTCCGTCGCCGCCGCGCTCCTCGTCTCGCTCCCCATCACGGTCGCGGGGCCGCTCGTCGGCCTCGGCGCGTTCTCCGTGTTCGCGGCGCTCCTGTACCCGAAGGCCGTCCAGGACCGCAGCCGCAAGCAGATCCGGCAGCGCTTCCACCTCTTCTTGACCCACATCACGGTGCTGTCGATGACGAACATCAACCGCGTCGAGATCTTCCGCACCCTGGCGGGCGAGGACGAGTACCAGGCGCTCGCCGACGAGATGGGGCATCTGGTCGCGCTCGTCGACACGTGGAATCAGAGCCTCGACGACGCGTGCCGGATGCGCGCGAACCAGGTGAACTCGGACTTGCTGTCCGACTTCCTGGAGCGACTCGCGTACACCGTCGGGAGCGGCCAGCAGATAAGCGAGTTCCTGATGGACGAACAGGACTCCATCATCCAGCAGTTCGTCATCCGGTACGAGGCGGACCTGAACAAGCTCGACGTGATGAAGGAACTGTACCTGTCGATGATGCTGTCGACGGCGTTCGTGCTCGTGTTCGCGATCGTCATCCCCGTCATCGTCGGCATCGACCCGACGCTCGCGGTCGGCGCCGTCATCGGGCTGTTCGTCATCGTCCAGGCTGGGTTCGTGTACGCGGTCCACACGATCTCGCCGCACGACCCGCTCTGGTACCGCGAGCCCGAGTCGCTGACGTATCCGCTCGCGCACGTGAAGGCCCGGCTCGCCCTCGGGATCGGGCTGTCGGTCGTGACGTCCGCGGCGGTCGCGGTCGTCCTCCTCGGGTACGCGCCCGTCGCGACGGACGTCCTCCCGCTGCCGGTGATGGTCGCACTCCCGGTGACGCCACTCATCATCCCCGGGTGGAGCGTGCGGAAGGAGGAACGACGCGTACAGGTGCGCGACGAGGAGTTCCCGAGCTTCGTGCGGGCACTGGGTGCCGTCGAGTCCGTCAAGCAGTCCTCGACGGGGAGCGTCCTCGAGAGTCTCCGGAAGAAGGACTTCGGGGCGCTCACGAAGAACATCGACAACCTCTACAAGCGACTGCACATGCGCATCGACACGAACAGGTCGTGGCACCTGTTCGCGGCCGAGACTGGATCCTTCCTCATCCAGAAGTTCGGCGACATGTACGTCGAGGGCCGCCGGATGGGCGGGGAACCGAAGGTCCTCGGGCAGGTGATCTCGCGGAACCACAGTCAAGTGATGAAAGTCCGCGAGCAACGCAAGCAGGCGACGACGACCCTCATCGGCGTCCTCTACGGGCTGACGGCGGCGTCCGTGTTCGCGTTCTTCGTCGGCCTGGAGACCGTCGAGATGATGATCGACATCATGGACGACATGGGCGACCTCGGGCGGATGAGTTTCCTCATCAGCACGGAGGGGTACGACCTCCAGGTCATCGAGTTCCTCCTGCTCCTCACCGTGCTCCTGAACGCGCTGCTGTCGTCGGTGATGGTGCGCGTGAGCGACCGCGGCCACCAGGTCAGCGGGTACGTGCACTTCGTCGCGTTGACGTGGACGGGCGCGCTCACCGCAGTCGTGACGCGGATGGTCGTCGACGCACTCATCACGGTGTGATCGACCGCGGGCGGCGGGGTTGCGGGCGACGACTCAGTTCTCGATTTCGCGCGACGATTTATGGGGACGGCGTGGCGAGTACTCGCAAGGATGGAGCGCGAGAAACCGTACCTGGACTCGCTGGCGCAGACGCCAGACCAGATGGAGGCGACGATGCAGTGGGCGCGGTATCTCGGCGAGACGTTCGGGACGAGTGGCGCGCTGAACTGTCTCCGGTACTACGAGCGCATGGGCTGGATCTCCGGCGGGGTCCGCGAGGAGATGATCCGGTACATCCGCGGACTGTCGCTCGCGGAGATCCACAACAAGAAGTACGACGAGCCGGCGACCCTGGAGTACCCACTGGAGACGCTGTCGGGGACGCCGTTCGGGACGCACGCGCGGTCGCTGAAGTACGTCGCGAAGATCGCCGGCGACGACCTCGAGGAGCACCTGATGCTCGCCCGACTCGCGGAGCGCCGCGTCGACAAGCAACTCGGCGACCGCCCGGCGCGCAGCGAGGTCGTCGAGGCCATCGGCGACGACTGACTCCGAGACGGTCGGTTCCGACCGATCCCGTTCCGGCAGCCGGTTGCGTCGCCACCACGGTTCCTGCGCGTGATTCTCACGCACGCCCCAGCGGTATTCATTATGGTATTCTTATACACTTTACCGTCGTTTTTAGTTTCTGTATCGAGTTTCGATTCACCAGAACACCATATATACGACTTCTTTCGCAGGAATTCGACGATCCCTCCATTCTTCGTGCAGCCAATAATTCCTCCGAAATTAACCTGTCACGTATCATATAACGGCCACACCACTTATGTGGGATAGCTACAATGAACGAGTACACTCTGGAACGGTCTCTTGGCACGCTACGTGGGTACGTGGGTCGTGTCTCAGGGGGAGGCCGGTACGGAGGGAAGGTGACGACTGATGTATGAGGATTCCAACGCACAAAGCGTGTTCGACGAACTGACCGCATCGGCATCAAACGACGGAGACGAGGACAACGAGGTGGAGTTGCTCATCGGATCCACGCCGAAGGCCGACGACAAGACCGTCGAGCGGGAGCTCGACGAGATGCTCCAGGACGTCCGGGCGGCACTCCCGACCGACGACGTCGACTTCGAGGAGGACATCGTCAAGGAGAACCTCGACGAGATCCTGCTCATGCTCATCTCGCTCCGCGGCGAGACTCACGGCAAGGAGCTCATCTCCGACCTCACCCGGCTGTTCGACGCACAGCTCAGCCCCGGGACCGTCTACCCGAGCCTCCACCAGCTCGAGGAGGAAGACGTCCTCAAGATGCACAAGAAGGTGCGCACGAAGGAGTACTCGATCGACGACGAACGCGAGGTCCGCGAGACCGTCGAACGAACGATGGTCCAGCACCTCGCCTTCGGCTTCCTGCTGTACTCCTTCCTCCCGCGCCTCTAGCGCCCCGATACCCCCGCGAACCCGACGACCGCGCCGCGACGACTCCCGCTCCGACACCTCACAGCGACCGCTTCACTCCCCCGCAGCCGCCCGAGCCCGTCCCGACCGCTTCACTCGCCGCCGTCGATGGACTCCGCGATGTCCGCGAGGCTCTCGTCCGGCGACTCCACCGACGTGTAGAACTCCTTCTGCCCGGGCGCACGCAGCCCGTAGAGGAACCCCTCCTCGACGACGTCGACGAGCACGGACCCGCCAGGCTGTCGGTTCGCCGCCTCGCACCACGGCCCGAGACGGTCCTCGCCCGACCGCTCGCGCGCCGCCTCGGGCGTATCGAACGCGCCCGCGAGCAGGTACGTGTCGTCAGTGAGGTGGCGCTTGACCTCCGCGTGTCGGGTGTCGCCGTCGAGGACGACCCGCACCACGTCGCCCGCCGGGAAGCGCTCCATCTCCGCTTCCGGGATCTCCACTCGCAACCGATCCATCGCACCGTGCTTCACGAGCGTCGCTCGCACCGTGGGCACGGCGTCCGAAGAAACGCGGTCGACCATGCCCCCCCGTCGGGGACGCCGACGCCTAAACCCGTCGCTCCCGGAACGAGTCAGCGAGCGCGGTGCGCGCCGAGGGCGAAGGCCCTCAGGAAACCTACGACGCACCCCGCTCGAGAAGCGGGACCGCTGTACCATCGTCGACTGCGCTTCGTCGTCGACCGTACGTCGTCGTCGACTACTCCTCGTCGTCGCCGTCGCCGTCGCCGTCGTCGCCGTCGTCGAGTCCGAGGAGGGACTCGACGGACTCGTCGCCGCGCTCGGTGACGGTCGCGTTCACCTGGACGACCGCGTCGCTGATCTCCGCGCCGCGGACGGTCACGCGCTTGCGCTTGCCCTCGCGGTCCTGACGGTAGCCGACGCCGTCCTCCTTCATCAGGACCTCCTTGAGGTTCGGGCCGGAGACGTCGCCGCGCATCGGGCGACCGGCCTCGTCGCTCCCGCCGGTGATCTCGAGCGTGTACCCGTCGAGGCCGACGGCAGCGCCGTCGACGTCGTCGCCGATCTCCTTCCCGACGAATCGGTTCGCGTCCTGTCCATCGACCTCGAGCTGGTGTGCGAGCCCGGACTCGGGGTCTCCAACTACGACGTTGAAACTGGGCATGGAGGGAAAGAGACGGAGCGCGTAAAAAACACCATCGAAACCCGCTTCGCGCCGACCGCGAGCGGGCGTCGGGTTCGGTCCGGAGTGCGACTCCGACGATGGTGCGACCGATCCGGGGTCGATGCGGCCGGGTTGCCGACGCACGTATGGGGGTCGACCGCGAACCGAGTTGCCGACGCACGTATGGGGGTCGACCGCGAACGGTGACGCGTGCAACCGGGTCGCCTGGAGCTGGAACTGGAGCGCGAGTTCGGCGGGGAGGCGAAGGTCGTCGTCAGGCAGGCCGTCGACCTCCGCGACAGCGGCTACTACCGCGAGGACGTCGGCGCGACGCTCGACGTCGACGTCGTCGTCGAGAACCTCCGGGACGCACCCGACGAGTGCACGAACGCGGTCGAGCGCTGGAACTGGTGGGTGGGCGCGCTCGCCATCGCGTACGGCGATCACTACGCGCAGTTCACCGTCCGGCGGCCGCCGGACGTCGGGAAGGACCCGTACCGGTAGCGTCGCCGTCGTCGGCCCCGTCGCGATAACGCTCGTCCCGTTCTGGTGGTTCGACGCGCTCGCGGCGTTCCCGTTCCTGCCGTTCGTCACGTTCCCGTTCTCAAACCGTGGCGCGAGCGAGGGAGACGGCGAGTCGCGAGTGCGGGCGTGCCGGCGGGACACCGCGGCCGGCCAGCGCGCGCTGCGAGCGCGTGCCCTCGGCGAGACGCCACCGGGACGAAGACGGGTATCTACGGGTTCGAGAGATATCTTGCGGTGAACCCGCGGGTCGACTTCCGAAGTGGACAACGTTAAATGGCGAAAGCGATAATCAAGCGATAATGACTCGTTCAAACCAGGACTGGTGGCCGAACCAGTTGGACCTCCAGATCCTCGACCAGAACGCCCGCGACGTCGGGCCGTACGACGACGACTTCGACTACGCCGAAGCGTTCGAGTCGCTCGACCTGGACGCCGTGAAGGACGACATCGAGGACGTGATGACGACATCGCAGGACTGGTGGCCGGCCGACTACGGTCACTACGGGCCGCTGTTCATCCGGATGGCGTGGCACAGCGCCGGCACGTACCGCACCGGCGACGGCCGCGGCGGCGCGTCCGAGGGCGCGCAGCGGCTCGCGCCGCTGAACAGCTGGCCGGACAACGCGAACCTCGACAAGGCCCGACGCCTGCTCTGGCCGGTCAAGCAGAAGTACGGCCGGAACCTCTCGTGGGCGGACCTGATGATCCTCGCGGGGAACGTCGCCATCGAGTCGATGGGCGCGAAGACGTTCGGGTTCGCCGGCGGTCGCGAGGACGCGTTCGCCCCCGACGAAGCCGTCGACTGGGGCCCCGAGGACGAGTGGGAGGCCTCCGAGCGCTTCGACGAGGAGGGCATCCTCAAGGAGGGCCTCGGTGCGACCGTGATGGGCCTCATCTACGTGAACCCCGAGGGACCGGACGGCAACCCGGACCCGGAGGCGTCCGCGGAGAACATCCGCGAGTCGTTCGGTCGGATGGCGATGAACGACGAGGAGACCGTCGCGCTCATCGCTGGCGGGCACACGTTCGGGAAGGTCCACGGCGCTGCCGACCCCAACGAGCACGTCGGCCCCGAGCCCGAGGCCGCTCCCATCGAGAACCAGGGCCTCGGCTGGGAGAGCGACTACGGCTCCGGGAAGGGCAAGGACACCATCACGAGCGGCATCGAGGGGCCGTGGACGCAGGCGCCCACGCAGTGGGACACGGGGTACCTCGACAACCTGCTCGACTACGAGTGGGCCGCCGAGAAGGGTCCCGGTGGCGGCTGGCGGTGGATCCCGCTCGACGAGGACCTCCGGACGTCCGCGCCGGACGTCGAGGACGAGGAGTCGGTGACGCCGATGATGCTCACGACGGACATCGCGCTGAAGCGCGACCCGGACTACCGGGAGATCATCGAGCGCTTCCAGGACGACCCGATGGCGTTCGGCATCAACTTCGCGAAGGCCTGGTACAAGCTCACGCACCGCGACATGGGGCCGCCGGAGCGATTCCTCGGCCCCGAGGTGCCCGAGGAGGAGATGCTCTGGCAGGACCCGCTCCCCGACCGCGACTACGAGCTCGTCGGCGACGAGGAGATCGACCAGCTGAAGGCCGAACTCCTCGACTCGGACCTCTCGCGGAGCGACCTCGTGAAGACGGCGTGGGCGGCGGCGTCGACGTACCGCGACAGCGATAAGCGCGGTGGCGCCAACGGCGCCCGCATCCGCCTCGAGCCCCAGCGTAGCTGGGAAGTGAACGAGCCCGACCGGCTCGAGTCGGTCCTCGAGACGCTCGAGGACATCCAGGCGGCGTTCAACGACTCGCGGAGCGACGGGACGCGCATCTCGCTGGCGGATCTGATCGTCCTCGGCGGGAACGCCGCGATCGAGGATGCGGCGGCGGACGCCGGCTACGACGTCGACGTGCCGTTCGAGGCGGGGCGCGTGGACGCGTCGGCCGAGCGGACCGACGAGGAGTCGTTCGAGGCGCTGAAGCCGAAGGCGGACGGCTTCCGGAACTACCTCGGGGACAGCGTCGACACGCGCGAGGAGGAGGAGTGGATCGTCGACCGGGCCGACCTGCTGGACCTGACGGCGCCCGAGATGACGGCCCTCGTCGGCGGGATGCGGACCCTCGGCGCGACCTACGACGACACGGACCTGGGCGTGTTCACCGACGAGCCGGGGACGCTGACGAACGACTTCTTCGACGTCCTCCTCGGGATGGAGCACGAGTGGGAGCCGAAGGACGACGAACGCGGCTACGAGATCCGCGACCGCGACACGGGCGAGGTCGAGTACGAGGCGAGCCGCACCGACCTCATCTTCGGGTCGAATTCCCGGCTGCGTGCCATCGCCGAAGTGTACGGTGCCGACGACGGCGAGGAGCAGTTCGTCGAGGACTTCGTCGACGCCTGGCACAAGGTCATGACGAACGACCGCTTCGACCTCGAGTAGAACGCCACACCCCTCGCCGCGGGCCGTCGAGCGAGTCGAACCGGACGGTTTCGACGCGAACGACCGAGCAGCAGTATTTTACACCCCATAACTCTCGTTTTTTACCAGTACTTCTTAACGGTGCCAGCGAGACACTCGCTCGTATGGCAACACGTGACACGCTAGACACGGAGATCTTCGGTCGCGGCGTCTCGTTCGAGTACTCCGAGCACTGGGTCGGCTACTCGCTGTTCCTGCTTCGGATCGTCATGGGTTGGACGCTCCTCCAGGGCGGACTCACGAAGCTCGTGACGTACCTCGACGGCAACCCCGATAACAACTGGACGGCCGCAGGCTACCTCCAGAACGCCGTCCCCGAGGGGAACCCGTTCATGGGACTCTGGATGGACATGGCTGGAAGCCCCCTCGTCGACATGCTCAACATGTGGGGGCTCACGCTCGCCGGGCTCGCGCTCATCGTCGGCGCGTTCGTCCGCTTCAGCGCGTTCTGGGGCGCCATCATGATGCTGTTCTACTGGGCGGCAGCCCTCACCGGCGGCCTCATGGAGGGCCTCCCCGTCGCGCACGGCTGGGTCGTCGACGATCACATCGTCTACGCGCTGCTCCTGTTCGGCCTCGGTGCTCTCGGCGCCGGCCGCATCCTCGGCGTCGACAGCTACCTCGAGGACACCGGCGTCGTCAGGAACAACCCCTGGCTGAAGTACCTCCTCGGCTGAAGGACCGTCTCGCTGACGGCGACGCGTCGACGTTTCCGCGCCGCCGCTGTCGGCCCCGTCCTACCCCGGGTCGGGGTCGTAGCCGTCGCCGACGCGGAGGTCGAGCGCGCCCGGCTTTACGGAGAGGTCGAGACCGTCGTGTTCGGCGAGTTCGCCGTCGCGACTGAACCGGATCGGGTGGTCGGCGGTGACGTGGAGCTCGCTCGCCTGGAGGTGCGTGACGCCCGGCGTGTCCTGGCCGAGCAGTCGCTGGCCGATGGCTTCGGCGACGACGTTCGGCGCGGGCATCTGTTCGACGACGGCGACGTCGAACACGCCGTCCTCCACGTCGCCCTGGCCGCCCTCGGCGACGAACCGGCGGGCGTTCCCGACGAGCAAGCAGAGGGCCTCGCCCGTCCACGTCTCCGTCCCCGACTCGGTGACGGCCTCCAGTTCGATGTCGAGGCCGTTCCACTCGATCGCCTCCTGTGCGCCCGTGACGACGAACGCGAGCGGCCCGAGGCGCGCCTTCAGGTCGCCGCTCGCGGAGAGGCTCGCGTCCGCCGGGAACCCCGCGATGGTGGAGACGAGGAACGGTTCGCCGTCCGCGAACCCGACGTCGACGCTCCTGACGTCGCCGGTGTCCGCGACCTCGACGCCCGCGCGGACGCCGTCGACGCCGACGTTCCCCGCGAGCAGGTTCGCGGTGCCGACGGGAACGACCGAGAACGTGACGTCGCCGAGCGCGTCCGCGGCCGCGAGCCCGCGAACGACCTCGTTGACGGTGCCGTCGCCGCCGCAGACGCAGAGTTCGCTGACGCCGTCGGCGGCGGCGTCGCGCGCCAACGCGACCGCGTCGCCCTCGCCCGCGGTTCGCTCGACCTCGAACCCACGCCCCGAGAGCAGGCGCTCGACGTAGTCGGCGTGGTCGCCGCTCCCGCTCGCGGGGTTGACGATCGCTCGACGCGACCCCTGGTACACGGCCGCCACGACGCCCCCGGCGGGCGTAATTCCATCGACTCGCTGCGGTGGGACGTCGGACTGCCGGCGCTGGTACGCACCCGTTATTTCTGCGACGAACCCGTATGCCGCTTCATGAGCGCGCAGACAGGCGACGCCGCGGACGGCCTCGGTCGCGACGACGTCCCGGGATTGCTCGTCGCCGTCGTCGCCGTCGAACTCGTCGGCAGCGCCCCCGCGGTGGTCACCGCGAGCGACGTCGCGACCTGGTACCCGACGCTCGCCGCGCCGCCGCTCACGCCCCCGTCGTGGGTGTTCGGGCCGGTGTGGACGGTGCTGTTCGCCGCGATCGGCACCGCCGCGTACCTCGTCTACCGCGACCGAGCACACTCGTGGCGGTCACGAGCACTCGGCCTCTTCGGCGCGCAGATGGCGTTCAACGTGGCGTGGTCGTTCGCGTTCTTCGGCGCGCAGTCGCCCGCGTTGGGGCTCGTCGTCATTCTCGTGCTGGACGTGCTCGTCGTCGCCACCGTCGTCGCGTTCCGGCGCGTCGACCGTCGCGCTGCGGTCCTCCTCGTGCCGTACCTCGCGTGGGTGCTGTTCGCGACGTACCTCACCGCCGGGTTCTGGTACCTGAACTGACGACGCGATCGCCCCGGGAGGAGTCCCTTCCGGCGTCAGTTCTCGTTTTCGTCGAGGTACGGCTCCTCGATGCCCTGGTCGCCGCCGACGAGTGCCGTCAGCCGGCGGGTGCTGGCGTCGAAGACGCCGACGACGGGGCCGAGCGCGCGCTCGACGTACGAGAGCGGGCGGGCGACGCGAAGGCTCCACGTCTCGGCGTGTCCGAGACCGTAGGACTTCGGGACGATCTCGCCGAAGACGAGGACGAGGATCGTCACGGCGAGCGTCGCGAGGACGACGGCGACGCCGGAGGGGACGAACTCGGCGACGAGGAGCGTGACGATGCTGGAGATGGCGACGTTCACGAGGTTGTTGCCGACGAGGATCGTCACCAGGAGGCGGTGCGGGTCGTCGCGGAGCGACCTGAGCGCGCGTTCGTCGGTGCTCTCGCCGTCGCTCGCGGTGGCGGTCAGCCACTCATCGGAGAGCGAGAAGATGGCTGATTCGCTGCTCGAGAAGAACGCACTGAAGAGGACGAGGACGACGACGACGGCGAGCGCCGGGACGAGCGTCGCAGTAGATGTCATACGGGTCCGTCGCACGACGGCCCAATGAAGGTAAGGTGACCGCGGCGGCCACCCGGGCCACGACGCACGGTCGAAGCCCCCACCCCGACCCAAAACAAACCGAGTTTTCCTAAAACAACCAAAATTGTTTTAGGGGCGACGGCGGTTGTCTCCGTCGATGGCGAACGTATCGCTCCCCCACGACGCGAAGGCCGGCCCGACGAAGCGAGAAGTCAGGGCCGTCCTCCTCGACGCGCTCGAGCTCGACGAGACCGACCACTTCGTCGAAGTCGGCTCCTGCACCGGTGCCGTCACCGTCCAGGCCGCGCGCCGCGCCGGCCGAGTCACCGCGCTCGAACGCAAGCCCGAGCGCCTCGAGATCACCCGGAAGAACCTCGCCGCGAACGACACGACCGCGGACGTCGCCCTCCGGAACGCCGAAGCCCCCACGGGCCTCCCCGAGGACGCGGACGCGCTGTTCCTCGGCGGCAGCCGGAACTACGACGCCGTCCTCGAGTACGCCGTCGACGCCGGGGTCGACCGCGTCGTCATGAACGTCTCCCGGCTCGAGGTCGCCGGCGCCGCAACGCGGGCGTTTCGCGACCGCGACCTCCTCGAGGACGTCCGCCAGTTCCAGGTGAGCCGCGGCTACGAGCTCGCCGGCGCGACGAGCTTCGATGCGGACAACCCCGTCTACATGCTCGTCGGCGGCACCGACGACGCCGCGACCGACGGCGGCAACCCGCGAGCCGCGACCGACGACGGGCGACGGCCCGGGGCGACCGGAGGCGGGTCGCGATGACGCTCTACGGCGTCGGCCTCGGCCCCGGCGACGCGGACCTCCTCACGGTCCGCGGCCAGGCGGTGCTGGAGGACGCCGACGTGGTGTACTCGCCGGGGCGGCTCTCGCGGTCGGTCGCCAGCGAGCACGTCCCCGAGGCCCGCATCGGCGACCTCGACTTCCCGATGACGCGCGACGAGGACGAACTCCGGCGCGCGTGGCGGGCCGCCGCCGACGAGATCGCGCCGCGAGCGCGCGACGGCGACGTCGCGTTCGTCACGCTCGGCGACCCGAACGTCTACTCGACGTTCGGGCACCTCAGGCGGACCCTCGACGCGTTCCACCCCGACGTCGACCTCGAGGTCGTCCCCGGCGTGAGCGCCGTCACCGCGTTCGCGACCGCGCTCGGCGTCGAGGTCGCCGCCGGCGCGAGCCTCGCACTCCGGGAGGCCGCCGGCGGCGCGGCACCGACCGGCCCCGACCGCATGCTCCTGTTCAAGGTCACGGACGCGCCCGCGACCCACGAGGGCCTCGTCGACGCCGGCTACGACGTCACGTACGGCCGCCGGCTCTTCATGGAACAGGGCGACGCCGTCGTCACCGCGGACCCGAGCGACCTCGCGGACCGGGACTACTACACGCTCGCGTACGCCGAGCAGCGCGGGCTCGACGACGAACCCGCGACCGCGACGTTCGACGTCGACCACGCGACCACCGACGCCGACGACCGCGCGACGACCGACGGCGGACGCACGGCCGCGGCGCGCATCCCAGACGAGCGCACCGCGGTCGAGCGCGCCGTCGCGGAGTCCTGCGGCGACGAACTCCCGGAGGGGGTCGACGGATGACCGACGGCGAAGGCGACCCGGCGGTCGACCCGCAGGACGCCATCGACGCCGAGACCGCACGGCGCGCGACCGAGCGCGACCCGCGGATCGCCGAGCGGACCGCCGGCGAGGTCCAGGAGGGCGTCCCGTTCATCGGGGCGGGCCCCGGCGACCCCGGCCTCCTCACCGTGACTGGCCGTGAACTCGTCGAGGACGCGGACCTCGTCGTGCACGCCGGGTCGCTCGTGAACAGCGAACTCCTCGAGGCGTACGGCGACGACGCCGAGCAGGTCAACAGCGTCGGGAAGGACCTCGAGGAACTCGTCCCGCTGATGCAGGACGCGTACGAGGACGGCCGCGAGGTCGTGCGCCTGCACAGCGGCGACCCCGCGATCTACGGCGCGGCCGTCGAGCAGATGGACGCGCTCGAACACGAGGGCGTCCCCACGTACGTCGTTCCGGGCGTCACCTCGGCGTTCGCCGCGAGTGCGACGCTACGCACCCAGTTGACGCTGAACGGCGTCGCGAATCACGTCGCGTTCACGCGCCCGCAGGGGAAGACCCTCGACCCCGAAGACGACCACATCTCCGACTTCGTGCAGAAGGGCGACGTCACGGTCTGCATCTACCTCGGCACGCACGCCGTCGCCGAGACCATGCAGCGACTGCTCGACGACGGCGCGGACCCCGACACGCCGGTCGCGGTCGTCTATCACGCCTCGTGGCCGGACGAGGACGTCGTCGAGGGTACCGTCGCGACCATCGGCGACCGACTGGACGAGGCCGGCTACCGCGCGTCCGCGATGGTCGTCGTCGGACCGGCGGCGCAGAAGGCGGGGTACGAGCGCTCGTACCTCTACGGCGACTGGGCGAACGGTTCGGAGACGGACGACGCGAGCGAAGCAGACGACTGAGAACGCATGAGCACTGACGACGAGACCACAGCGAACGACGGAGGCGAAGCGACCGGTTCGAACGACGAGACCGCAGCGAACGGCGGAGACGAAGCGACCGATTCGAACGACGACGCTGGCGGCCACTGCTCGACGCCGGACTCCGACGGCGAGGTCGCCGAGGAGATCGCGATAATCAGTTTCGAGCGCAAGTGGGAGACCGCCGAAGCGATCGAGGCCGAACTCGCGGACCGCTACGAGCGCATCGACCTCCTCGAGTACGAGGGCGACGTGTTCGCGGAGCACTGGGGCGAGTACGACTGCTTCCTCGCGCTGATGGCGAGCGGCATCGCGATGCGCAAGACCGCGGGCCTGCTGGACGACAAGTGGGAGGACCCCGCGGTCGTGGTCGTCGACGAGGAACTGACGTGGGCGATCCCGCTCACGGGCGGGCATCACGGCGCGAACCAGGTCGCGGACGACCTCGCGGCGATGGGCGCGGTGCCGGCGATGACGACGGCGAGCGAGGCCGCGGGCAAGCAGGGCGTCGAGAGCCAGGCGAAGGCACTGGACGCGCACGTCGTGAACGGCGACTCGACGGTCGCGACGAACCTCGCGGTCCTCGACGACGAACTCGGACCCGTCGAGCGCCTCGACGGCCCGAAGGCCGTGCTGGTCGGCGACGACGTCACGGTCCTGAAGCGCAACGGCGACGCCGGCGTCGTCCTCGGCACCGGCACCGTCTCCGGCGTCGACGCGGACCAGGTCGTCGACGCCTGGACGCGAGCGCTCGACGCCGAGGGATTGGCGGTCGAGGACGTCGACTTCGTCGCCACCGGTACGCGCAAGGACGACGAGGACGGCCTCCTGGAGGCGGCCGCGCGACTCGACCTCGGCGTCGTCGCGTTCGAGAAGGAAGACCTCGAAGAATTCGAGGGGCCGACGCCGTCGCGGTCGAAGGAACTCATCGGCTGGCCGGGGATCGCGGAGGCGAGCGCCATCGCCGGCGGCCGCGAGCACGAACTCCGCCGGGCGAAGGAGCGGTACGACGAGGCGGTGACCGTCGCGGTGGGGCGATAGATGCCCGAGTACGACCCCGACGAGTACGGGCGGCTCTACGTCGTCGGCATCGGTCCCGGCCTGCCGCACGCGATGACCCAGCGCGCGAAGGAGGTCGTCGCGACCGCGGACTGCGTCGTCGCCTCGAACCTCTACCAGGAGTTCCTGCGCCGGGACGGGACGCTCCCGTCCGAGGACGCGTTCACCGACGGCGTCGCAACCAGGAACGACGGCTCCCGGCAGGAGCTCGTCCGGTCGTCGATGGGGCGACAGGTCGAACTCGCCAGGGAGGCGTTCGAGCGCGTTCGCGACGGTCAGACGGTCGCGCACGTCTCCGGCGGCGACCCGAACGTGTACGGGAAGAGCGACCTCATCTACAAGATGGCCGACGCGGAGGACGCGACCGACGTCCCCATCGAGGTCGTCCCGGGCGTCACCGCCGCGCTCGGCGGTGCCGCGAACCTCGGCGCGCCGCTCTCGAACGACTTCTGCACGATCTCGCTCTCGGACAAGTGGCGCGGCTGGGCGGAGATCGAGGAGAAGCTACGCGCCGCCGCCATCAGCGGGTTCGTGATCGTCCTCTACAACTGCTGGCGGGACTACGAGCGCGCGATCGACGTCGTTCGCGAGGAGCGCAGCGACGACGTCCCGGTCGGCATCGTCAACGACGCCGGTCGCGGCGACGCCGGCCGGAACCGCGAGGACGAGACGCACACCATCACGACGCTCGGTGCGGCGACCGAGCACGACGACGAGGTCGGCGGCATGGGGACGTCGATCCTCGTCGGCACGCACGAGACCGAGGTCTGGGAGAACGACCACGGCGAGCACCTCGTCACGCCCCGCGGCGGGCGCGACGTGGAGGACTTCTGACAATGAGCACGGACGACACCACCGACACGACCGCGGACGCGAGTACAGACGCCGAATCGAACTGCGGCGCGAATACGGACACGGAGTCGAGTTGCGGTGTCTCCCCGAGCGAGGACGGCGACGACGCGGCGAGCGAATCGAAGTGCGGGGCGTCCTCGGACTCGTCGAGTTCGGCCACCAGCTCCTCGGGGTCGAGTTGCGGCGCGTCGAAGGCCGAGACGACCGAGAAGAAGGTCGCGGCGACCGTCGACGACTTCGACGGCGACCCCGGGAGCCTGCTGGCGGTCGGCCTGGGGCCCGGCCAGCCCGAGGGGATGACCGGGCGCGCCCGGGAGGCGCTCCTTTCCGCCGAACACGTCGTCGGGTACACGACGTACGTCGAACTGCTCCCTGACGAGATCACGGAGTCCGCCGACGAACTCTACGACACGCCGATGTGCGGCGAGGTGTCGCGCACGGAGGAGGCGATCGACCGCGCGCTCGCGGGCCACGACGTCGCGATAATCGGGAGCGGCGACCCGAACGTGTACGCACTCGCAGGGCTCGCGCTCGAGATACTGGAGTCGAAGGGCGCGACCGCGAGCATGGTCGACTTCGAGGTGGTGCCGGGCGTGCCCGCCGCGCAGTCCTGCGGCGCGCGACTCGGTGCGCCGCTCGTGAACGACAGCGTCAGCATCTCGCTGTCTGACCACCTCACGGACATGCCCACCATCGAGTCGCGCCTGCACGCCGCCGCCAAGGAGGGATTCACGATCTCCATCTACAACCCGTGGAGTCGGAAGCGCCGCGAGAACTACCGGAAGTGCTGCGAGATACTCTTAGAGCACCGCGACCCGGACACGCCCGTCGGCGTCGTCCACGGCGCCGGCCGCGACGACGAGCGCGTCGAGATCGTCGAGTTGCGAGAGCTCTCCGAACTCGGCGAGACCGACCTCGTTGACATGACGACGACGCTCGTCGTCGGCAACGAGGAGACGTACGTCTGGGACGACCGCATGGTGACGCCGCGCGGCTACGAGTCCAAGTATGACTACTGAGTACGCCATCGAGCTCGACCGCGAGGCGTGCGACGGCGTGTTCGCGTGCCTCGTCCGCGACGACCGGTTCGTCGAGGGCGACGACGGTCTCGCGACTGTCGAAGACGGAGGCGACGCGGCGGCGGTCGCTACGGACGGCGCGGACGACGCGGGCGACGACGAGACGCTCGTCGTCGCGTTCGACGACGACCGCGTCGAGGACGCCCGGCAGGCCGCTCGCGCCTGTCCCGTGGACGCCATCGAGGTCACCGTGGAGGGCGACGATGCCTGAGGACGACGCGAACTCGGACTCGCGCGACGGTGGAGCCGTCACTCCAGACGCGGTCGACGACCTCCTCGCCGCGACTCCGGAGACGGCGTACTTCTGGGGGCGCGTCGCGGGCGACGGCGGCCTCGAGACTGACTGCGTGACGGTACGCGCGGGCGACGAGCGGGCGGCGGACGCGCTCGCGGCCATCGCGGGCGCCGACCGGCCCACCCGCGAGGTCGCGGCCCGCGAGTCCGCGCACGACGCCTCAGTCGTCCGGTTCGAGGACGAGTACGAGCTCCAGGTCGTCGGGTCGGTCGCCGACCGCGCCGCGGCCGCGCTCGGCCTGCCCGTCGACGGCCGCCCCGGCGGCTACCGACTGGACGCGCTCACCGACCACCGCCCGCAGCTCGTCCGCGGGCTGCTGGAGGCCTGCGGGACCGTCTGCTTCCGGGAGTCCGCGAACGCGGTCGGCGTGTCGTTCGTCCACGACGACGACGCGCTGCTCGAGACCGTCCGGTCGCTGCTCGACGCCGCCGACCCCCACGTCCCGACCGAGGACCTGAAGGAGACGTCCTCGGGCGGGTACTGGTTCGGGCTCGCGGACGGCGCCGACGTCCCCGCGTTCGCCGAGTGGGCGTACGCGGGGAGCGACGAGTCGGGACTGTTCGCCGCGGACCGCCGGCGGAAGCTCGCGCGGAGCGTCGAGCGCGCGACCGACCGACCCGTCGGGGAACTGTCGCCGTGACCGCGAGCGGAACGGCGACGCCCGCCGCGCTCGACGACGAGGCCGTCCTGCTCGTCGGGCACGGCTCGCGTCGCGAGAAGTCAAACGAGCAGGTTCGCGCGCTCGCGGCCGACCTCGAGGGGCGCCTCGGCGTCCCCGTCGACGCCGGATTCCTCGAACTCGCCGAGCCGGACATCGCCGACGCCATCGACGCGCTCGCGGCGAGCGTCTCCCGCGTGACGCTCGTCCAGCTGTCGCTGTTCGCCGCGAGCCACGTCAAGAACGACGTCCCGCTCGCCGTCCAGCAAGCGCGGACCGCGCACCCGGACCTGACGGTGCACAGCGGCGCGCACCTCGGCGTCCACCCGGCGCTCGTCGACCTGCTCGACGACCGCGCCGCCGCGGTCGAAGCCGACCTCGGCGTCGACCGAGAGGCCGACGACGTCGCAGTCGTCCTCTGCGCGCGTGGGTCCAGCGACCCGGACGCGAACGCCGACGCGCACAAGCTCGCCCGCCTGCTCTACGAAGGCCGGGCGTTCGCGAGCGTCGACACCGCGTTCGTCGGCGTCACCGACCCGCTCCTCGACGAGGCGCTCCACGACGTCGCGAAGCGTCGGCCGGACGCCGTCGTCGTCCTGCCCTACATGCTCGGCGACGGCGTCCTCACCGGCCGGGTCCGCGACGGCGCCGACGCGTTCGACGACGAGTACCCCTACGTCGACGCCGCCGCCGGCGACCCCCTGGGTACGGACCCCCGCATCCTCGACGTCCTCGGCGACCGCTGGCAGGAAGCCCGCACCGACTCGGTCGACATGTCCTGTGACACGTGCAAGTACAAGGTCGAACTCGACGGCTACGAGGCGGACGTCGGCGGCGCTCGCGCAATGCTCCGCGCACTCACCCACCAGAGCGAGCACGCCGACCGGGACGACGTCGACGACGACCCGCACGTCCACGACGCGCCCGAGAAGCACGTCGCCGTCTGCACGAATCAGACGTGCGCCGCCGACGGCGCACCCGCCGTCCTCGAAGGCCTCCGGCAGGCCGCCAGGGACTCCGAGGAATGCGACGCTCGCATCACGCGGTCGTCGTGCCTCGGTCGCTGCGGCGACGGCCCGATGGTCGCCGTCTACCCCGACGGCGTCTGGTACGGCGACGTCGATGGCGACGACGCAGACCGCATCGTCTCCTCGCACCTCGACCGCGAGCGCATCGTCTCCGACCTCGTCGACCAAACGCTATAATCCACCAATGAGCTGCTACGAACTCGAAGCCCTACGACTCGGCCTGATGAACGTCCTCGGCACCGACGACCGCGCCGCGCGCGAGCACGCCGAGAAAGAACTCGACGGGCACCTCGACGGTCCCGTCGAGGCGCTCGCGAACGCGGAGAGCCTCGCCGCCATCGAACGCCACCTCGACGCCGCGCTCGTCGACCTCGAAGCGGAGATCGCGGCGACGGACGCCGACGACCCCGAGTACGATTACCTGCGCGGGCGGCTCGTCGCCGTCCGCGACGCCGAACGCGCCGTCGCCCGTCTCACGACCCAGGGCGAGAGCGTCCTCGACGGGCTCGGGGACGCCCACGACGTCCTGCACGAGGCGTTCCCCGTCGATGAGTGAGCGCGATGCGTGGACGAACGCGAGCCCGGACGAACGCGCCGCCGTCTCGCTCGGAGACGTCGACCCGGCGCGGTCGCACCACGCCGGCCGCCGGTCCGCGGTCGCGTTCACCGGGGACGTCGTCGTCGCCGGCAGCGCGGACGGCGACGTCGTCGCGTTCGATCGCGAGACGCTCGCCGAACGCTGGCGCACATCGCCCGCGGCCGGCGACGACCCGTCGGTCGTCTCGATAGCGGTCTACGACGGCGGGCTCCTGGCCGGGGAGCGCTCCGCCCGCGGTGGCGTTCGCTGCCTCGACCCGTCCAACGGCAGCGTCCGCTTCCGCATCGAGACGCGCGAGGACGTCGGTCGCCCGCAGCGCCGGACGCGGTTCTTCCTGCCGTTCGTCGTCGACGTCGTCGGCGACGGCGAGCGCGCGTACGTCGCGTCGCGGCGCTACGAGCGCGACGGCGACGACCGCGTCTTCCGCAGCGTCGTGTTCGCGCTCGACGCCGACGGGGCGCGCACGTGGACGTACGAGACCGACGCCTCGGTGATCGCGCTCGACGCGCGCGACGACCGACTGGCGGTCGCGCACAACCGCTGTCCGGGCGCGGACCAGCACGGCCTCGTCGTGCTCGACGCCGACGCCGGCCGCCGCCGCTACGACTGGGACCCCGGCACCGACGGCCAGCGGCGCGTCGGCGACGTCTCCCTGCTCGCCGATGGCGCGGTCGTCGCGAGCCACGGCGACTACTGCGGCTACCGGCTCGCCGACGGCGGCCGCGTCCGCTGGCGCGTCGACCTCGCCACGTCGACCGAGGTGGGCGACGAGACGCTGTACGCGTACCCGAACCACGTCCACGCGACCGAGGACGGCGTCGTCTTCGTCACCGGGAACACGTACCCCGAGGACGGCCGCGAGACCGACGGCCTGCACCCCGACGAACACACCGCGTTCGGCGTGTCGCCCGGCGGCGACCGGCGCTGGCGCGCCGACGTCGGCGGGTTCGCGACCGAGGTCGCGACCGACGGCGACCGCGTGGTCGTCCCCGGCGCCCAGCACTTCCGAGCGCGAGACGCCGACGGCCACGGCCTCCGCACGTTCGACGTCGCCGACGGCCCGCTCGAAGACCGCGCGACCGACGGCGTCGTCACCGCCGTCGCGCTCGACGGGGACGCCGTCGCCGCCGTCGAGGAACCCGTCGTCTACCACGACGACGGCATCGAGCGCGGCGCGTCCCGACTGCACCGCCACTCCGCGTAGCGCGTCCCGACTGCACCGCCACTCCGCGTAGCGCATCCTGACTGCACCGCCACTCCGCGTAGCGCGTCCCGACTGCACCGCCACTCCGCGTAGCGCGCGTCGTCCAGGCTCCTGTTCTCTCTTTCCGCATCGAGCAGTGGCGATGCGTCTCGACGGTTCGCTGGTCGGTCGCCAGGAGCAGGTCCGGGGTCGGGTGGCGATCAGTCGGCGGTCGCGTCGTCGACTCCGAGCGGTGGTTCGTCGTCGGGGCCGAGGCCGAGTTCGTCGGCGTCGTGGCCGAACTCGGCGCGCATGAGTTCGGGGACGTCCTCTGGCGTGACGTCGCTGTACCAGCGGCTCCGTGGGTGGATGGCGATGGCAGTACCGTCTGCGCTGCAAAGTCCGAGGCACGTCGTCTCGGCGAGCTGGACGGGCGACCAGAAGACGCCGCGGTCGCGGAGCCAGTCCGCGACTGCGTCGTAGACGGCGTCGCCGTGGGCGTCCGCGCAGGCGGCGTAGTCGCTGTCGCGGGCGTTCGTGCAGACGAGGACGTGGTCGGTGAACCCGCTGTCTTCGATCTCTCGAGTGCGGTCGCGCATCAGTCCGCGCTCGCCGCCGCCGGGGCGTGGTCGTCGCCGAGTCCGGGAGTATTCGTCGCGCCGCCCGGCGCTGGCTGGAGGTGGGCGTGCGTCGCCGCGAGGACGAGCCAGAGGACGAGCTGTCCGAAGGCGACGGCACCGACGTAGCCCGCGGCGAGCCCGTCTGGCAGGGCTGCGCTCGCGGCTGCAGGGGCAGTCGGTACTGGAGCGATGACGCCGACGGTCGCGAGTACGAGCAGCGGTACGCTCGCAGCGAGCGCGCCTACCGGTCGGCTCGCTGCGGCGCGACCGCGCCGGTACCCGACCACGGCGAGCGCGCACGCGAGTGCGCCGGCGAGCATCGTCGCGGCGTAGACGCCGAGTCGCGTCTCGACGGAGAGTGCGGCCTCGACGCCCGGCGGCGTGGGCGGGAGGACGAGCCACGGCGCGCCCGAGACGGTGACGAACCCGGCAGCCCCGAGCACGTAGCTCCGCGCGCCGCCGGTGCCGGGGATGGCGGGTTCGAGCAGGTAGAACGCGCCGCCGAAGGCGACGACGCCGAGGAGCAGTCCCCAGAGCACGCCGCCGGCGACGCTCGCCGCGGTCGTCGTCGCAGCCGACACCGCGCTCGCCGCGTGCTCGTGGCCGTCGCCCTCGTGCGCGCCGCCGCCGGCGTGGTGGTCGCCGTGGCCGAGTTCCTCGGCGACGCCGACGAGCGGGGTCCCGACGAGCGCGACGAACAGGCCGAAGACGAGGCCAGCGACGACGCCGGCCTTCGCGCCGCGGACGAGGTGGGCGACGAGCATCAGTGACAGACGACGCCGGCGGCGTGCCGGAAGTTGTGCAGGGAGTCGTGCGCTGCGGGGTCCTGGAGGACCAGCAAGGTGAACGCGATCGCTGCGACGAGCCCGAGCCCGGTCGCGATCTGGCCTGCGGTGAGGGTGGTGCGTGCGCGGTCGAAGCGGTCGTGGACGGTGTCCTGTGCGGCCGACATACTAAATCTGGATTGGACAAGAACAAGTGAGATTGTAAAAGTTTCGTGTCTGTTCGACTGTCGGCCGACCGCGTCGTTGAGGCGAGCTACGACCGGCGGCCGACCGCGTCGTTGAGGCGAGCTACGACCGGCGGCCGACCGCGTCGTTGAGGCGAGCTACGGCCCTCGACCGGCCGCGTCGGCGACCGTCGCGTCCACGCGCTCCGCCGTGAGCGCCGAGAGCGGTACGCGCTCGCCGTCGCTCGCCGCCACGAGCGCATCCGTCACCGTCGCGCGCTCGTCGCCGCCGGCGTCCACGACCACGACGGCCGCGTCCCGCTCGGCGAGCCCGCGGGCCGCCCGCCGCGTCGCCGCCACCGGGCTTCCGTCGGCGACGTTCGCCCGGCCGTCGGTCACGACGACCACGACGCTCGCGGCCGGGTCCGCACGGTCCAGCACGCGACCGGCCGTCCGCAGGCCCGCCGGCAGCGGCGTCCGATCGCCGGTCGGCAGCGACTTCAGGTGCCGAGCGGCGAGCGTGACGCTGTCCGTCGGCGGCAGCAACACCTCGGCGTCCTCGCCCGCGAACGCGACGAACCCGACGGCGTCCCGGTGCTGGTACGCGTCCTCCAGCAGGTCGAGCACGGTGCCCTTCGCCGCGCGCATCGCCGGCCGCATCGACGCGCTCGCGTCCACGACGAACAGCACGAGCGCCGACGCCTCGCCCGCCCTGACCGACGCGCGCAGGTCCCGGGACTCGACGGCGTCCGCGCCGCGAGCGCTCGCCGCGCGCACCGACGCCGCAGCGTCCACGCTCGAACTGGACGCGTCCGCCCGCTCGGTCCGCACCCGCGGCCCCGTCGCGTCCACGCTCGGCGACCTCGCGGCCCGCGACCCGCTCCCGGACCCGACGTCGCCGACCGGGTCCGGCGGTTCGAGGTCCGGTGCGGTCGCCTCGCCGACGCCTGCGCGCTCCTGGCCCGCCACCAGCGGCGTCCCGGACTCCTCGTCGTCCGCGTCCGCATCCGGCCGCTCCGCGTCGGCGTCCTCGAACCCGCCGTCTTCGCGCCCATCACCGCCCGCTTGCCGCGGTCGCGGACTCGCGTCCTGCGAGGCGTCCCCGTCGGTATCGTCCCCCGGCTTCTCGCCGTCGCCGGCCGCATCGTCGGTGTTTTCGCCGTCGTCGGCCGCATCGTCGGTGTTTTCGCCGTCGTCGGCCGTCGGCGTCGCCGCGCCGGCCGTCCCCTCGCCCTCGTCCGAACCGTCCGGCTCCGGGGCCGCGTCGCCGGCGGTCGTCCCTCCTTCGTCGCCGCCGGGGTCCGCGGCGTCGTCGGTGGTCTCGCGTCCGTCGCCGTCTGCCGAGGCGTCGCCGTCTCCCGTCTCCTCGCCACCGTTCGCCCCGTCGTCGCCGTCCCCTGCGTCCCCGTCACCGTCCTCGAAGTGCTCGTCGATCACGTCCGCGGCGTCGGGGGCGTCCTCGAACGGTTGGGTGCGGAGGCGGTGCGGGAGCGCGTACCGGGCGGCCGCCTCGACGTCCTCCCGTTCGACGACGTCGCGGCCGTCGAGTGCGGCGAGGGCGCGTGCGGTCCGGGCGGTCGCGATGTCGCCGCGGTGGCCGTCGACGCCGGCGTCCCGGCAGAGTTCCGCGACCTCGGCGCGCAGGTCGCCGGAGAGCGAGACGTCGTCGATGCGGGTCCTGGCGTCGAGCAGTCGCTCGCGGGAGTCGTCGCCGTTGCCGTCGTCGTCGGGTTCTACGGCCGCCGTATCGTCGTCGAGCGCCTGGTCGATGATGGCGACGCGGTCGTCGACGGCGTCGCAGCCGGTGACCGTCGCCTGGAGCGCGAAGCGGTCGCGGAGTTGGGGGCGGAGGTCGCCCTCCTCGGGGTTCATCGTGCCGACGAGCGCGAACGCGGCGGGATGGGTGACGCTGACGCCGTCGCGCTCCACGCGGTTGACCCCGCTGGCGGCGGCGGACAGCAGGACGTCGACGAGGTGGTCGTCGAGGAGGTTCACCTCGTCGACGTAGAGGATGCCACGGTGGGCGCGCGCGAGCAGGCCGGGGTCGAACGTGTGCTCGCCGTCGAGCGCGTCGGAGACGGAGAGCGTGCCGACGACGCGCTCGCGGGTCGCACCGAGCGGGAGCGTGACGAGCGGCACGGGTCGCGTCGTCATCGGCGGGTCCGCGCGAGACTGGCAGTCCGCGCACTGGAGCGCCGGGTCCTCGGGGTGACAGCCGAACTCGCAGTCGGCGACGGCGCGCTGGTCGGGGAGCAGGTCGGCCAGTCCCTGGACGGCGGTGGACTTCGCCGTGCCCTTCTCGCCCTGAACGAGGAGACCGTCGAGGTCGTCGTCGACGGCGACCGCGAGCAGCGCCTCCTTGAGTTCGCGCT
The DNA here is from genome assembly GCF_011440375.1 of Halorubellus sp. JP-L1. NCBI lineage: Archaea > Methanobacteriati > Methanobacteriota > Halobacteria > Halobacteriales > Halorubellaceae > Halorubellus > Halorubellus sp. JP-L1. The sequence goes on from NZ_JAAOIR010000001.1 coordinate 1,672,366, forward strand.
GGCCGACGACGTCGTCGAACGCCGGCCGGTCGCGGCGGGCGTGCGAGGGTTTTTTGTGACCACCGTAATCAATCATGGTTGTAGTAGAACAATAGAGGTTTAACAACGTTATGCCACAGATCGGCCTGTACACAGCGACCGAGAACGAACTGGGCGCCGTCCAGCGCGCGGCCGGGCGCGTCGACACCGACCTCGTCGCTCGCTCCGAGAGCGACCTCGACGGCCAGGACGACGTCGCCGACTTCCTCGACGAACTCGAGGACGCCACCGCCGTCGTGCTCTGGCTGCACGGCGCCGAGGACAGCATGCCCGGCTACGAGCACGTCGTCGAGACGCTCCGCGACGCCGGCGTCCCGCTCGTCGTCAAGTCCACCGGCGACGCCTACGCGCACGAGGACACCACCGTCGACGCCGAGACGCGCGAGACCGTCTACGAGTACTTAGAACGGGGCGGCACCGCGAACGTCGCGAACTGCCTGCGCTTCCTCGTCGACGAGACGAGCGCCGACGGGGAGACCGACGACGACGCCGGCCGCGAGTACGACGCACCGGTCGCGCTCCCGACCGAGGGCGTCTACCACCCCGACCACCCGGGTGCGAGCTACGACGAGCTCGTCGCGACGTTCGACCCCGACCGACCGACGGTCGCGGTGTGGTTCTACGAGTCCCACTGGACCCACGAGAACACGCGGTACGTCGACGCGCAGGTCCGCGCACTCGAAGCCGAGGGCGCGAACGCCCTCCCGATCTTCTGCAACCCGGCGACCGATAGCGACGAGCAGGAAGACGCCGAGTGGGTGACCGACGAGTGGCTCGTCGACGACGACGGGAATCCGGTCGTCGACGCCGTGCTCTCGTCGTTCATGTTCTCGCTCTCCATGGACGAACGCGGCCGGTCGGCCAGCGACGAGGGCGAGGGCGCCCAGGAGGTGTTCCTCGACCGCCTCGGCGTTCCCGTCCTCCAGACGGTGACGACGATGCGCTCGCGCTCCCGGTACGAAGCCAGCGACACCGGCGTCATGGGGTTCGAACTCGCGCTCTCCGTCGCCCTCCCCGAGTTCGACGGGAACGTGATCACGCACCCCATCAGCGGGAAGGAACGCACCGACGACGACGCCGGCATCGGCACCGCGCCCAAACAGCACTTCCCGATCGAGGACCGCGTCGACCACGCCGCCCGCCTCGCCACGAACTGGGCGCGCCTCGGCTACCTCGAGAACGACGAGAAGCGCGTCGCGGTCGTTCTCCACAACTACCCGCCGAGCGACGACGGCATCGGCACCGCGTTCGGCCTCGACACCCCCGAGAGCACCGTCAACCTGCTCGACGAACTCGGGGCGCGTGGATACGACCTCGACGGGAAGACGCCGCCGAGCGGGCAGGCGCTCGTCGACGACCTCACGAGCCAGTTGACGCTCGACGACCGGTGGGTCGCGCCCGAGGACGTCCGCGACCTGAGCGTCGACGTCGTCGACTCCGGGCAGTATCGAGACTGGTTCGACGACCTCGACGACCGGTTCCAGGAGCACGTGGTCGACGAGTGGGGCGACCCGCCCGATCGCCCGTTCGCGATTCCCGGCGTCGAGTTCGGGAACGTCCTCGTGACCGTGCAGCCGCCGCGCGGGTTCGGGATGGACCCGTCGAAGGTGTACCACGATTCGGCGCTCCAGCCGCCCCACGACTACGTCGCGTTCTACGCGTGGCTCCGTGAGCGGTTCGCGGCGGACGCGGTCGTCCACCTCGGCACGCACGGGAGCCTGGAGTGGCTCCCCGGGAAGACCGTCGGCCTCGACGGCGAGAGCGCGCCCGACCAGCTCGTCGACGACCTCCCGAACGTCTACCCCTACATCGTGAACAACCCCGGGGAGGGCACGCAGGCCAAGCGCCGGTCGTACGCCGCCGTCGTCGACTACCTGACGCCGGTGATGCGCAACGCCGGCGCGTACGACGAACTCGCCGAACTCGAGGAGCTCGCCTCCCGGTACCGCGAGGCCGGCATGGAGGACGCCCGCAGCGACGACGGCGAGGCGCTCGCCGACCGCCTCCGCGAACTCGTCCACGAACTCGACCTCGCACTCGAACTCGGCATCGAGGGCGACGTCGAGGAGAAGGTGGACGTCCGCGGTCCCGAGGAGGCTGGAACGACGCTCGCGGAAGGCGAAGTTGCGGGCGATAGCGTCGACGTCGAGGAGCTCGTCGAGCGCGTCCACGAGTACGTCACGGACGTGAAGACGACGCAGATCCGGATGGGGCTGCACACGCTGAGCGAGCCCCCCGAGGGCGAGCGCCTCGTCGAGTACCTCGTCGCGCTCACGAGGCTGGAGAACCCGGGCGCGCCGAGTCTCCGGGAGAGCGTCGCTGGCGTGCTCGGCGTCGACCACGAGCGGATGCTCGACGAACCCGGCACCTACGCAGACGACCTCGGGATGACGTACGCCGAGGCCGCCGACGAGGTGTACGAGACGTGTCTCGAACTCGTCGAGCACCTCGCCGCGAGCGGCTTCGACGCCGAGGCGATCAACTGGAACCTCCTCGTCGTCGACCTCGACCCGCTCGGCGACGGCCGAGCCGAGAGCGGTGCGCACGGCGCCCTGCGGGAGGTCCTCCGGTTCGTCTGCGAGGAGGCGCAGCCGCGCGTCGACGGGGCGAGCGCCGAGGTCCCGCGTACCGCGGACGCGCTCGACGGGGAGTACGTCCCGCCGGGCGGGAGCGGCGCGCCGACGCGCGGCGGCGTCGACCTGCTACCCACGGCGCGGAACTTCTACACGCTCGACCCCCGGAAGGTGCCCGCGCGCTCGGCGTGGCACGTCGGCAAGCAGGTCGCCGACGGCGTGGCCGAACGCCACATGGAGGACGAGGGAGAGTACCCCGAGGAGGTCGGCGTGGTCGCGTGGGGGACGCCGACGGTGCGCACCCGCGGGGAGACCATCGCGCAGGTACTGGCGCTGATGGGCGTCGAACCCGAGTGGACCGACGCCGGGCGCGTCGACGACGTCGAACCTATCCCGCTCGAGGAACTCGACCGGCCCCGGATCGACGTGACGACGCGGGTCTCCGGGCTGTTCCGGGACGCGTTCCCGCAGGCCGCGAGCGTCGTGCACGATGCCGTCGACGCCGTCGTCGCCCTCGACGAGCCGCACGAGCTGAACTACGTGAAGAAGCACGTCGAGGAGGACGAGGCGGAGCTCGAAGCGCAGGGCGTCGAGGACGCCGCGGCCGCAGCGCGCCATCGCGTGTTCACGACGCGCCCCGGCGGCTACGGCGCGGGCACGAACAAGGCCGTCGACGAGGGGAACTGGGACGACCGGAGCGACCTCGCCGAGGTGTACGTGCAGTGGGGCGGCTACGCGATGGGGTCGCGCGGAAAGGTCACCGAGGCGCACGACGCGTTCGAGCGTCGGCTCGGGAACGTCGACGCCACGGTGAAGATAGAGGACACCGCCGAGCAGGACGAGTTCGACTCCTCGGACTGGTACGCGTTCCACGGCGGGTTCATCACCGCCGTCGCGGAGACGGCGGGCGAGGAGCCCGCGAGCTACGTCGGGGACTCGAGCGACCCCGAGCGCGTCGACGTGTACACGAACGAGGAGAAGGTCCGGAAGGCGATGCGCGCTCGCGTCCTCAACCCCGAGTGGCTCGACAGCATGACCGAGCACGACTACAAGGGCGCGGGCGACCTGTCGTCGACGGTCGACGTCGTCCTCGGATGGGACGCGACCACGGGCGTCGTCAGCGACGCGCTCTGGTCGAGCGTCGCGGAGAAGTACGCGTTCGACGACGACCGCCAGGAGTGGATGCGCGACGTGAACCCGTGGGCGCTCGAGTCCATCACGGACACGCTGCTGGAGGCCGTCGACCGCGGCCTCTGGGACGCCGCCGACGACGTGGTCGACCGGCTCCGGGACCTGAACCTCGAGGTCGACCGCGACGTCGAAGCGCGGACCGCGCCCACGGTCACGGATGGAGGTGCGCGATGACCGACGACGACGACGATTTCGAGGCGCACGCGGACCTCGGTGCGACGACGGAGAACGCGATGGAGATCGCGACGACGAGCATGGACCGCGTCCGCGAACTCGTCCTGGACGAGACGCTCGCCGACCGCGTCCGCCAGAAGAGCGTGCACGCGACCGGCGACCCCGAGTTCCAGCACCTCGTCCGGTTCACGGGCGAGGACGACTCCGAGCCGGTGCGGGCGGGCGCTCGCGCCGTGCTCGACGAACGACCGATCGTGACGGACATCACGATGGTGAAGGAGGGAATCACGGGCCGCGGCCACGACTGTCCGGTGCGGAAGGCGATCGGGAACGGCGCGGAACTGGCCGCGGAGACGGGGATGACCCGGACCGCGGCGTCGGTGCTCGAACTCGACCGCGAGGGCGTCTACGACGACGCGATTGCCGTGGTCGGGAACGCGCCGACGGCGGCGCTCGCGCTCGCGGACTGCATCGCCGACGGCACGCGGCCCGCGGTCGTCGTCGCCACGCCCGTCGGGTTCGTGAAGGCCGCCGAGAGCCGCGAGCGACTGCGCGAGGTCGCGAGCGAGCACGACGTGCCCGCCGTCACGAACGTCGGTCGACGCGGCGGGAGCGGGCTCGCCGCGGGGCTGGCGAACGAGCTCGTGCACGTCGCGAGCGACGCCCGGAACGGAGAGGTCGACCTGTCGTGACCGACGCGTACGACCTCGACGCGGGCCCGGACCCGGCTGCGGTCGCCGCGGCCGCACCGGAGTCCGTGGGCGCCACGGGGACGACCGACGGGGACGCGGACCCCGTGTTCGCCGTGGGCGTCGGCCCGGGGAACCCCGAGTTCTTGACGCCGCGCGCCGAGCGCGCGATCCGCGAGGCGGACGTCGTCGTCGGGTTCGAGACGGTCGTCGACGTCGTCGCGGACCGCGTCGAGGGCGACGCGCTCACCTGCGGGTACCGCGACGAGGCCGAGACCCTGGACGCGTTCGCCGAGCGCGTGGCGGCCGGCGAGTCGGGAACGGCCGTCCTGATGGGCGACCCGAACCACTCCGGCTACCAGTTCGTCGGGAAGGTGCAGGCGGCCGTCGACCCGCCGGTGCGCGTGATTCCGGGTATCTCGTCGCTCCAGGTGGCGGCGAGTCGCGCCCGCACGTCGATGGAGGCGACGACGTTCGTGACGCTGCACAAGAGCGGCGACCTGACCCCGGGCCTGGAGCGGTTGCGCGCCGACGTCGGCGATCGACACCTGCTCGTGCTCCCGCGCCCCTACGACTGGATGCCCGAGGACGTCGCCGCCGACCTCCTCGACGCGGGGGCGTCACCGTCGCTGCCCGCGCTCGTCCTGGAGCGCCTCACGCACGCCGACGAGTCCGTCACCGCGACGACGCTCGGCGACCTCGCCGCACTCGCCGGCGGCGGCGAGAACACTCCCAGCGACGAGAGCGATTCGACTGGCGACCAGAGCGTGAACTCGACGGCGGCGGACTCGCGGTTCTCCGACCTCTCGGTGCTGGCGGTACGGACGGCGTAGTTCCGTCCAGAACAGGCGTTCTCGACGTGTCGGGCCGTCTCTCCTCGATTCGATCGGAGCCTTCCTTCCCGCGATCGACCGCACCAAAACTTATTTGCCGGTTCGCACCAACCGATTTAGCAAGCCAGATTGGTCTAATTCAAGTCCAATTGTATAACGGGCGCTCCATGACATCCGAAACACTCCTGCTCATCGGCCGCGACGCGAGAAACGCCAACGAGGTGCTGGAAACGCACGCCGCACGGCTCGAACGACGCGAACTCGTCGACGACGTCGCCGTGGCGACCTACGACCGCGAGCCCGACCGCGAGCTCCGCGACCGGTTCGAGTCCATCGCGGCCGATACCGTGTACGCCGTCCCGATGTGTACCGCCCACACTCACGACACGCTCGACGCCGTCCCCGCCGCCCTCTCCGCGATCCCGGGCGACGTCCGCTACGGCGAACCCCTCGGGCGGAGTCCCGCCGTCACCGAGGTCGTCGCCGACCGCGCCGCCGCCGAGGTCGACGCCGCCGCGGACGGCTCGCTCGTCCTCGTCGCCTTCGGCAGCGGCTCCCAGCCCTACCACCGACAGACCGCGGACTACCACGCCGCCCGACTCCGCGAGCGCACCGCGTACGGCGAGGTCCGCACGTGCTACCTCCTCCAGAACCCCGCCGTCGAGTGCGTCCGCTACGCCACCACGAACCCGCGCGCCGTCGCCGTCCCCCTCTTCCTCGCGCGGACCGAGGCGACCGAGCGCCGCATCCCCGACGAACTCGAACTCGATCGGGGCGGAATCGCGTACGCCGACCCCTACGGCACCCACCCGCGAGTCACGGACGCCGTCGAGGCCGAGGTCCGAAAGCAGCGCGCGCTCGCGCCCGGCGACGCCCCCAGTACCGCGACGTTCGACGTCGACCTGCCCGCGTCCCGCCGGCGGGTCGCGACCGACGGCGAGGGCGGTCGACGGTGAGCGCGACCGACGGCGGCAGCATGAGAGGCGTCGTCCTCGGCGGCACGCGCTCCGGCGTCGGCAAGACCGTCGCCACGCTCGCCGTCGTCCGCGCGCTCCAGAAAGCGGGGTACGACGTCCAGCCCGCGAAAGCCGGTCCCGACTTCATCGACCCCAGTCACCACGCGCAGGTCGCCGGGAAGCCGTCGCGCACGCTCGACCGCTGGCTCCAGGGCGAGGACGGCCTCCGTCGGAACTACCACCGGGGCGACGGCGACGTCTGCGTCGTCGAGGGCGTCATGGGCCTGTACGACGGCGACGCCTCCAGCACCGCGATGGTCGCCGAATCCCTCGACCTCCCCGTCGTCCTCGTCGTCGACGCGAAGGCCGGGATGGAGAGCGTCGCCGCGACCGCGCTCGGCTTCCGACGGTACGCCCGGGTCGCCGACCGCGACGTCGACGTCGCGGGCGTCCTCGCACAGCGCGCCCACGGCGGCCGCCACGAGGCCGGCATCCGCGACGCGCTCCCCGACGACCTCGAGTACCTCGGGCGCATCCCGCCGACCGACGACCTCGAGGTCCCCGACCGCCACCTCGGCCTCCACATGGGCGACGAAGCGCCGCTCGACGACGACGCGCTCGACGCCGCCGCCGAACACGTCCGGACCGACCGCATCCTCGACCTCGCACGCACCCCGCCCCGTCCCGTCGACGCGGACGGCTCGGCGGACGCGGCAGGCAGGGTAGAGTCGGTGGACGCGACGGTCGCGGTCGCGCGCGACGACGCGTTCCGGTTCGCGTACCCCGCGACCGTCGAACGGCTCCGCGAGCGCGCGGACGTCGTCTCGTTCGCGCCGACCGCCGGCGACGCCCTCCCCGACTGCGACGGCGTCTACCTCCCCGGCGGCTACCCCGAACTCCACGCCGACGCGCTCGCGGACTCGCCCGCGCTCGAAGGCATCCACGCCGCGGCCACCGACGGCACCCCCGTCCTCGGCGAGTGCGGCGGCCTGATGGCGCTCGCCGAGACGCTCACCACGACCGACGGCGACGCTCGCTCGATGGCGGGCGTCCTCCCCGCCGACGTCCGCATGCACGACCGCTACCAGGCGCTCGACCACGTCGAACTCCGCGCGCGCACCGACGCCGTCACCGCCAGCGTCGGCGAGACGCGTCGCGGCCACGAGTTCCACTACTCCAGCGCGGACGTCGCCGCCGACGCCCGGTTCGCGTTCGACGTCGTCCGCGGCGACGGCATCGACGACGGCCGCGACGGCCTCACCGAGTACCGAACGCTCGGCACGTACTGTCACTGTCACCCCGAGAGCGGCGCGTTCGACGCGTTCGTCGACGCGCTCTGACAGCGCCGACGCGCGCTGGCACGCGAGCCCGGACCGTCCCCGAGCCACCATCGCTTTCAACGCCCGACCGGCAACGGCACGTATGCGACTCACCGACGCACTCAAGAGCAGTTTCGTCTCCGGGCTGCTCCTCCTCGCACCCCTCGTCCTCACCGCGTACATCGTCCAGATCCTCGTGAACTGGTCGCTCCAGTTCGTCAACCCCGTCGTCCAGGGGACGCGACTCACCCAGTACACGGGGAACGACGAGGTCGCCGCACAGCTGCTCGCGGTCGTCCTCATCCTCACGTCGATCACCGTCCTCGGCTACCTCGCGAAGAAGAGCATCGGCCGGCACCTGTTCGGGAACGTCGGCCGGGTCGTGAACGTCATCCCGCTCGTCTCCACGATCTACGGGAGCATCCGGCAGGTCGCGGACTCGCTCGTCGAACGCAACACCGCCTACGAGAGCGTCGTCCTCGTCGAGTACCCCCGCGAGGGCATCTACTCAATCGGACTCGTCACCGGCGAGAGCCCCGACCCCGTCGAGGACCACGTCGGCGGCGAGACGTACAACGTCTTCCTCCCGAACAGCCCGAACCCGACCGCCGGCCGCCTCGTCCTCCTCCCCGAAGAGCAAGTCCACGAGATCGACATGAGTGTCCGCCGCGGCATGCGCCTCATCGTCACCACCGGCGCCGCGACCGACGACGCCGCACCCGTCGCGACCGATCCCGGGTCGCTCCCCGGCGTTGACGCCGACGACCTCGCGTAGGTCCGTGACGGCGGTTCGAGCGCGACCCGGAGCGTGCGGCCCGGAGCGACGAACGCAAGTGCCCGTGGCGACTCTCCTCGGACGACACAGCATGGACGTCCGATTCCTCGGCGGCGCGCGCGAAGTGGGGCGGAGTGCCGTCCTCGTCGACGACTCGCTCCTGCTTGACTTCGGACTGCTGACGGGGAATCCGATGCGGACGCCGATCGAGACGCCGACGCCGGACGCGGTCGTCGTCTCCCACGGCCACCTCGATCACGCAGGCGCGGTCCCCGCGCTGCTATCGGGGAGCGACCGCCCGCCCGTGCACTGGACGCCGCCGACGCGCGAACTCGCGCTCACGCTCGCACGGGACACGCTGAAACTGCACGGCGGCACCCTCCAGTGCCCGTTCACGGAGACGGACGTGCAGCGACTCACGCAGGTGTCGCGCACGCACGGCTACGGGGAGACGTTCACCGCGGCCGGGTACGAGGTGACGTTCTTCGACGCCGGCCACATCCCCGGCAGCGCGCACGTCCTGGTGGAGGACGACGACACGCGACTGCTCTACACCGGTGACTTCCACGTGGACGATCAGCGACTGGTGCCGGGGACGACCGCGCGGCCGGACGCCGACGCGGTGATCTGCGAGTCGACGTACTACGGCGTCGAGCACGACCCCCGGAGCGACGTCGAGTCGCGGTTCGTCGAGAGCGTCCAGGAGACGCTCTGGGAGGGCGGGACGGTGGTCGTTCCCGCGTTCGCGATCGGTCGCACGCAGGAGCTGCTCCTCGTCTGCGACGCCCACGACGTCCCCTGCTACGTCGACGGGATGGGGAAGGACGTCACGCGGATGCTCGGCCACCACCCGGACTTCGTCCGAGACGCCGACGCCCTCAAGCGCGCGACCAGCCACGCCCGGTTCGTCACCGGCCGCGACGGCCAGCGCAAGCGCATCACGGACCAGAAGGCCGCCATCGTCACCACGAGCGGGATGCTCTCGGGCGGCCCCGCGATGACGTACGTCCCGGAGATCCGCGCGAACCCGACGAACAAGGTGACGATGACGGGGTACCAGGTCGAGGGAACGCCCGGCCGCGACCTCCTGGAGACCGGGAGCGCCGAGTTCGACGGCCGCCGGATGCCCGTGAGCGCGCAGGTCGAGCAGTACGACTTCTCCGCGCACGCCGACGAAGCCGGATTGCGGGCGTTCCTCGACGACTACCGGGACGCACGGGTGCTCGTGAACCACGGCGACGACTGCGAGCGCTTCGCCGCCGACCTCCGCGCGGACGGCTACGACGCGAGCGCGCCCGCAGTCGGCGACACCGCGACGCTGTGACCTCCTCGCCCACCCCCAGTTGATTAGTAAACGTCACTCCATCTCGTGGGTTTAGAAGTAAAGGGGGTAGGTTAACCGTCCGGGACGGTTACCGGGACGCAACTTCGAACGCGCACCTGACGCCACCGCGAACGCGCACCGGACGCCACCGCGAACGCGCACCGGACGCCACCGCGAACGTGCATCGGCGCGACTGCTGGCTGTTCCCGGTTCCGACGTACCCTACAAATGTCCACGAATCACGAAACCCTCGACGCCGCGTCCGTCCTCGACGCGGCGACCGTCCTCGTCGTCGGCGCGGCCGACTGGACGACGACGCTCGCCGCCGCACTCGAGGAGCGAACCGCCGCGACGGTCGAACGAGCGACCGCGAACTCGGCGGCGCTCGACGTCCTCGAGTCCAGCGACGTCGACGCCGTCGTCACCGAGAACGCGCTCGAGGACGGGACCGGCATCGAGCTCCTCCGGGCCGTCCGCGACCGCACCGCGACGCTCCCCGTCCTCCTCGGGGCGGAGAACGGGAGCGAGGCGCTCGCGAGCGAGGCGACCGCCGCCGGCGTCACCGGGTACGTCGCCGTCGACGCCCCGTCCGACGCCGTCGTCGACGACGTCCTCGAGCGCACCGACCGTGCGATCCGGGCCGCTCGCCGGTCCCGGACGCGCCGCGATCGCGCCCGCCAGTTCGACGCGATCTTCCACGACGACCGCACCGCGACGTGGGTGCTCGCGCCCGACGGCACGCTCGAGCGCGTCAACCAGACCGCGCGGGAGGTCGTCGACGCCGACGTCGACGACATCGTCGGCGAACCGCTCTGGACGCTCCCGTGGTGGACGGACGCGGCGGACGACCGGGCCGACGTCCGGCGGATCGTCGAGACCGCGCTCGGCGGCTCGTTCGGGCACGCGGTCGTCCTCCGCGAGGGCGTCGACGGCGGTCGCGTCGTCGAGCTCTCGGCGCGGCCCGTCACTGACGAACGCGGTCGTCTCGTCTCCGTCGTCGTCGAGGGCGTCGACATCTCCGAGCGCGTCGACCTGGAGCGCGACCTCCGCCGGTCCGAGGAACTCCATCGCGTCACGCTCAACAACATGACCGACACCGTCCTCATCACCGACGAGGACGGCGAGTACACGTACGTCTGCCCGAACGCGCACTTCATCTTCGGGTACGGCGCCGACGAGATCCGCGACCTCGGCGGCATCGACGCGCTCCTCGGCGAGGACCTCTTCGACCGCGAGGAACTCGCGGAGACGGGCGTCCTGAAGAACATCGAGTGCACGGCGATCGACAAGGCCGGGCGCGAGCACACGCTCCTCGTGAACGTCCGCGAGGTGTCGATCCAGGACGGCCGGCTCCTCTACAGTTGCCGCGACATCACGAAGCGCAAGCAGCGCGAGGAGGCGCTCGCGACGCTCCAGGAGACGGCGCGGGACTTCCTGTACGCGGGCACGCACCGCGAGATCGCCCAGCAGGTCGTCGACGACGCCGCGAGCGTGCTCGACCTGGACGCGAGCGCGGTGTACCTGTTCGACGCCGAGGAGAACCACCTCGAGCCGGCCGCGTACTCGCAGGGGATGCGCGAGGCGCACGGCCCGCTCCCGACCGTACACGCCGACGGCCGCGACCTGACGAGCTACAGCTTCGTCGAGGACGAATCGCTGTTCTTCGACGATGTCCACGACGCCGACCGGCTCGCGAACCCCGCGACGGAGCTCCGGAGCACGACGTACATCCCGCTCGGGAGTCACGGCGTGTTCGTCGCCGGGTCGACGGACGTCGGCGCGTTCGACGACGTCGCGCGCGAACTCGCGGACCTGCTCGCCGCGACGGCCGAGGCCGCGCTCGACCGCGTCAGTCGCGAGAGCCGGCTCCGCGAGCAGGACCGCGAACTCCAGGCGCGAAACGACGAACTCACGGCGCTGAACCGGATCAACGAGACGATCCGCGAGATCGACCAGGCGCTCGTGCGCGCGGAGACGCGCGAGGAGATCGACCACACGGTCTGCGACCTCCTGACGGCCGACGACCGGTTCCGGTTCGCCTGGGTCGGGAGCGTCGACGGGACGGGCGACGTCGTCGAGCCGCGCGCGTGGGCGGGCGCCGACGAGGGCTACCTGGACGCCGTCTCGTTCGACGTCGACGCCCACCACGTGGAGCCGGCCGGGCGGACGGCGGCGACCCAGCGCGCGACGAAGGTGTCGAACGTCGCCACGGACCTCCGCGTGGCACCCTGGCGGAAGGACGCGCTCGCTCGCGACTTCCTCTCGGTCCTGAGCATCCCGCTCGCGTACGACGACGTCACGCACGGCGTGCTGACGGTGTACGCGGAGACGCCGGACGCGTTCGACGAGACGATACGGACCGTCCTCGAGGAGCTCGCGGAGACGATCGCGGCCGCGATCAGCGCGAGCGAACGCAAGCGAGCGCTACTGACGACGTCGATGACGCGCGTGGAGTTCGCGGTCGAGGACCGCTCGTTCGTCCTCGCCGCGCTCGCGCGCGCCGCTGACTGCACGGTCACGTACGAGGGCGGCGTCCAGCAGACGGCGACGGGAACCCAGGTGTTCGTGACCGTCGAGGACGCGCCCGTCGACGACGTCGTGGCGGCCGCACGGGACGTCGTCGGCGTCGACGACGTCCATCGAATGGCCGGCGGCGAGACCGGTGGCGTGCTCCGACTCGGGCTCTCTAGGCCGTTCGTCGCCGCCGAGTTCGCCGACTACGGCGCGGTCGTCAGCCGGATCGAGGCGACGGCGGCGGGGACGACGCTGACCGTGGACGTGCCCGAGAGCGTCGACGTCAGGCGCGTCACGCGCGTCGTCGAGGAGCGGTTCGACGACGCCGAACTCGCGTCGAAGCAGACGCGCTCGCAGGCGAGCGAGCACGGGTTCTACGCGACCGTCCTCGACCGCCTGACCGACCGTCAGTTAGAGGTCCTGGAGACCGCGTACTACAGCGGGTTCTTCGAGTCGCCGCGCCAGTGTACCGGGGACGTGGTCGCGGACTCGCTGGGCATCTCGCCGCAGGCGTTCTACCAGCACGTGCGAACCGTCCAGCGGAAGCTCTTCGCCGCGCTCGTCGACGACCACGTCCCCGTCTCGCCGCCAGCCAGCGCGTGACTCGACTGCCCTCCGGTGCGCGACCCAGCCACTCGCCCCAGCGTGGACTTTACTACTAAACCCCACTCGCGCCGAGGGGTTCGGTGACCAACTGCCACCTACTCACCGCCGTCGCCGCTAGTGGGTCGTAGAGCACCCGCGGTTCGCGGCGTGCTCCCCACACACCATGAGAGACGTAGACCACGATCCGAGCGAAGCGTCGCCGTACGAGTGTTTCGAATGCGGGAGCGTCGTCGTCGCCGAGGACAACCCCGGCGCGTGCCCGGACTGCGCGGGATCGTTACGCAATCGACGGACGCCCATAGAGTAAGATGGCTTCGACCACGACCACGGACGACGAGACAGACGGCGTCGACGAATCGACCGGCGGGGACGAGATCGCGAGCGACGGCGTCGACGGATCGACCGAGGCCGACGACGTGGACGACGAGACCGAGACGGAGTCGGCGCTGGAGACGGCGCGCCGGCAGCTCCAGCAGGCCGCGGCGCTCGTCGACGTCGACCAGCACATCGTCGACCGACTCAAGTACCCGAAGGCCGTCCACGAGGTGACGGTTCCCGTGGAGCGCGACGACGGAAGCGTCGACCTGTTCACGGGCTACCGCGCGCAGCACGACAGCGTCCGCGGGCCGTTCAAGGGCGGACTCCGGTACCATCCCGACGTCACGCGCGACGAGTGCGTGGGGCTGGGGATGTGGATGACGTGGAAGTGCGCGGTCATGGACATCCCGTTCGGCGGCGCGAAGGGCGGCGTGGCCGTCGACCCGAAGTCCCTCAGCGACGACGAGACAGAGCGCCTCACGCGCCGGTTCGCGGGCGAACTCCGTGACGTCATCGGGCCGAACACGGACATTCCCGCGCCCGACATGGGGACGACCCCGCAGACGATGGCGTGGCTGATGGACGCGTACTCGATGCAGGAGGGCGAGACGACGCCCGGCGTCGTCACCGGGAAGCCGCCCGTCGTCGGCGGGAGCGAGGGCCGGGACGGAGCACCTGGACGAAGCGTCGCGCTCGTCACTCGGGAAGCGGTCGAGTACTACGGGAAGGACCTCGCGGAGACGACGGTCGCAATCCAGGGGTTCGGAAGCGTCGGCGCGAACGCCGCGCGCCTCCTCGACGAGTGGGGCGCGAGCGTGGTCGCGGTCAGCGACGTGAACGGCGCGATCTACGACCAGAGCGGCCTGGACACGCACGCCGTGCAGTCCCACGGCGAACAGCCCGAGGCGGTCATGGGCCACGACGCGCCCGCGACGCTCTCGAACGAAGAACTCCTCGAACTGGACGTCGACGTCCTCGTCCCGGCCGCGGTCGGGAACGTGCTGACGGTGGAGAACGCGGACGACGTCGCGGCGGACCTGATCGTCGAGGGCGCGAACGGCCCGACGACCAGCGGCGCAGGCGAGGTGTTCGCCGAGCGCGATATTCCGGTGATTCCGGACATCCTCGCGAACGCCGGCGGCGTCACCGTGAGCTACTTCGAGTGGCTCCAGGACATCAACCGCCGGAAGTGGAGCCTCGAACGCGTCCACGAGGAACTCGACGCGGAGATGCTGTCGGCGTGGCATCGCGTCCGCGAAGAGCACGAGGCGCGCGACGTGACGTGGCGCGACGCCGCGTACGTCGTCGCGCTCTCTCGCGTGGCCGAAGCACACGCCACCCGCGGCCTCTGGCCGTAGGCACGACCGACGCGCGGCCTCGGACCGCCGGTCGCGACCGACGCGCGGCCTCTGGCCGGAAGTCGCTACCGCGGCGCGGACGCCGGTTCTCGCCCCGCGAGAGTCACGGTCGAGCTATTTGACCGTTCGACGCGTCACAGTAACCATGGTACTCCACCGTCTCCTCGTCGCCGCGGGGTCGGCCGTGGTCGCGTTCGGCGTCGTCGCCGTCGCGGTCGTCGAAGCGCTCGCGCCGCGAGCGGACGTCGGCGCGGGCATCGTCGGGGTCGGCGCGGGCGCGCTCGCCGCACTCGCGGTCTTCGTCGCGGTGGCGCTGTTCGTCGAGGAGCTCGCGGGGCCATCGCGGTGGGCGGTCGACGCGGTCGGCGCTGCCGGACTCAGCCTCCTCCCCGTCGCCGCGGTCGTCTACGTCGGCGCCGTCTCGCTTTCCACCACGACGGTACTCGGCGTCGCCGGAGTCGTCGCCGCGCTCGCGTTCGCCGGCGGCTGGATCGCTCGCGAACGCACCGCCTGACTGCTGGATCGCTCGCGAACGCACCGCCTGACTGCTGGATCGCTCGCGAACGCGACGCGTGACCACCCGCGACCGAGACCGCACCGATTCATCAATCCTTATTAACTGACCGACGCCGAGTTAGTAGCATGACGGTCGCGAGCGTCTCCATGCCCCAGGAACTGCTGGACAGGATCGACGAGTTCGCCGACGAACACGGCTACACGGGCCGGTCGGAGGTGCTCCGCGAGGGCGCGCGGAATCTCTTAGGCGAGTTCGAGGACAAGCAACTCGAGGACCGACAGCTCATCGGCGTCATCACCGTGCTCTTCGACTTCGAGACGAGCAACGCCGAACAGCGCATGATGACGCTCCGCCACGAGTACGAGGGCCTCGTCAAGTCGAACTTCCACAACCACGTCGGCGACCACCAGTGCATGGAGCTGTTCGTCCTCGAGGGGAGTCTCGAGGAGATCTCCGCGTTCGTCGGGAAGGTCCGCGCGACCAAGGGGACGACGACGGTCGACTACTCCGTGACGCCCGTCGACAGCGACGACCCAATCGTCTGAGGCGGTCACCGACCGGATTCGAGTGCTCGGCGTCGTATTCGAGTGCCTGGCGTCGCAGTCGTGCGCGAACCGGGCGTTTCCGGGGGAACGGTATTGCCGCTCGCGGCCGACGTCGTCGATATGACGGATCCGTTCGTCGTCGTCGGCGGTGACGCTGCGGGCTTGAGTGCCGCAAGCAAGGCCAGGCGCGAGGCTCCCGACCGCGAGGTCGTCGTGTTCGAGCGGGGCCAGTGGGTGTCGTACGCGCACTGCGGCGAGCCGTACTTCGTGAAGGGCGAGGTCGAGAAACTCGAGGACCTCCTGTCGCTGTCGCCCGAGGAGGTCGAGGACCGCGGGATCGACCTGCGTCGCGAGCACGAGGTCGTCGGCGTGAACGTCGACGCGGAGACCGTCGGCGTCCAGGGGCCGAACGGCCAGTTCGAGCAGCCCTACAGCGACCTCCTGGTGGCAACGGGCGCGCGCGCCGTCACCGAACCCATCGAGGGACACGACCTCGACGCGGCGCTCCCGATGCACGGCCTCGACTGCGCGGCCGCCCTCCGGGCGCTCCTGCTGGACCCGGACGCCGACCACCTCGCCGCAGTCGGTGGCGAGTCCTACGTCGACCGCGAACTCGTCGAGCGGTACGGCGCGATGCAGGCACCGGAGACCGTCGCGATCGTCGGCGGCGGGTACGTCGGCGTGGAGATGGCCGAAGCGTTCGGCGCGCACGACCTCGACGTCCACCTCTTCCAGCGTCCCGAACACGTCCTCGAGTCGTTCGGCGAACCCGTCGCCGAACGCGTCGAGGCGACCCTCCGCGAGCACGGCGTCGCGCTCCACCTCGGCGAGGAGGTCGCGCGCCTCGAAGGGAACGCGGACGGTCGCGTGAGCAGCCTCACGTGCTCGGACGGGACGACGCTGTCCTGCGAGCTCGCGCTCGTCGGCATCGGCGTCCGCCCGAACACCGCGCTCCTCGCGGACACGCCGATCGAACTCGGCGCGAGCGGTGCGGTCGCAGTCGACGAGTACGGGCAGACGAACGTCGACGGCGTGTACGCCGCCGGCGACTGCGCGGAGGCGATCCACGCGGTCAGCGGCGAGCCCGAGTGGGTGCCACTCGGCCTGACCGCGAACCGCGCCGGCCGCGCCGTCGGCACCACCGTCGCACGAACCACGTACGACGACGCTACCGACCGCGACGGCCACGGCGGAGACGGGGGCGACGGCGGCGGTCGCTCGCTTGCGCCCGCCGACCGCGAACCGATCGGGGACGTCGCCGGGACCGCGGTCACGAAGGCCTTCGACATGGAGTGCGGGCGCGCGGGCATCACGGACCACGCGGAAGCGCGCGAGTACGGCTTCGACCCCGTCACCGAGACCGTCACGACGCGCTCGCGCTCGGGCTACTACCCGGGCGCAGCCGAGACCGTCGTCTCGCTGACCGCAGACCGCGACAGCGAACGCCTGCTCGGCGGGACCATCGCAGGCACCGACCGCGCAGCCATCCGCATCGACACCGTCGCCACCGCGCTCGAGGCCGAGATGACCGTCGGCGACCTCGAACGCACCGACCTCGCGTACGCCCCGCCGTTCTCGCCGGTCTGGGACCCGATCCTCACCGCCGCGAAGGTCCTCCGTGGGACGCTGTCGGACTGACCGCGCCCCTCGAACGGCCGGACGCGGCGACCAGCGCAATTGTACGCATCGCACTTTTCAGTCTCCCCCACCTTCGGTACAGTATGTCCGACCAGTTCCCCGACCTCGACGCGACAGTTCCACTGATCGGCGCAGCCGAACTGAAGGCGCGCCTGGACGCCGGCGACCACGTCGTCGTCCTCGACACGCGCCGCCCCGACGACTTCGAGACGTGGCACGTCAGCGGCGACGCCGTCACCGCCATCAACGTCCCGTTCACCGAGTTCATGGACGGCGACGACCCCGCCTCCGGCGTTCCCGAGTCTCTCCTCGAAGCCCTCCCCGAGCAGTACGACGAGCCCATCGTCACGTGCTGCGCGAAGGGCATCTCCAGCCTCTACGTCGCCGAGTTCCTCGCCCGCGAAGGCTACGACGTCGTCGGGCTCGACGACGGCATGCGCGGCTGGGCGGGCCTCTACGAGTCCACGCCGCTCCCGAGCGAGTACGTCCCCGACGAAGCCGTCGTCCGCCAGTTCGTCCGCCCCAGCTCTGGCTGTCTCGCCTACCTCGTCCTCTCGAACGACGAGGCGATGGTCGTCGACCCGCTGCGTGCGTTCGCGAACGAGTACCCCGCCGCGGCCGACGAGCACGACGCTACGCTCGTGTACGCCGCTGACACGCACGTACACGCCGACCACGTCTCCGGCGTCGACGCGGTCGCCGACGCCACCGACGCCCAGGCGCTCGTCCCGCGAGGCGCCGACGAACGCGGGTACGAGGGCGACGCCGACTTCGTCGACGCAGGCGACGAACTCCAGGTCGGCGACGTCGCGGTCGAAGCCGTCGCGCTCCCGGGGCACACGAGCGAGATGCTCGGATTCCGCGTCGGCGACGTCTTGCTGGCCGGCGACACTATCTTCACCGACTCGGTCGCCAGACCCGACCTGGAAGCGGGCGACGAGGGCGCGAAGGACGCCGCGCGCCAGCTCTACGACACCATCCAGGAAGTGGGCGAACTGGACGACGGCGTCCTGATCGCGCCGGGACACACCTCCGAGACCGCGACCGCGCGCGACGACGGCACGTACGCCGCGACGCTCGGCGAGCTCGAGCAGCGCCTGCCGGCGTTCGAGCGCGACCGCGAGGCGTTCGTCGACGCGATCCTCGACGGGATGCCCCCGCGGCCGAACAACTACGAGCGCATCATCGCCGCGAACCTCGGCAGAGCCGCGGTCGACGACAGCGAGGCGTTCGAACTTGAACTCGGCCCGAACAACTGCGCGGCCGGCGAGTAGGAACTCGCACCCGGTCACTGCAGGCCGCGGACGGAACCGTGCGGCCGAGGAACGCACACCCGATGCCAGTCACGTTCACGGACGACGACGAAGGACGGACCGTGGTCGACGCAAGCGGTAGCACGCTCGGACTCGTCACGAAGGTCGTAGAGGACACGGCGTACGTCGACCCCCAGCCGGGGGTCGCCGAGCAGATCAAGGCCGCGCTCGGGTGGGGCGACGCCGACTCGGAGGAGTACACCGTCCACCAGGACGCCGTCGAAGCCCGGAGCGACGACGAACTGCGGCTGCGAGGCGAACTGTAGCCAGACCGCGTCGACCGCGGCGATCGCCCCGCCAGAGCGGTGCCGTCGCGGTCGAGACCGCGACTCGAAGGCGGCGACCCCGTGGGGGTTGGGAAACGCATACCCGCCGCGACGCCGACCGTCGAGTATGGTCGAGAACCAGTCCGAGACGTTCGCGATCGGCGGGACAGACGACGTGCATCGCCTCGGGTACGGCGCGATGCGGATCACGGGCGAGGACATCGTCGGTCCGCCCGCGGACGAGGCGACCGCGACGGACGTCCTCCGGCACGCCACAGACCTCGGCATCGATTTCGTCGACACCGCGGACTCGTACGGTCCCGGCGTCAGCGAGCGCCTCATCCGCGAGGCCCTGCATCCCTATGACGACCCGGACGTGTTCGTCGCGACGAAAGGCGGCTTGCTGCGGAACCGCGACGGCGAGTGGAAGCCCCTCGGCGACCCCGACTACCTGAAGAACGCGCACCTCGCGAGCCTCGACAGGCTCGGCGTCGAGAAGATCGACCTCTACCAGCACCACCGCCCCGACCCCGACGTCGACGTCGAGGACTCGCTGCACGCGCTCGCGGAACTCCAGGACGAGGGCGTCGTCGAGCACGTCGGCGTCTCGAACTACTCCGTGGAGCAACTCGAGCGCGCGAGCGATATCGTCGACGTTGCAACCGTACAAAACCGGTTCAACCTGAGCTATCGGGAGGAGCGAGAGGTCCTGGAGTGGTGCGAGGCCAACGACGCCGGGTTCATCCCGTGGTATCCCCTGGCTGCAGGTGACCTCGACGACGACGACGCCGTGGACGAGATCGCGGGCGCACACGACGCCACCCGCGAACAGATCGCGCTCGCCTGGCTCCTCCACACGAGCGACGTCACCCTCCCCATCCCCGGCACCAGTAGTAAAGAGCACCTGGAGGAGAACGTCGCCGCCAGTCAGATCGACCTCGACGACGACGAAGTGGAGCGCCTCGACGACGCCGCCTGACGCGATCGAGAACGGGTTCGTACGCATCCTCGAACCGTTACGCGCGAGGCAAAATACCGACCGCAAGGGAGCAGTGGACTCCGCACCGCCCCGACTGACGCTACTTCCCCGTGAACTGACCCTGTTCGTCGCGCCCCTGCTCCCGAGCCGAGCGTTTCCGGTCGCGCGAGCGGCCCCCCTCCGTCATCCCCTGGCCGCCCTCGTCGTCGTCACTCAGGTTCCGTTCGTGCTGGCCGCCACCTCGCTCCGACTCCCGACCGCGATCTCGCCCCCGACCCTCCTGCTGGTGCTCGACGCCGCCACCGATGTGGTGGTGCTGGGACTGGCCGGACTGGCCGCGCTGGCGACCCCGATCGGACTGTTGCCCGCCGTGCTGTCCGCGCTGCTGCTGGCTGCTACCTCGCTGTCCGTGCTGCTGGCCGCCGTGTCGCTGCTGGCTACCGCCCTGCTGCTGGCCCTGGCGGTCCGCGAACTGTCCCGGCTGGTCGCGCTGCTGGGACTGCACCGAATGCTGCCCGCCGCGCGACTGGCCCTGCTGCTGGCCGCCGCCGCGCGGACCGTGCTGTTGGCCGCCGCCGTGCTGTTGCTGGTCGCCACCGTGCTGCTGTCCCTGCCATCCACTACCGTGCTGTTGGCCGCCGCCGTGCTGTCCGTGTTGCTGTTGGCCGCCTCCACGTTGTCCCTGTTGCTGCCCGCCGTGCTGTTGCTGCCCGCCGTGCTGTCCGTGTTGCTGTTGGCCGCCTCCACGTTGTCCCTGTTGCTGCCCGCCGTGCTGTTGCTGCCCGCCGTGCTGTTGCTGCCCGCCGTGTCGTTGCATCCCCTGCTGCCGACCACCGCGCTGCTGGGGTTGCTGCCCGCCGCCACGCTGGCCCTGGTGACCCGCGAACTGCCCCTGCTGGTCGCGCTGCTGGGACTGCGCCGAATGCTGCCCGCCGCGCGATCGACCCTGCTGCTGGCCGCCGCCATGGTGACCGTGCTGTTGCTGGCCACCGTGCCGTTGCTGTCCCTGACCGTGCTGCTGACCCTGCTGCCCCCCATACTGTTGGCCACCGTGCTGCTGCTGCCCGCCATGTTGTTGCTGTCCCTGACCGTGCTGCTGCTGCTGACCGCCTTGCTGTTGATGACTGCCGAACTGCTGTCCATGCTGCTGGTGACCACCGGGCCGTTGCCCGCCCTGCTGCTGGCCCTGGTGGCCTTGGAACTGGCCCTGCTGGTCGCGCTGCTGGGACTGCTCGGCGTGCTGGCCGCCGCGCGACTGGCCCTGGTGCTGGCCGCCGTGTTGTTCTCGCTCCTGTTCGCCTCGTCGTCGGTTATGGTCGTGGTGTGGCATGATGAGTGAGTTCCGCTCTCTGAGTACTGACAGCACGATACGAAACGGGTCTCCCAACGACCCACTCGAAACACGCTACCGTCCGCCACAGTCTCTTGTGCTTGCGCCCGCAGGCTACGCCGAACGCCCCAGACGGGGCGTTCGAGCGTTCCCTGGCCGACGGCTGGTTTCAAGACCCCCGCGGGCGTCGAGTGTGACGAATGTCCGCGGCCACCGACCTGTTCGTGAACCTCGTCGGCGACAGCGTCCTCGTGCAGGCGCTCGTCGGCGGTATCGTCATCGCGTTCATGAACCTCTTCGGGGCGTCGCTCATCCTCTTCATCAGGGACCCGAGCGAGCGCTTCCTCGACGGCGCGCTCGGGTTCGCGGCCGGCGTGATGCTCGCGGCGGCGTTCACGAGCCTCATCCTCCCCGGGATCGACGCCGCGGGCGGCGACCCCCTCCCCGTGCTGTTCGGCGTCCTCCTCGGCGCAGCGTTCCTCGACCAGGCCGACCGGTTCGTGCCGCACGCGCACTACCTCCTCACCGGCAAGAAGCGCGAGGACGCCGCACAGCCCAGCGGCGACGTCCCCGCGGTCGACGACGCGAAGGTCGCGAGCGTCGTCCTGTTCATCCTCGCGATCACGCTCCACAACATGCCCGAGGGGCTCGCCGTCGGCGTCGGGTTCGGGAACGCCGCGAACGCGACCGGCGCCGACGCGACCGCTGCGCTCGCGGACGCGCTCTCGCTCATGCTCGCGATCGGCATCCAGAACGTCCCCGAGGGACTCGCGGTGTCGGTCGCCGCCGTCAACGCCGGCCTCGACCGGCGGACGTACGCCATCTTCGCCGGCGTCCGCTCGGGCGTCGTCGAGATCCCGCTGTGCGTGTTCGGCGCGCTCGCCGTCACGCTCGCCGCCCCACTCCTCCCGTACGCGATGGGGTTCGCCGCCGGCGCGATGCTGTTCGTCATCAGCGACGAGATCGTCCCCGAGACGCACTCGCGAGGCTACGAGCGAGTCGCGACCACCGGCCTCATGATCGGCGTCGTCGTCATGCTCTACCTCGACGTCAGCTTGGCATGAGCAGTCACTTCCTCGACGTCAGCCTCGCCTAACTCCTCGACGCACCAGACGGCGACCTCGCCGAACCGTCAAGAGGCTCGGCCTCGAACGCGACTGGCATGGGCGTTCACCGCATCCACCACGTCACGCTCGCCGTCGCCGACGTCGCGCGAGCCGAGCGCGCGTACCGCGACGTGTTCGGCCTCGACGTCCTGTTCCGCGAGGGCACGTACGACGGCGAGTTCGGCGCACTCCCCGACGGCATGGACTGGGAGACGGCGACGGCCGCCGGCGTCGACCCCGGCATGACGTTCCTCGGCCGCGAGGACGCCGCCATCGCGGTCGCCGAAGTCGAAGACGCCACCGAGTCGACCGAGGGCGAGGCCACCGGGTCGGCCGACGGCGACGCCGCTGGCCCGCTCGGTCACGTCGCGCTGCACGTCGACGCGGACGACGTCGCGGCCATCGCGGCCCGCGCCCGCGACCGCGGCTGGGACGTCGACGAGCGCGAGACGGCCGCGTTCGTCGTCGACCACGACGGCATCGAGTGGGAGGTGAACGCTTCCAGTCCACCGCCCGCGACGCCGTTCGACGCACTCGACCTCGACGCACGCTGACGCCGACCAGTCGCCGGCGCGGACCGCGCGAACGCTTCGTTTGGCATGGTGACACAGCCTCAGAGGAAGTATTTACGCCTCCAGCCACTAGCCTCAGCCATGACCGCCCAGGAGTCCCTCCAGCGACGCGATAGCGACGACCCGCCTCCAGCGACGCCACCGAAGGCGACGCTTTTCTGCCCCGACTGCGGCCGCGACGCCCCCGTCGAAGGCGACTGGGAGCAACGGCAGCGCCCCTACGGCGTCGCCGTGCACTGCCCGCGCTGCGACGCGCGCCTGACGCTCCGCCCCCAGTTCGCCGACGACGTCACCGACGTCCTCCACGGCGACTGATCCCGGCGGTTCGTCGAGGTCGAGGCCGACGACGGCACCCCACACCGAGAGTATTCAACCCATCACCCGCATCGTTGAAACATGTCCGAGCGCGCGCTCTCGGTCGCCGCGACCCTCACCGTCGGCGCATCCCTCGTCGTCACCTTCCGCGACGCCGTCACTACGTCGCCCACTATCGGGTGGGTCGTCGTCGCGTCCGGCGTCGGGATGATACTGACCACCATCGCGAGCGTCGCGTTCCCGGACGCGACCGTCCTCGGCAAACCACTCGGCGGACGGGAGCTTCCCCGCCGGACGTCGCTCGTACTGCTCGCCCTCGGGACGGTGTCGCTACTCCTCGCGGCGCTGGGAGCGTGAGAACGAACGGATTCAGTCCTCGGTGCCGCCCGCCTGCGCCGCCTCGACCTTATCGGCATGCGTCTCGAGATCCGCGGCGAGTTCGCGCGCCTGCTCGGGGTCGAGTTCGAGTTCGTCGACGTGCCCGGTGACGCCCTCGGGCTGGCCGTCGGCCTCGAACTGCAACTGCACGCAGTCGGGGTCCTCGCGCGCGCTCGTCGCGTTCGCCACGCCGAGCCCCGTCGCTTCGTCGTCGGCGGTCCGGACCTTGCAGTCGACGAGGTCGAGCGTCGTGTACGCGTTCACGCGCATCAGGCGTCCTACCATGCGTTCTCGGCTCGGACTACGGTAGCCAGCGGCATCAGTCGTCCGCCGGCGCGGCGTCGTCGCCGCCCCGGTCGAGCGGGACGCCGTCGCGGTCCGTCGGCGCCGGCGACGCCGCCATGTCGTCGTCCTCCGCGTACGGATACCACGTCCGCTTCGTGTTGTGCATCATCGGGTCCTCGTAGCTCGTCTCCTCCGGCTCGACGAGCGCCTCCAGGTCGTCCTCGTCGTGGCGCTCGACGAAGTCCCGGAACGTCTCCGAGCCATCGCGCTGGGCCTTGTACGAGTCGACGAGGTTCGCGATCGCGCCCGGGACCTCGTCCGCGGGGATGCGCTCGCCGACCCAGTCCGCGAACCGCGGGTTCTCGCCGAGGCCGCCACCGAGGCCGAGGTCGAACGCCTCCACGGGCTCGCCGTCCTTCCGCGTCTTCATCCCCCTGAGGGAGACGTCCGCGATCTGGGGCTGCGCGCACGACGCCGTGCAGCCCGAGAGGTGGACGTGGAAGTCCTCGACCTCGTCGGGGAGGTCGACGGTGTCGCGGAGGTGTCGCGCGTACCGGACCATCCGGTTCTTCGTCTCGACGATCGAGAGCGAGCAGAACTCCGTGCCCGTGCACGCGATCGAGCCACGCATGAACGGGCTCGGGTCGGGTTCGTAGTCCACGAGAAGGTCCTCGGCGAGCAGCTCGTCGAGGTTCTCGTCGGGAACGTCCGTGACGATGACGTTCTGACGTTGGGTCAGGCGAACCTCGCCGCTGCCGTACTCGTCGGCGAGGTCGGCGAGTTCGAGGACGTCCTCCGTCCCCATCCGGCCGACGAGGACGTTCAAGCCGACGTAGTTCTTCCCGTCCGCCTGCGGATGCACGCCGACGTGGTCGTCGTGCCCGTCGCCCTCCCGGCCCGCGTTGTAGCTGTACTCGTCGCGGAAGTCCTCGCCCGCGGACTGGAGTTCGAAGTCGACGAACTCCTCCTGGAGGACCCGGCGGACCTTCTCGGCGCCCCACTCGTCGACGAGGAACTTGATGCGCGCCGAGTAGCGGTCCTCGCGGTTCCCGTACGCCTCGAACAGCGCCGAGACGCCGTCCGCGACCTTCGCCGCCTTCCCGTGGGGCACGAACACGTCGATGTCGCGCGCGAGCCGCGGCTCGTTCCGCGCGAGCCCGCCACCGACGCGGACGTTGTACCCCTTCACGCCGTCCTTCGTCGCCGGCTCGAACGAGAGGTCGTTGATGTCGCCCTGCCCGCAACCCTCGCGGCAGCCGTTGACCGCGACCTTCCACTTCCGGGGCATGTTCTCGTACCGGTCGTTCTCCTTGAACTCGCGCTGGAAGTCGTACACGGTCTCCAAGGCGTCGACGTGCTCGTGTTCGTCCTTCCCCGCGACCGGACAGCCGACGATGTTCCGCCACGAATCACCGCACGCCTGCACCGTCGAGAGGCCCGCGGACTCGAGCGCGTCCCAGACCTCGACGATGTCCTCGACCTTGATCCAGTGCAGCTGGATCGCCTGCCGGGTCGTGTAGTCCGCCCACGAATCGCCGAACTCCGGATTCGAGACGGGACCGCTCGCGTACTCCTGCGCGACCTCGCCGACCACGCGCAACTGTCCGGGCTCCAGCACGCCGTTCGGCGTCCCGATCCGCATCATGAAGTAGCTCTCTTGGCCCGCGCGCTGGTGGTACAACCCGTACCACTTGAAGCGCTCGAACCACGCGTCGCGTTCGTCCTCCGGGATCGAGTCCCATCCCTCCGCCGCGAACCGCTCGATGTGCTCGCGGATGTCGGTACCATAGACCTCGGCCTTCCACTCCTCGACGTCCGTGGGCATCCTTGAACGAGCAGACGCGCCACGGGGTCATACCCCCAGCCGTCGCGTCAGGAATCCCCCGTACTCCCCGGAACCGGAGAATACTGCGACCCCGAGCACGGCCTACACGACCGGTTCGCTCGTCGCCCGCACCCCATCCGGCGGGTACGCGCGGAACGACCCGTCGAGGACGCGCCCGACGCCCAGCCCCGCGAACGTCTGCTTCTCGCCGCAGTCCACGCAGCGACCGACGCCGTCGACGACGACCTCCCGGCCGTCCACGCCGACGTCCGTGAACGCCTCCAGGAGGACGAACGCCGTCGAACACGAACAGAAGTCCGTCGCCACGAACGGCCAGACGTCCGTCGTCGCCACCTGCCGGCGGTTGTCCACGGACACCCACGCACCGTCGTCGAGAACGCGGAGTTGCGTCGTCATACCCCCACTCCGGCCGCCACAACCAAGGCCCCGTCGGGGACCGCAAACGTCCGTGCCGTCCACGACGCCACCACGCGCCCAGAGCCACTCGCCGTCGGTCGATTACGGCCCGCAATCGACGACCGAGATACCGGAAACCCCCTCCGGTACCCGTGAGTGCCGGACACGATTGGGGCCACGGACTCCCTTAACCCCGCCCCGTCCGTACGACCTCTCGATGACTCCCCCCCACGCCACCGACGACCCGCCAGCGGAACCCGGACCGAGCGCGGCGACGCAGACGAACGCAGCGAACGACGTCGCCCCATCGGCCGACGTCGCACCCGAACTCCACGAGGACACCGACGCATGACCGCCACCGACGCCGAACCCGAGGACGCCGTCGACGACGTCGAGCACACCGACGACGAAGCCGACCGCGACGACGCACACCTCCGGGACGTCGAACCCGGCGCCGGCTGCACCGAGATCTGGGAGCACCTCTCGGAGACCCGCGACGAATAGAGCCCACGGTTTTTCTCCACGCGCCCCCAACGAACACCAGATGCCAGACGAGGACGTGCCGCGCGCCGACCGGACCTCGCCCGTCGGGAAGCCCGTCATCCGCGGCGACCCAGCGATCACGGGCCAGACGCCGGAGGAAGCGGTCCAGTTCGACCCCGACGACCCCGAGAGCGTCGCCCTCGCCGCTGACACCGTCGCGCGGTTCGCGACCAGTAGCGTCGGCGACGACGACCACGTGTACGTCCTCCGCGGCGCCGCCGCGTGCGCCGCCCTCGTCCGCGGCGTCGGCTCGTACAAGACCGCCGCCGAACGCACCGACGGCGCCGCCACCGTCTCCTTCATCCGGAAGTGGGCGCGCGTCCACGACCTCCCGCGCGAAGTCCGACTGCACGTCGCCCGCGGCGACATCGCCCCGACCGCCGCGAAACACGTCGCGCGCCTCGCCGGCGAAGCCCGCTTTCTCCTCGCATGGGCCGTCCTCGACGCCGACCTCACCGTCCGCGACGTCCGCTCGATCGCGAGCGCCGTCGACGACGACACCCCAATCGACGCCGCCCTCCGCGACCACGACGTCCACCCAGGCCACCTCGACGTCGACCTTCCCCTCGCCGCGTACACCGAACTCCGCCGGCAAGCCGCCGCCGAAAACCGCACCCCCGGAAGCGTTCTCGCCGACGCACTCGCCGCCTACGACCCCGAACGCTACGACTGATCCTCTCGAACCACCGTCGCCGTGACCGGCGACCCCTCGAACACCGACTTCGCGACGTCCCCGCCGAACAGTCGGTCGACCACCGACCCGCCGTGACTCCCGACGACGACCACGTCGAACGCCGCGGCTCGCTCCACGATGGCCTTCGCGGGTCGCCCCGCCAGCACGTCCGTTTCTATCTCCGCGTCGTAGTCCGAAGCGATCGCTCTCGCACGTTCGAGGACCGTTTCGGCGCGTTCCGCCATCGCCCCCTCGGTGTCCGCTTCGAGCGCGAGACTCGCCGCCTGACCCATCATCGACGACGCTCCGCCGACCACGTGGACGACGGCGATCTCCGCGGACGGATAGACCTCCAGCGCGTGCCGAAGCGCCTGCTCGGCCATCTCGGAGTCGCCCATCGGAACCAAGACGCGTGATACCATACACCGCACTCGTGCGGAAGACGGTTAATTCCTGTCGCCCCGTCGCATTCGTCACTCCCCATCGAGGAACCCGACCGCCGCGTCCGCAATCACCGCAGCCGCCTCGCGCACTTCGGTGACGTCGACCGTCTCGTCCGGGAAGTGCGCCTGATCGATACTCCCCGGACCGAACACGACCGTCGGAATCCCCGCCGCCACGTAGTGCCGGGAGTCCGCACCGTACGTCGCCCCGTGCGGTTCGTCGTCCAGACCCGCGCTCGTCATCGCATCGCGGACCGCGTCCACGACCGGCTCGTCGACGTCGACCGCCGCCGGCTCGAACTGGATACCCTCGCGCTCGAACACCGGCGGATTGTCTCGCGTCCACGCGTCCGCGTCCGCGACCGCACGCAACCGCTCGCGGACCGCGCCCTCGACCTCGTCGACCGTCTCCCCGGGCGCGACACCCACCCGGACGCCCGCCTCGAGCGCCGCCGGCACCGACGACGCCCACTCGCCCGCGCGAACCGTTCCGACGTTCACCGGCCACCGGATCGGGAACTCGTCGTACAGCGGATGCGTGATGGTCTCGTCGCGCTCACGCTCGAACGCACGCAACGCTTCGTGAACGCGCTCGAAGTGCTCGATTGCGCTCTCGCCACGCCACCGCGTCGCCGCGTGCGCACTCCGCCCCTCCAACCGGATCTCGCCCATGAGACTCCCCTCGACCGCCGTGATACAGTCCAGCTCGGTCGGTTCCGCGACGATGCACGCGTCGCGCTCGAAGTCGTACGGCGAATCCAACGCAGCACTCGCCGCACCGATCCCACCCTCCTCCTCGCCAGCGACCGCCTCCACGACGAGACGGCCGTCGAGCCCGCGGTCGCGAGCACGCTCGGCGGCCGCACGCGCCGCGAACGCCGCCGCGACCACCCCGCCCTTCATGTCCGCCGCACCACGCGCCGTGAGTTCGTCGCCGTTCCACGTCGCCTCGAACGGCGGACTCGACCACGATCCCTCCGACGCCGGCACGACGTCCACGTGCCCGTTCAGGACGAGCGTCCGCCCCGCATCCGGATCGCCGAACTCGAGGACGCCGCCGACGCTCGGCCGATCCGCGACGTCAATCGCCGCCGGGTCGTCCGGGAACGACGGATGCTCCGCGAGCACGTTCGCGTCCGCCTCCCACGTCACCGTCTCGAACCCCCACTCCTCGAGCCGATCACGGAACCACGCGACCACCGCAGCCTCCTCACCCGGCGTCGACGCATACTCCACGATCGACGACAACACTGACCGCACCTCGCCACCATCCACCGCATCCAGTGACTCCATACGAGGACGCTCACCCAGCACGCTCCTAAGCGTTCTCCACTGCATCGACAATCCTTAAATACGCGCGACCGAAACCAACCCACGAGGGCCGGTAGCTCAGTTGGCAGAGCGTCTGGCTTTTAACCAGACGGTCGGGGGTTCAAGTCCCTCCCGGCCCGCTACTTCGCGCTGCGAACGACGGTGAGCAGCGCGAATCGGAACGGGAGGACTTGAATCAGGGAGCGGAGCGAATGAAGTGAGCGAAGTGACCGTGGTTCAAGTCCCTCCCGGCCCGCTCTTGCGAGGGTCCCGCGAACGGAGTGAGCGGGACGTCGAAGCGTGTACGCTTCGGAAGACGAACGTGCCGAGCGGAGCGGCCACGGAGGGACTGAACCCTGCGAGTCGCGCGTAGCGAACGAATGTGAGCGAAGTGACCGTGGTTCAAGTCCCTCCCGGTCCGTCGCGTCGAGCTACGGGTGACGACGCGTAGCGCGGCGTGGAGAACGCGCAGTGGCGAGCGCTGGTCGTGAGATGCGTGAGAGAAGCCGTCGACTCGAGGTGGCGAGCGTTACTCCTTACGGGGGAGGAACGCGAGCCCGAGCAGGAGGACGATAGTCGTGGTACTCCCGATCGTGATCCCCCAGACGCCGTTGATGCGGTCGTGGAACCGACTCTCCTTCCGGATGGTGTCCTGGAGCGCTTGCTGCTGGTTCTCGCCCTGCCCCAGGCGGACGGTATCGTTGTCCTCGAAGTGAACGACGTACGGCTGTCCGTTCAGGGAGACGTTCTGGTGGTTCGCCGCGGCGACCTCGTTCGTCGTCGGCGCAATCCACTCGAGACGCACGGAACTGTTCGAGACGTTCGCAACCGTCGTCTGGTTCCCACTACGGTCGATCGTCTCCGACTCGCGGAGCGTCACGTTCTGGATCGACTCGTTCGACGAATTCGAGACGAACGCCGTAACCGCGACGTCCTGTCGACCACCCTCGTCCGGCGCACTATCGATGTACTGGACGCCACCATCCCACGCAGGCCGATACTGCTCGGTCGGCTCCCAACGAAGGAGAACGCGATCAGTCCCGTTCTCCGGCAGGACGCGCCGCGTCTGATTCTCGTACTCGACCGTCGAATTCGCCGCCCACGTCTCCGAGTACTCCGCCGACTCGTTCGTCCACTCGAAGACGATCTCGTACGACACACCACCACCGCCACCGTGACCACCGCCCTCTTCGGCCGTCGCGGACACCGACGCGACCGTGTACGTCCGACCATCGACCGTCACGGTATCACCCTCCTCGATCTCGCGTACGTCGTCACCACTGATCGTGACGTCGGGCGCGTCCGCAGTCGCGATGAACGCGTACGACCCGGCAGCGATCACGAGAAAGAACGCGATATACGCCGCCGCTGCTCGTCGTTGCATAATCGAAGCGAAGGACGCACTCGGTATAACGGTTACTAACTGCGCACGAGCACGAAACACGACACCGACGCCGACCACACCACCCACCAGCACGAACCACTCACCGAAGCCATCCACCAGAACACCACAGAGAACACTCACGAACAACGAACGCGAACAGCGAGAAGCCAAGGGCCGGATTTGAACCGGCGGGGGTGCGGCTCTGCAGGCCGCTGCGTTCGGCCGGACTCTGCCACCTTGGCGCACCCACACCTACCGACTCGCCGAATTTAAGCATAGCGGAACACCCTCACCACACCACCGGTTCGGCGCGCGAGCGAGCCCGCTCCGGCGAGCACCGCGCGAACGCAGTGAGCGCGTCGCGAGCCGGCGCGGGCCACACACCCGCGAGGGACGCCGCCGGCGCGGGCGAGCACCGC